>WGFB01000014.1 GCA_015492435.1 Gammaproteobacteria bacterium | reverse complement strand
CCTATGACTTGTCCACGGCTCCGTAGGGAAATCCGTTGAGGAATGCCTTCGCGCCCTCCAGGGGCAGGGGGCGGCTGATGAAATACCCCTGGCCGGTGTCGCAGCCCATGTCCACCAGCAGATCCAGCGTCGCCTGATTTTCTATCCCCTCCGCGACCACCTGCATGTTCAGATTGTGGGCCAGGTCGATGACGGATTGCACGATGCTTTGGTCCTTGGGGTTGTTCATCATGTTCATGACAAAACTTTTGTCGATTTTCAGCTCTCTGGTCGGCAGGTGTTTCATATAGGCGAGGGATGAATAGCCGGTGCCGAAGTCATCGATGGACAGGTTGATGTGCAGCTCGTTCAGGGCATTGAGGGTGTCCAGGGCGGCCTGGGGGTCGGACATCATGGCGCTTTCGGTGACTTCCAGGGTGAGGGAGGCGGGTGGAAGGTTCCATATGTTCAGCGCCCGCTCGACCATGTCCACGATTTCGCGTGAATTGAGCAGGGTGGCGGAAAGATTGATGGCAATTGAGTTCCCAGGCATGTTCTCGGCCAACTGGGCCCATTCTCTCAGGACGACATTCAACGACCAGAAGGTGAGATCCTCGATCAGCGCGCTTTCCTCGGCCGCGGCGATGAATATTTCGGGATTGATCCAGCCCTGGGTTTCGTGAGGCCACCGGATCAGGGCCTCGCAGCCCTTTATGCGCTTCTCCCGCAGATCGATCTGCGGCTGGTAGTGAAAGAGGAGGCGGTCTTTTTCCAGGCTCGCGGCCAGATCCTTGCGCATCTGGATGCGTTGCTGGTTTTGCGCGTGCAGGGACGAGTCATAGATCGAATAACGCCTGCGTGACTTGCGCGCCGCATACAGGGCATTGTCGGCGGCGCACAACAACTCGTCCCGGCTGCCCGCGTGATCCGGGAAAATGGCTCCCCCTGCCCTGAGGCTGACGGCGGGAATGCCCTCCGCCAGGTATTTTCCGGACTCAACGGCGTCCAGGATTCTTTCCATGGCCAGGGGCACCACCTGAACGGCCTTGAGATCCGACAGCAGGACGGCGAATTCATCCCCCCCGATATGGAAAACCCGGTCGTCGGGACGCAATACCTCTTGGATGCAGCGCACCACTTCGCGCAGCAGGAAATCCCCCTGCTGGTGGCCGAAATGGATATTAAACTCCCGGAATTCCAGCAGATTCAGTACCAGCAGGGCGAATTTCTGGTCATGGGTGGCGGCCCTCGAAACGAGGTGGTCGATGGCGGACAGCAGTTCGTCACGCCGGGGGGCGACGCTGGGTTCTCCGGGGCTTGTCTCGCTGCTTGCAAGTCTCACAAATAATAGTCCCTGGCGTCGATGCCAAATGAATGGGCTGGAAGTGGACGGCTGATCTCTATGCTCTTTCCGTCCTTGTCGGCAGGATCCTCGAGGAGATTGAGCACGGGATTGAAGTCATAGGGGGTTTTGTTCCCATCCAGGATCAGCAGGACCTTGGGGCGCAACCGGCGCAACCGGTTCTGGGCCATGACGAGACCCACCTCGCCCGTGCTCAGCTCCACCAGGGTGCCCACGGGATACAGGCCAATGCACTGGATGAACTGCTCCACCATGTCGGCCTGGAAGTCCTTGCCGCGAAACTCATACAAGAGTTGTATGGCCTCGTGGGATGGCATGGCTTCCCGGTAGGGGCGGTCGCTCGTGATGGCGTCATAACAGTCCACCAATGCCGCAATCCTGCCATTGACGGGGATGCGGTGTCCCATGACGCCCCGGGGATAGCCCTTGCCATCGTGGCGCTCATGGTGGTGCAGCACGACTTCCAGGATGTCCTTGGTCGGCCCCTTCATCTCGCTGACGATGCGCGCGCCGAACTCCACGTGACGCTTGATCAGGGCATATTCCTTTTCCGTAAGAGGGCCGGGCTTGTTCAGCAATTCCGCCGGCAGTTGCAGTTTGCCTATGTCGAACAGCAAGGTCCCTGCGGCGAGGTTGTCGAGTTCCGCCTTGGGGAGTCCCAGGTGCCGCCCGAATGCCACTGCCAGGCCGCAGGCGTCCACGCAGTGGGAGTAGGCATAGCTGTCTTTTTCCTTGAGTTGCTTCAACCACATGAAGGCGTCGGGGTTGCGCAGGATGCTGGCAATCATTTTATCCAGGGCTTGCTTGATATGCTGGGTCCGGACGACCTGGCCCGAAGCGATTTCCTTGCAGAGGTCGGAAACCAGCTCCAGGGCATCGTTGTAACCGGCCCTGGCAAGGCCGATCTCTTCATCCACTGAGGTCTGGACGGGGTAGCGTTCGTTGCCGCACGGGCTCTTGAATATCTCGGCCAATTCATCCATGGCGTCGGGCGAGGGATCAAGTTCATGCTCCGGCGGGACCGGGACCCCGCGCTCGGGGTCCACGAAAACATATTCGCATTGTATTTTCAGGCGCTCGATATCGCTCAATCTGCGAATATGGAAGCCCTGGAAAACAAAGTCGGATTCCAGCCACGGGCGGTCCAGGGCGGACACATACATACCCATTTTGAGATGCTCGACGCTGACTTTCTGGCGCAAGTAATTTGTCTGCTTGTTCTGTTTCATGGCAACCGGTGAATCGAAATACCTTACTTTTTTCCTTTATCGGCGAAGGATGAGCCGGGTTCAGTTTTTTCCGGGTCGCCGGGCAGGGGGAAAGACCGGGACCTGTTCTGTACAAAAAATACGGTATTGCTTTAAACTGGTGCACTTGTGTCCGGATCGCACCAAAATGTGCGGGTCCCGGGCGCGCGCATGGGGCGGGGAAGGCCGGGCGGGCGGAGGGTTATGATATTTATTTGATTTTAATGAGGAAGACTCCGGTCCGGTGCTTCTCTTGTAAGTGAAAAATCTCACGATCATTGATCCGGGGTGACGACAGCTATGGAATTTCTGAAATCGGGGAGTGATGTACTTTTTGTCTTGTTAGGGGCCATTATGGTGCTGGCCATGCATGCTGGCTTCGCCTTTCTTGAGGTGGGGACGGTGCGGCGCAAGAACCAGGTCAATGCGCTGGTGAAAATCATCGCGGATTTTTCCGTTTCCACCATCGCCTATTTTTTTATCGGCTACGGCATCGCCTATGGCATTGATTTTCTGACCGGAGCCAGTACCCTCACGGAAAAAAACGGCTATGAATTGGTCAAATTCTTCTTTCTTCTGACTTTTGCCGCCGCGATTCCCGCCATTATTTCGGGGGGGATCGCCGAGCGGGCCAAGTTCGCGCCCCAGCTCATTGCCAGCTTCATCATCGTGGCCCTGATCTATCCCCTGTTCGAAGGCATCACCTGGAACGGGCTGCTTGGCATACAGGGCTGGATGGAAGCCACTTTCGGCGCGCCCTTCCATGACTTTGCCGGTTCCGTTGTGGTGCATGCCATGGGCGGATGGCTGGCCCTGGCGGCGGTCTTGCTGCTGGGCGCGCGCCATGGCCGATACGGCAAAAATGGCGAGATTTTCGCCCATCCTCCCTCCAGTATCCCCTTTCTTGCCCTGGGGGCCCGGATCCTTACCGTGGGCTGGTTCGGATTCAACGTGATGTCCGCCCAGAGCATCGATGCCGTCAGCGGACTGGTGGCGGTCAATTCTCTCATGGCCATGATCGGGGGCGTGCTGGCGGCGCTCCTGGCGGGCAAGAACGACCCGGGATTCGTGCACAACGGCCCCCTGGCCGGGCTGGTGGCCATATGCGCCGGTTCTGACATCATGCATCCCATCGGCGCCCTGTTGACGGGGCTGGTGGCCGGCGCGCTGTTCGTATATACCTTCACCCTGGCCCAGAACAAGTGGCGCATCGACGATGTGCTGGGCGTGTGGCCGCTCCATGGCTTGTGTGGCGTTTGGGGTGGACTGGCCGCGGGGATTTTCGGCTCCGCGGCGCTGGGAGGGCTGGGCGGTGTCTCCCTGCTGTCGCAGGTCGCGGGCACGGCGCTGGGCGTCGTCATCGCCCTGGCCGGTGGCGCGGCCGTCTACGGCTTTCTCAAGGCGACCATGGGCATCCGCCTCAGCCAGGAAGAGGAATATCAAGGCGCCGACCTGAGCATTCACAAGATCAGCGCCGAGTCGCCCTATGGCGAGTAGCGCCTGGTGATTCAATTCATCGCGCCATGGTTTTCCCTTGTGGCAACAGGAAATTTCTCTTTTAATACATAGGGATACAGTGGCCGACCGGGCGCCGTGCCGCGCGCGGCGGGTGGATATTTTCCTGAAAAACGTGTAACTTGTTGCCTGTTGAGGTAATTTTCAGGAATACATGGCCCAGAAGTTATATATCAAGACATTCGGATGTCAGATGAACGAGTACGATTCCGCCAGGATGGCGGATGTCCTGGCGGAATCCCACCAGCTTGAACTGACCAGCGACGCCGAGGAAGCCGATGTCTTGTTGCTGAACACCTGCTCGGTGCGCGAGAAGGCCCAGGAAAAGGTCTTCTCCCAGCTTGGCCGCTGGCGCCAGTGGAAGTTGCGCCGGCCCGGCCTGGTCCTCGGCGTGGGCGGTTGCGTGGCCAGCCAGGAGGGCGAGGCCATCCGCCGCCGCGCGCCCTATGTGGATATCATCTTCGGTCCCCAGACCCTGCACCGCCTGCCCGCCATGCTGGAGGAGGCGCGCGCGCGCCGGGCGCCCGTCGTGGACATCTCCTTTCCGGAAATCGAGAAGTTCGACTGCCTGCCCCAGCCCCATGCCAAGGGACCCAGCGCCTTCGTCTCCATCATGGAGGGCTGCAGCAAGTACTGCACTTTCTGCGTGGTGCCCTACACGCGCGGCGAGGAGGTCAGCCGGCCCTTCGACGACGTCATCGCCGAGGTGGCCGGCCTGGCGGCCGGGGGCGTGCGCGAGGTGACCCTGCTGGGCCAGAACGTCAACGCCTACCGTGGCGCCATGGGCGCGGACGGCGAGGCGGACCTGGCCCTGCTCATCGAGTACCTGGCCGCTATCGAAGGCATCGGGCGCATCCGCTTCACCACCTCGCACCCCCGCGAGTTCGGGCCCAGCCTGATCAAGGCCTACGAGGACGTCCCGGCGCTGGCCAGCCATGTGCACCTGCCGGTGCAGAGTGGGTCCGACCGTATCCTGGCCATGATGAAACGCGGGCATACGGCGCTGGAATACAAGTCCATCATTCGCCGGCTCAGGGCGGCCCGTCCCGATATCAGCATCTCCTCCGATTTTATTGTCGGCTTCCCCGGCGAGACGGAGACGGATTTCCAGGCAACCCTGGCGCTCATCGACGACATCGCCTTCGATCATTCCTACAGCTTCATCTACAGTCCCCGCCCCGGCACGCCGGCGGCGGAACTGCCCGACGACGTGCCCCATGAAGTCAAGCAGGAGCGGCTGGCGCGCCTGCAGGCCCGCATCAACGAACTGGCCGCGGGCTACAGCCAGGCCATGGTGGGCAGCGCGCAGCGCGTGCTGGTGGAGGGGGTGTCGCGCAAGTCGGACCGGCAACTGACCGGGCGCACCTCCAACAACCGCAGCGTGAACTTCAGTGCGCCGCGGGAATGTATCGGTACCTTCGTGGATGTACGCATCACGGAGGCCCTGCCTCATTCCCTGCGCGGCGAACTGGCGCGCCACGACGCCGATCTTCCTGCCAAACGCGCATTGCCACTTTGAACGCCCACCTGCAATCCTTCGATCTCGTACTGGAGCCCGCCGACAACCAAAGACTGGCCAGCCTGTGCGGCCAGTTCGACGAAAACCTCAGGCAGGTGGAGCGCCACCTGGGGGTGGAAGTCAATAACCGTGGCAACATTTTCCGCATCATCGGCGATCTCCGCCCGGCGCGGGCGGCGGGGCGCCTGCTGCAGCAGATGTACGACGAGACGGCCAGTTCCCAGCTGACCCCCGCGCGCATCCATCTCCTGCTGCAGACCGCGGAAGCGGAAGTGACGGCGCCCGAGAAGGCCCGCGCGGAACAGGCCGTGCGCGCCGGGCAGAAAGTGATCGTGCCGCGCGGCCGCAACCAGCGCCAGTACGTGCAGAATATCCTCGATTGCGACATCAATTTCGGCATCGGTCCCGCGGGGACCGGCAAGACCTATCTCGCCGTGGCCTGCGCCGTGCAGGCCCTGGAACGGGAGGAGGTGCAGCGTATCCTGCTGGTGCGCCCGGCGGTGGAGGCGGGGGAGCGCCTGGGTTTCCTGCCCGGCGACCTGGCGCAGAAGATCGACCCCTACCTGCGCCCCCTCTATGACGCCCTGTACGAGATGCTGGGCTTCGAACGGGTGGCCAGGCTCATCGACCGCCACGTCATCGAAGTGGCGCCCCTTGCCTACATGCGCGGGCGCACCCTGAACGAATCCTACATTATCCTCGACGAAGCCCAGAATACCACGGTGGAACAGATGAAGATGTTCCTCACCCGTATCGGTTTCGGTTCCACGGTGGTCGTCACCGGGGACATCACCCAGATCGATCTGCCCCGCGAGCGCAGCTCGGGCCTGCGCCACGTGATCGAGGTGTTGAAGGACATTTCCGGCATCAGCTTCACGTTCTTCCAGGCCCGCGACGTGGTTCGTCATTCCCTGGTGCAACGCATCGTCGAGGCCTATGACATGGCGGCACGGAACAAGAGCGAACATGAGTGAGCGGAAAGTCGTGGTGGACCTGCAGTATGGAGACGAGGTCCGCAACCCCCATGAGCTGCCGGACGCGGCGCGGATACAGGCATGGGTGGAGGCGGCCGTGGACGGCAGCGCGGCGGGCGCGCAACTCACGGTAAGGATCGTCGGGGAGGGGGAGAGCAGGCGCCTCAACGAAACCTACCGCGGCCGGAAGGGCGCCACCAATGTTCTGTCTTTTCCCTTCGAGCGGCCGGAGTGGATGGATCCACCGCTGCTTGGCGATGTGGTGATCTGCGCTGGGCGGGTGGAGGCGGAGGCCCGGGAGCAGGGCAAGCGCCTGGAGTCCCACTGGGCCCATCTGGTGATTCATGGGGTGCTGCACCTGCGGGGCTACGATCACGAGACGGGTGAAGAGGCGGCGCGCATGGAGGCCCGCGAGCGGAAGCTGATGGCCGGGCTGGGGTTTCCCGATCCCTATGCCGGGGAGATGGCTGCCCGGGCTCCCGGGCAATGACCCCGCCATGCTGGCGGGAAATACGGGTTAACCGTTGATCTTCTATCTAAACAAGCGAGGTTGAACAAGACTCTGATGAGCACGAACCAAACGAGCCAGGCTGAAACCCCACGATCATGGCTGGGCCGCCTGGGCAAGGTGCTGGGCGGCGAGCCGAAGGACCGCCGGGAACTGGTCGAGATCCTGCGCGAGGCCCAGCAACGCCACTTGCTGGATTACGAGGCCCTGGCCATGATAGAGGGCGTTCTGGAAGTCGCCGAGATGCAGGTGCGCGACATCATGATTCCCCGGGCGCGCATGGTGGTGGTCGAGCGGGACGCCTCCCTGGAGGAGATTCTGCCCGTGATCACCGAGTCGGCTCACTCCCGGTTTCCCGTCATCGGGGACAACAAGGACGAGGTGGTGGGCATCCTGCTCGCCAAGGACCTGCTGGGTTACTTCTCCGGCGAGGGCAAGCGCCCCTTCAATATGCGCGATATTCTCAGGCCGGCAGCCTTTATCCCCGAGAGCAAGCGCCTCAACGTGCTGTTGAAGGAGTTCCGCTCCAGCCGCAACCACATGGCCATTGTGGTAGACGAATATGGCGGCGTGGACGGCCTGGTGACCATCGAGGATGTGCTCGAGCAGATCGTGGGGGAGATCACCGATGAGCATGATGTGGAAGGGGAGTCCTACATCATGAAACACAGCGACACCAATTACACCGTCAAGGCCCTGACCCCCGTCGAAGAGTTCAACGAATATTTCGGGGCCAACATCAGCGACGAGGAATTCGACACCATCGGCGGCTATGTCATGCGTGAGTTCGCCCACCTGCCCAGGCGCGGGGAGGAACTGCGCATCGGCCGCTTCCGCTTTGTCGTGCTGCATGCCGACAGCCGCCGCATTCATCTGCTGCGCCTGATTATCGATCCGGCCGGTGACAGGGATGAGGCGCCGGCCATCTCCACGATCCAGGACTGAGCTCCCTTGGCCGCGCTGAAAACAGCGGCGTCCGCCGCGCGGATCCGGTCCGCACGGTGTTGCGCATGGGGACGGGGGCCGGATTCATGAGTCTGCCTCTCCGCCCGCTCACCCGCTGGCACGGGGACGTACTCGCCCTGCTGGCGGGCGCGGCCACTCCCTTGGCCTTCGCGCCGTTTGAGTTGTATCCCGTTGCGTTCATGGCCCTGGCGCTGCTGTTCCTCTGCTGGCAAGGCATCACGGCGCGGCGCGCCCTGCTGCGTGGCGGCCTGTTCGGCATTGGCATGTTCGGGGTCGGCGTCACCTGGATTTTCATCAGCATCCATGAATACGGCTACGTCAACCTGGCGCTGTCACTGTTTCTGACCGCTCTGTTCGTGCTGGTGCTGTCCTGTTTTCCCGCGCTCTGCGGCTGGTTGGCCGTGCGCCTGTCCCGCTCCCGGCGTCTTTCCGCGCCCTGGTTGGGCGTGGTGTTGGTCTATCCCGCAGCCTGGGTGCTGCTGGAATGGGTGCGGGGCTGGTTTTTGACGGGCTTTCCCTGGCTGAATGTGGGATACAGCCAGATAGACGCCCCCCTGGCGGGACTGGCGCCCGTGCTGGGTGTGTATGGGGTGTCCTATTTCGTGGCTCTCACGGCGGCTCTGCTGGTGGCCGCCTTCGTCAATGGCGGGCGGGAGATCCGGGGCGGGTATCTTACCGCCGGAGTGGCTCTGTGGCTGGTGGGGGCCCTGCTGGGCAAGATCGACTGGACCCGTCCCCTGGACGAGACCCTCAGCGTCAGCCTGGTGCAGGGCAACGTTCCCCAGGAGATCAAATGGCGGCCTTCCATGCGCGAGCCTACCGTCGAACTCTATACCCGTCTCAGCAGTGCGTACTGGGACAGCGACCTGATCGTCTGGCCGGAAACCGCCATCCCCATGTTCTACGGGCAGGCGCTTCCCTATCTGCGGGGCCTTGAGGACCTGGCCAGGGAGCATGGTGCCGAGATGCTGGTGGGTTTGGTCTACCAGGCGCCGGATTCCCCGGCATATTACAACACCATGGTGGCCGTGGGCGGGGAACCCGGCATGTATCACAAGGACCATCTGGTGCCCTTTACCGAGTATCTGCCGTTTTCCTCCCTGTTGCGCGCGGTAGTGGATTTCATGGATGTCCCCATGTCCGATTTTTCGAAAGGCGGCCACGATCAGCCGCCCCTGCGGGTGGCGGGGCAGAAGGTGGGCGTCTCCATTTGTTATGAAGACGCCTTCGGGGAAGAAGTGATCCGCGCCCTGCCCGAGGCGACGCTGCTGGTCAATGTCAGCAACGATGCCTGGTTCGGTGGCTCCATCGCCCCGCCGCAGCACCTGCAGATCGCGCGCATGCGCGCCCTGGAGACGGGGCGCTATCTGCTGCGGGCCACCAATACGGGGATCACGGCCATCATCGATCCGCGCGGCAAGCTCGCCGCCGTGGCGCCCCAGTTCAAGGAAACCGTGCTCAGCGCAACCGTCGAACCCATGGAGGGCGCCACCCCCTATGTGCGCCTCGGCAATATTCCCATTGTGTTGTTGAGTGCTATGATACTCGCGGGCATGGGCCTGCGGCGCAGGGCGGGCAAACGATAATCGAACAGGTAAAGATGATTGCAGACAGATCATGAGCGAACACGACACACGGGCAGCCTACAGCCCGCAGACTCTGGAGCGTGAAGTACAGCAGGAGTGGGAGGCAGCAGAGACTTTCAAGGCCCGGGAGGATGCCGCGGGGGAGAAATACTATTGCCTGTCCATGTTCCCCTATCCCAGCGGGCAGCTCCACATGGGCCATGTGCGCAACTACACCATTGGCGATGTCATCGCCCGCTATCAGCGCATGCAGGGCAGGAACGTCCTCCAGCCCATGGGCTGGGACGCCTTCGGCCTGCCGGCGGAGAACGCGGCCCTGCAGCACAGGGTTCCCCCGGCGGAATGGACCTACCGCAACATCGACTACATGCGCGCCCAGCTCAAGCGCCTGGGCTTCGGCTACGACTGGTCCCGCGAGCTGGCCACTTGCGATCCCGCCTATTACCGCTGGGAGCAGTGGATGTTCACCCGCCTGTTCGAGAAGGGCCTGGTGTACAAGAAGACCGCGCCCGTCAACTGGTGTCCTCATGACAAGACCGTGCTCGCCAACGAGCAGGTGATCAACGACCGCTGCTGGCGCTGCGACACCCTGGTGGAGCGCAAGGAGATCCCCCAGTGGTTCATGCGCATCACGGCCTATGCCGACGAGCTGCTGGAGGACCTGGAGCGGATGGATGGCTGGCCGGAACAGGTGCGCACCATGCAGCGCAACTGGATCGGCCGCTCCGTGGGCGTGGAGCTGACTTTTGAAATCCGCGGTCAGGCCGGGGGGCTGACGGTCTTCACCACACGCCCCGACACGCTCATGGGCGTTACCTACGTGGCGGTGGCCGCCGAGCATCCTCTGGCGCTGGAGGCGGCGCAGAGCGATGCCCGGCTGGCCGCCTTCATCGAGGAATGCCGCCATGTGTCCACCTCGGAGGCGGAGCTGGAATCCATGGAGAAGCGGGGCATGCCCACCGGGCTGACCGCCGTGCATCCCGTCTCTGGCGAGGAGGTGCCCGTATGGGTGGCGAATTTCGTCCTCATGGGCTACGGCACCGGCGCCGTGATGGCGGTGCCCGCCCATGACCAGCGGGATCACGATTTCGCCCGCCGCTACCATCTGCCCATTCGCCAAGTGATCTTTCCCGCCGGCGGCAGCGAGATGGATATCGCCAAAGCGGCCTATACGGAGCCGGGTGTATTGCGCAATTCCGGCCGCTTCGACGGGCTCGCCTCCGCCCGGGCCTGCGAGGCCATCGCCGATTTTCTGGAGAAAGCGGGCAAGGGAAGCCGCCGTGTCAATTACCGTCTGCGCGACTGGGGCGTCTCGCGTCAGCGTTACTGGGGCGCGCCCATCCCCATCATCAATTGTGCGTCCTGCGGCGCCGTGCCCGTACCCGACGGGGACCTGCCGGTGGTGCTCCCTGAATCGGTGGAGATCGACGGCAGCGGCTCACCCCTCAAGGCCATGCTGGAATTCTCGCGCGTCCCCTGCCCGCGCTGCGGGACGGAGGCCGAGCGGGAGACCGATACCTTCGACACCTTCATGGAGTCTTCATGGTATTACGCACGCTACGCTTGCGCCGACAATGGGGAACAGATGCTGGACGGGCGCGCCCGCTACTGGCTGCCGGTGGACTACTACATCGGCGGCATCGAGCATGCCATTCTCCATTTGCTCTATGCACGCTTCTATCACAAGCTGTTGCGCGACGCCGGGATGGTGGAGTGCGACGAGCCTTTCACCCGGCTGCTCACCCAGGGCATGGTGCTCAAGGACGGGGCCAAGATGTCCAAATCCAAGGGCAATACGGTCGATCCCCAGGATCTCATCGACCGCTATGGCGCCGATACGGTGCGTCTCTTCACCATGTTCGCCGCCCCGCCGGAACAGTCCCTGGAGTGGTCGGACAGCGGTGTGGAGGGCGCCCACCGCTTCATCCGCCGTCTGTGGAATTTCGCCCGTGGTCACGAAGGGGCGTTGAAACGGTTGCGCGAGGCTGCCGCTGGATCAGGGCCGGACCAGTCTATGGATCAGTTCAAGGCCCAGCGCCACGATATCCATGCCGCTTTGCAGCAGGCCAATCACGATTACGAGAAACTGCAGTTCAATACCGTGGTCTCGGCGGGTATGAAAATCCTCAATGTGCTGGAGAAGGTCCCCGGTGAGGGAGCGGGCATGGCGCTGGTATCGGAGGGGCTGGGGATTCTGCTGCGCCTGCTGGCGCCTGTGATTCCCCATGTCACCCACGTCCTTTGGCGGGATCTCGGCTATGGCGAGGACATTCTCGGCGCCGGCTGGCCGCAGGCCGACGAGGAGGCGCTGCGGCGCGACACCGTGGAGCTGGTGGTGCAGGTCAATGGCAAGCTGCGGGCCAGGATCGAGGTGCCTGCCGGCGCCCCGCGTGATGCCATCGAGGAGATGGCGCTGGCGGATGACAACGTCCAGCGCCACGTGGAGGGCAAGACGGTCAGAAAGGTGATCGTCGTGCCGGGCCGGCTGGTCAATATCGTTGCGGGATGAGCCATGATCCACGGTGCCGTAAAAGGAACTCCCGGGCTTCTTGTCCCTCTTTTGTTGATACTGCTGGCAACGCTGCCTCAGGGCTGTGGTTATCACCTGAGGGGTTCGACCGGCCCATTGGCCTCCCTGCCCCCCACGCTGGTGAAAGGTGATGAAAGCACGGCCCTGAATGACGAGGTCCGCCAGGTTCTGCGTGACATGAAAACCCCGGTGGTGGACGACATCGAGCAGGCGGCCCTGGTCGTTTCGCTCTCCTCTGAAAAGAAACAACGGCGCGTGCTGTCCGTCAATGCCTCGGGCCGCGCGGAGGAATATGAACTCATTTACTCCTTCGTCTACGGCGTGGCGGACGCCAAGGGCAAGACGCTGGTGAGCAACCAGACGATCCAGCAGGTGCTGGCCATCCAGTTCGACGAGACCCAGGTCAATTCCATCGTTTCGGAGTCCGAGCAGCTCTATGACGACATGCGGCGTTCCGCCGTGCGCGACCTGGCGCGCCGTCTGCAGAAGTTCAACGGCCTGAGCGGGACCGGGGCGCGGTGAAACTGGCGCCCCAGCAACTGGAGCGGCACTTGCGGCAAGGCATGGCGCCTGTCTATTGCGTCTCCGGCGATGAACCCCTGCTGATGCAGGAGACCTGCGACCTGGTGCGCCGGTATGCCCGCGAGGCGGGGTGCGAGGAGCGTATCGTGATGCACGCCGACGGTAATTTCGACTGGAACAGCCTGCTGCGGGAGTCCTGCGGAATGTCGTTGTTTTCCCGGCGGCGCCTGCTGGAATTGCGCCTGCCCACGGGAAAGCCCGGTGACGCGGGCGGCAAAGCCTTGCAGGCCTATGCCACGGATGGCGGTGGCGAGAATATCCTGCTGGTGATCTGCGGCAAGCTCGACGCCACCAGCCAGCGCACCCGCTGGTTCAAGGCTCTGGAGGGCGCGGGTGTTGCGATCCAGGTGTGGCCCCTGGCCCCGCGGCAGTTGCCTGAGTGGATCGGGCGGCGCATGCGGCAGGCCGGCCTGCAACCCAGCCGCGAGGCAGTGACGCTTCTGGCCGAGCGCGTGGAGGGCAATCTGCTGGCAGCCGCCCAGGAAATCGAGAAACTTCACATGCTTCATGGGGCGGGGGCGATTTCCGCGGACGACGTGCTGGCGGCGGTGAGCGACAGCGCCCGTTATGATGTCTTTGGCCTGGTGGACAGTGCCCTGGCCGGTGATGCCGGGCGCAGCGCGCGCATGCTCGATGGCCTGCGCGCCGAGGGGGTGGATCCCGTCCTGGTGTTGTGGGCCCTGGCGCGGGAGATCCGCCTGCTGGCGCGCATGCATGGTGACCTCGAACAGGGGCAGGCACCGGCTCAGGTGCTGGCCCGCCACCGGGTATGGGACAAGCGCAAGCCCGCCGTCGGCCAGGCCCTGCGGCGCGGAAGCCGTGCGGAGTGGCTGGCCATGCTTGGAAAGGCGGCGGGAATAGACCGTTGCCTCAAGGGGCAGGCGCCGGGCAACGGCTGGGATGGCCTGATGTCGCTGGTGCTGCGCATGGCGGGGCGGAAGGTGGCGGAGTCCGCCTGATCAGGCGGAGAAAGCCGGATTTCCCCTGTATAATTACCGCCGGGAGCCTGTCGGGCGTTACAGCCGTGCGGTTGGCGAACCCCGTGGTTTCGGTGAGCAATCCATCCAACAAATCGGTGCGAGTATACAATGGTTGAAGAAATCAAGACATACATGACAGAACTGGGGCAACGGGCGCGGGCCGCGGCGGTGGAGATGGCGCGCGCGCCCACGGCGGCCAAGAACAACGTCCTGGCGGCCATGGCGGATGCCCTGGAGCGTACCCGGACCGATCTGCGCGAAGCCAACGAGCGCGATCTGGAGGCCGGGCGGGCGCATGGCCTCGGCGAAGCCCTTCTGGACCGCCTTGCCCTCACGGATGCACGCATCCTGGCCATGGCCGAGGGCTTGCGTGAGATCGCCAAGCTGCCGGATCCCGTGGGGGAGATCAGCGGGATGGCCTACCGGCCCTCGGGCATCCAGGTGGGGCGCATGCGGGTGCCCCTGGGCGTGATCGGGATCATCTACGAATCGCGCCCCAATGTGACCGCCGATGCCGCGGGATTGTGCCTCAAGTCGGGCAATGCCGCCATCCTGCGCGGTGGCTCAGAGGCCATCCATTCCAACCAGGCCATTGCGGCCTGTATCCGCGAGGCCCTGGCCGAGAATGATCTGCCGGCGGATGCCGTGCAGGTGGTGGCGACTACCGACCGGGCGGCTGTGGGCGAACTTGTGCGCATGAAGGATTACGTGGATATCATCGTGCCCCGCGGCGGGCAGGGATTGATCGAGCGCGTGTCGCGGGAGTCGCAGGTGCCGGTCATCAAGCATCTTCACGGCGTCTGTCACGTCTACATCGACGACGCGGCCGATCATGACAAGGCCCTGGCGGTGGCCTACAATGCCAAGACCCAGCGCTATGGTACCTGCAACACCATGGAGACCCTGCTGGTGGCGCGGGGCATTGCCGGCGACATCCTGCCCGTGCTGGGAGGGATGTACCAGGAGGCGGGCGTCGAGTTGAGGGGCTGCCAGGAGACGCGGGACATCCTGCCGGGCATTGCCGTGGCCACCGAGGAGGACTGGCGCGAGGAATATCTGGCGCCTGTCCTGGCGATCCGCGTGGTGGAGGGACTCGACGAGGCCATTGCGCATATCCGTGCCTACGGCTCGGCCCATACGGATGCCATCGTCACCGAGTCTTTCTCGCGGGCGCAGCGCTTCCTCCACGAGGTGGATTCCAGCTCCGTGATGGTCAACGCATCCACCCGCTTCGCCGATGGCTTCGAGTATGGCTTGGGCGCCGAGATCGGCATCAGCACGGACAAGCTCCATGCGCGGGGGCCCGTGGGGCTGGAAGGGCTCACATCTTTGAAATACATCGTCATCGGCGACGGGCATGTCAGAAGCTGATGTGGCCTGAGGAAGGACAGGGGGTGAATTCCCCGGCCCTGGGGCGGGTTGTGCCCGGCGTCACCGCTGAGCGTATCCCGCTTCCATGCCGCGTGTCCGGCCACATGCCATGATCGGCATACTGGGCGGAACTTTCGATCCGGTTCACCACGGGCATTTGCGTATTGCCCTGGAGTTGCTCCAGGACTTGTCCCTGGACGAGGTGCGTTTCATACCCTGCCGTAATCCGCCTCATCGCGGCGAGGCGGTGGCCTCTCCCCGCCAGCGCCTCGCCATGCTGGAACGGGCCATTGCCGGTCAGCGGGGCTTCGTCATCGATGACAGGGAACTCGCACGCCCGGGCTTGTCCTATATGGTAGATACCCTGGAATCGCTGCGGAACAGCGGGGGTGGCACTCCGTTGTGCATGATCGTGGGCCGGGACGCGTTCGACAGGCTGGATACCTGGCATCGCTGGCGGCATTTGATCGAACTGGCGCATATTGTCGTTGCCGAACGCCCCGATGTTCCCGGGCAGCCTTCCCCCGCCGTGGCCGAACTGCTGGAAGGGCGCCGGGTGGACGACCCCATGGCCTTGCATGGCCGCGACGCCGGATCGGTGCTGACATGGCCGGTGACCCGCCTGTCGATCTCCGCCACGCTGGTGCGCGAGGTGATCGCGGCGGGACGCAGCCCGCGCTATCTCGTGCCGGACACGGTCTGGTCTTATATACAGAAAGAATCCCTGTACCGCTGAAACTGGAAAGGAGTACATGAACGCCGAAGAATTGAAGAGCATCGCCATTGCTGCCCTGGAGGACCTCAAGGCCGTGGACATCTCCGTGCTGGATGTCAGAAACATGACCAGCATCACCGATTATATGATCGTCGCGGGCGGCACTTCCAACCGCCACGTCAAGTCACTCACCGCCAACGTAATCGAAAAGATCAAGGAGCACGGCGTCAAGCCCCTGGGCGTGGAGGGGGAAAAGGACGCTCAGTGGTGCTTGGTGGATGTAGGGGATGTCGTGGTCCATGTCATGCTTCCCGAGGTGCGCGAGTTCTATCAACTGGAGAAATTCTGGAGCATGGACTCCGCCTCCAGTGGCGAGCAGGCCGCGCCGCCCGCCTGACCTTCATGCGCATTCACCTCATTGCGGTCGGTCTCAAGCCTCCGGCCTGGGTGGCCGAGGCGTGGCGGGAATATTCACGCCGCATGCCGCGCGAGTGCGCGCTGCGGTTGACCGAAATACCGGCCGGGCGGCGGTCCAGGAATGCCAGCGTTCCATCCATCGTGGCAGCGGAGGGGAAACGCATGCTGGACGCGCTTCCGCGCGGGGCCTGGATCATCGCCCTGGACGAGGGGGGAGAGGCGTGGAACACCCGCCGCCTGGCGTCCGAGATGCAGGCCTGGATGCGGCAGGGGCGGGACGTGGCCCTGCTGGTGGGCGGGCCCGATGGCCTGGCGCCGGCATGCCGTGAGCGGGCCGATCGGGCCTGGTCCCTGTCTCCGCTGACCCTGCCCCATGCCCTGGTGCGTATTGTCGTTGCGGAACAGCTCTACCGCGCCTGGTCCCTCAACAGCAACCACCCCTATCATCGTGACTGAACGGAAAATTATTCTTGCCTCGGCATCACCCAGGCGCCGCGCCCTGCTGGAACAGATCGGGGTCGCCCATGAGGCGGTGCGCGCGGATATCGACGAGACGCCGCGTCAGGGCGAGCGCGCCCGCGACTACGCCCTGCGGTTGTCCCGGGCCAAGGCGAGGGCCGTGTTGGAACGGTTGCCCGCTGCCGGTGGATGGCCCGTGCTGGGGGCGGACACGGTGGTAGAGAGCGGGGGCGAGATTCTCACCAAGCCGCGGGACCAGGGGGAGGGCATGGCCATGCTGGAGAAACTTTCCGGCAAATGCCATCATGTCTATACCGCGGTGACGCTGCTTGGAGAGCGGGAGCATTCGCGCCTCAGCGAGACGAGGGTGACATTTCGCGACATTGCGCCTGGCGAGCGCCTGGCCTATTGGCGCAGTGGAGAGCCTCGCGGCAAGGCCGGTGGTTATGCCATCCAGGGGCTCGGCGCGGTTTTCGTGCGCCACATCGAGGGCAGTTATTCAGGTGTCATGGGCCTGCCCTTGTTCGAGACGGCGGAACTGCTGGAAAGGTGCGGTATCCGGCTTATGGCGATACCACACGATAATTTTGGGTATGAACTGTGAGTGACGAGATTCTGGTAAACGTGACGCCCCGAGAGACCCGGGTGGCCATTGTCGAGAACGGGTTGTTGCAGGAGGTATATATCGAACGTGCCAAGAAGCGCGGTCTGGTCGGCAACATCTACAAGGGAACCGTGAGCCGTGTGTTGCCTGGCATGCAGGCGGCCTTCATCGATGTGGGTCTGGAAAGAACGGCCTTCCTGCATGTGGCGGATATCCTGGTGCCGGAAACCCAAGCCGATGGAGGTGGCGACAAACGGAACGAGGTGGCCATTTCCGAGATTCTGCGCGAAGGCCAGGAAGTGCTCGTTCAGGTGATCAAGGATCCCCTGGGGAGCAAGGGCGCGCGCCTGACCACCCATGTCACGATTCCTTCCCGCTACCTAGTGCTGATGCCAGGGGTCGGCAATATCGGCGTATCCCAGAAAATCGAGGATCCAGGGGAGCGGGAACGCCTGCGCGCGCTCATCGAGGAGGCCCGCGGAGAGGACGGCGGTGACGGCTTCATCGTGCGCACCGCGGCCGAGGGTGTGGGGGCCGGCGAAATACTGGATGACATGGATTTTCTGCGCAAGCTGTGGGCCTCGACCCGGGACACCATCGAGGATGGGGGCTCGGGGCGGCTCGTCTATTCGGCTCTGCCCCTGGCACAGCGCATTCTGCGCGACCTGCCCTGCGAGGGCATCGACAAGGTGCGCATCGATTCTCGTGAGACTTACCAGTCGGTGGTGGAGTTCGCCAGGAAGTTCATTCCCGATCTGGTGTCCCGCATCGAGCACTACCCAGGGGAGCGCCCGATTTTCGATCTCAATTCGGTGGAGGACGAGATCCAGAAGGCTCTGGAGCACAAGGTGCAACTGAAATCCGGCGGGTATCTCTATATCGACCAGACCGAGGCCATGACCACCATTGATGTGAACACGGGGGCCTTCGTCGGTCACCGCAATCTGGAGGAGACTATCTTCAAGACCAATCTCGAAGCGGCCCAGGCCATCGCGCGGCAATTACGCCTGCGAAACCTCGGGGGCATCATCATTCTCGATTTCATCGACATGGTGGACGAAGAGCACAAGCGCCAGGTGTTACGAGCCCTGGAGAAGAGCCTGGAGGCCGACCGTGCCAGGCACTGCATTTGCGAAGTTTCGCCACTGGGGCTGGTGGAAATGACCCGTGAACGCACCCGTGAGAGCCTGGAGCACATTTTGTGCGAACCGTGTCCTACCTGCGCTGGAAGAGGCTCCATCAAGACCCGTGAGACGACCTGTTACGAGATCTTCCGTGAAATCATGCGGGAGGCGCGCCAGTTCGAGGCTCAGCAGTTTCTCGTGCTGGCCTCTCAGGAAGTCGTCGACATGCTGCTCGATGAGGAATCCACCAGCGTGGCGGAACTGGAGGAGTTCATCGGCAAGCCCGTGAAGCTGCAGGTCGAGACTCACTATACCCAGGAACAGTTCGATGTGGTCATGATGTAAGCCGGCCGGTGGAGATGGCGCGCCGCGCCCTCCTTCACCATGATGGGTGATCAACCGCTCCCGAGATATTTTCCGACAGACTACTTTACATGATACGCAAAATTGGCTACAGGCTCTGGTTGTCGATTGCCACGCTGACCATCCTTTTGGCCATTGCCATATCCCTTGCCCGCTTTTCGCTGCCGTTTCTGAACGAATACCGCGAGGAACTTATCACCTATTTCTCCGAGCAACTGGACCAGCCTCTGGATGTGACCGCCATCGTGGCCGAGTGGCATGGCATGGGTCCCCGCATCCGCCTGGTGGGCTTGATGCTGCTCGACAAGGAAAGCGGCGCGCCCCTGCTTGTGCTCAACAGCATCGTCGTGGGTATCGATGCCCTCAAGTCCCTGTTGACCGGATCCCTGCAGATCGACAGTGTGACTCTCGATGGCATCGGGTTGTCCATCATGCGCGACGAGCAGGGCAGGATCTCCATAGAGGGGTTTGGCCCGGCCGGACAGGCGGATTCGGGAAGGGGGGGGCGGTTGTTCGCGGCGTGGCTGTTGAGCCGGGACCGGATCGCAATCTCGGCCAATCAGATCAGGTGGCAGGACCGGATGAAGGGTGGCGCCACTTATCACATTCACGAACTCAACATCGAGCTGCGCAATGACGGCCGCCGCCACCAACTGGACGGTGCGGCGCTGCTGCCGGAATTCGAGAATCAGCGCGTCTGGTTTGCGGCGGATTTCCGGGGAAATGTTCTGGGGTCGGATAACTGGCAGGGTGAAGTCTATGTGGAAGTGGAGGAAATACGCCTGGATCAGTTGCCTGAGGGCCTGTTCCAGGCAGGCCTGCGTTCCGAGCGTGGCGTGGCCTCGGCGAAACTCTGGGCAAGCTGGAGGCGTGGCGAGCTGCGTTCCATCGCCGGGCGGGCAAGAGTCGACGACCTGATGCTGGCCAGGACCGGGGCAGGATCGCCGCGCTTTGCGCTGGACCGCGCCAGTGGCGACTTTCTCTGGCAGCGCCAGCGCCGGGGATGGGGGCTGGCCCTGCGGAATTTCATGGTAGAGCGGGCAGGGCGTCGGTGGCCACTGTCGGACTTGCAGCTTTCCGTTTCCACTGACGAGGGAGCGCCTCTGCTGGCCGCGGCGCGTCTGTCCTATATGGATATCCGGGACGTGGTGGATCTGGCTGCTTTCCTGGATGCCGTGCCCGATGCGGTATCGGAGGCGCTTGGGAAGTTGCGGCCTTCCGGGCACCTGTATCAGCTTGCCGGGCGTGTCGTGGGCGGCCGTTTTGAGATCACCGGTTCCATGAGAGACATGGGGTTTCACGCCGGAGGGAACATGCCCCGCATCCATGGTATTTCGGGGAGCTTTACCGCCAATGAACAATCGGGCATGCTGCAGCTCAGCTCCACTGCCACGCGCGTGGCCTACAAGGATGTGTTGCGCTTGCCTCTGCTCATCGAACATATCGATGGCAGCGTTACCTGGTTGAAGCGCGGACAGGCGTGGAAGATAAGGGCCCGGGACCTGCGCATCTTGAACGAAGACCTGTTGCTGCGTGCCTCGGCCGTCGTCGAATGGCCCGAGGATCCGGCCCGGTCCCCATGGGTGGATTTGCTGGCCAGCCTGGAGGTGCCGGATATCAGCAGGACGTCCGGCTATCTGCCCGCGGGCATCATGAAGCCCGGTCTGGTGGCTTGGCTTGACCGCGCCCTGGTCGCGGGCCGGGTGCCCTATGGCGAGGTGATGTTCTACGGGCCTCTGCGCGCCTTTCCCTTCACGAACGATGAAGGTGTGTTCGAAGTGCGGCTCAACGTGGAGGACGGCATTCTCGATTATGCTCCGGGCTGGCCCCGCCTGGAGGAAGTCGGCGCCGAGGTGGTGTTCAGGAACAAGCGCATGGATGTCGCGATCCTGGGTGGCGGAAGCCTGTCTTCGAAGCTGCTCGAGGCCGGCATCGTCATAGATGACCTGGCCGCGGATCCCGCCTTCCTGCAGGTGCGGGGAGAGGCGGCCGGTCCTGCCTCTGATGTATTGCGTTATCTTGTGGAAAGTCCGCTCGAGAAAAAGTTTGGCCCTTATTTCGGAGAAGCAACGGCCTCCGGAACGGCCATCGTGAAGCTGCAGCTCAATAAGTGGCTGGCGCCCGCGAGTTTGCCGGAGATTGACGGCCGCCTCGACCTTGACGGCAACCGTCTCGATCTGTACGAGGATGGCCTGGCGGTAGAGGATATCGTGGGCGAGCTGCGCTTCACCCATGAGGGCGTGTATGCCCATGATATCGAAGCCACCGTCCTGGGCATGCGCGCGGATATCAATATTCAGACAGTCCAGGAGGCGGGACAGACCCATACCTATCTTTATTCGGTGGGGAGCGCCGATGCCGCCAAAATCGCCGAACTGCTGCCCGATCCGCTGTTTTCCAACCTGGAGGGGCAGGCCCTGTGGAATGCATCCATCGCCATACCGCCGGCGGACGAATCGGGACGCGTCGACGCCAGCCTGATGATTCAGTCCGACCTCAAGGGATTAGCCGTCAATTTGCCCTTTCCCCTCAACAAGCCAGTCGCGGACACACTCGACCTGAAGCTCAATATACCCCTGCCGCGCTCCCGGGATGTTCCCCTGACCTTCCGTCTTGGAAATATATTGCATGGCGTGCTCGACGTGGACGAATCCATGAGCATTGAGCGGGGAGAGATTGTGTTCGGGGACGATATGGCGCGCCTGCCCGATCATTATGGATTGCGCCTGTCGGGCAGCACGCCTTTTTTCTCTTTCAGTGAATGGATGCCCTACCTGGAGGAAGAGGCTCCCGCTGATTCCAGAGACAACAGCCAGTCTCTGGTAAGGAGTGTCGCCATGGCGGTGGGGCAGGTGGAATTATTCGGCCATGCCTTTCACGATGCCGAGGTAAGGGCTTTGTGGCGCCCGGAATATTGGGACATCAGCGCCGTCAGCCAGGAGTTGAAGGGCGATATCGAGTACCCCCGCAAGGAAGGCCGGGCGCTGGTCATGAATCTCGACTATTTACATATCGGGGAATCCAGCGATGACGGGAGTGGCGACATGGATCCCCGGGATATGCCCGCGATACGCATCGACAGCAAGGAGTTTACCCTCTATGATGCCCGCCTGGGCGCCCTGACCCTGCGCACCAGCCCCCGCCCGCGGGGAATGCATATTGACAAGGTCAGTCTGCGGTCAGTCCCTATGAACGTCACCGCCACCGGCGATTGGCTGCTGAATGAGCAAGGGGATCCCTGGTCGGACTTCAATGTCATCATCGACAGCAGCGATCTCGGACGGGCTCTGGGCCTGCTGGGCTTTGCGGAAAGTATCGAGGAAGGGAAGGGGCGCATCCATTTTTCAGCGCGCTGGCGGGGGTCGCCCATGTCGTTTTCCCGCGACAAGGCCGTGGGCAGCATGGCGTTGCTTATCGAGGACGGGCGCCTGGTGGATATCGAGCCGGGCGCGGGACGAATCTTCGGGTTGGTCAACCTGCGCGCTCTGCCGAGACGCTTGTCCCTGGATTTCAGCGACTTGTTCGACAAGGGATTCACCTTCGACAGCGTCAAGGGCAACTTCAACTTTGCGCGGGGTATTGCGTCCACCCGCGACCTGAAAATCAAGGGGCCTGCCGCGAAGGTGGAGGTCGAGGGAAAAATCGATCTGATGGCGCGCACCTATGATCAGGTGGTGACAGTGATGCCCGAGGTTTCCTCCGGCCTGCCCGTTGCCGGCGCGGTAGTGGGGGGGGTGGGCGTGGGAGCCGCGATTCTCCTGGCGGAGCAATTGTTCAAGCCGGAGATCGAGAAGGCGACGCGGGTCAGGTATTCCGTGAAGGGTTCCTGGGACGATCCGGAAGTAACGCCTTTGGAGTAGAAGGCCCGTTGATCGAAATAACCAGGCCGGATTGTGCCTGAAAGAAAAAACAGGACAGGCGCCCTGGTGCCGCAGGGGATACGTCGCGCCTTGCGGCGCCCGGTGGCAAGGCCTCGGCGTATGTATTTGTTCTCCATGATATTTCGCGAGTTCTGCGGAGCACTCAAGGAACCTCTGATCAATTCTGGGCCGGATGGATGGCGAGATGAAATGTTCCGGCTCTGCGTTGAAAAGCTTGGCAATAGCGCGCTATTACCTGCGCTTTTCACCTTGATCCGGAACATTTCATCCGCCAGACGCCGGTTCATGAATTGATCAGAGGTTCCTTAATTTGAATCGCTGAATATGCTATGGTCAACGGCCTGTGATTTTTTTCAGGTGGCAAGCAATATGAGGGTTATGCAATGAGTCGCGTGGCTGCGGTACAGATGGCCTCGGGTCCCAATATCAGCGCCAATTTGATCGAGGCGGAAAGGCTTATCGGGCTGGCTGCCGAGCACGGCGCGGACCTGGTGGTTCTGCCGGAGAATTTCGCCATTATGGGTCTGGAAGAAGAGGACAAGGTCAAATGCCGCGAGCAGGACGGCGAGGGTCCCATACAGGAATTCATCTCCCGCCAGGCCGCCCTTCATGATGTCTGGATTGTTGGCGGCACGGTCCCGCTGAGCACGGACGATCCCGGCAAGGTCTATGCTGCGTGCATGCTGTATGACGGAAGCGGAGCGCGCGTGGCCCGCTATGACAAAATGCATTTGTTCGACGTGCATATCGAGGCCAGCATGGAGAGCTATACCGAATCATTGACCATTCTTCCTGGTGACGAGGTGGTGGTGGCGGATACGCCCTTTGGCAGGATAGGCCTGGCGGTCTGCTACGATTTGCGCTTTCCCGAGCTTTTCCGCTATATGCTGGATCAGGGCGCGGAGATCTTCGCGGTGCCTTCCGCCTTCACTGCTCACACGGGAAAGGCGCATTGGGAATCCCTGGTGCGGGTGCGCGCCATAGAGAATCTGTGTTACGTCATCGCGCCGGCGCAGGGGGGATACCACATCAATGGACGGGAAACATTTGGCGACAGCATGATCGTTGATCCCTGGGGGGTGGTGCTGGAACGCCTGCCCAATGGCGCCGGGGTGGTGGTGGCGGATATCGATCTTGAACGCCTGCGCGGCATCCGGCGGGGATTTCCCTCCATCAGTCACCGCAGGCTGCAGATCGCGCCCTCGCAGACGGGCGCTTGAAGGTTTCTGTTACACCTGAATCCGCACATTCAGGTTACAATAATTCCAGTGCTTCTTCCATGGAGGCGATCCGGATAATGCAATGTGAAGATATCAAACGCTTGATAGAGACGGGTATTCCCGGCAGTGAGGTCAACGTCACGGGCGATGGCACCCATTTCGAGGCCTCGGTCGTTGCCGCCGCCTTCGAAGGCAAGAGCATGCTGGAACAGCATCGCATGGTCTATGCCACGCTGGGAGACCGCATGCAGTCGGAAATTCATGCTCTTTCCATCCGCTCCTATACCCCGCGGCAATGGGATCAGGCGCGCCATCTGCGCGTCACCTGAATGGACAAACTGGTTCTCCGGGGTGGCAATCCGCTCAGCGGAACCATCCGCGCGTCCTCGGCCAAGAATGCGGCCTTGCCCATCATGGCTGCCTCCCTGCTGGCGGAGACACCGGTGCTTCTGAAGAATATTCCCCACCTGCGCGACATCACCACCACCATGGAACTCCTGGGGCAGATGGGGGTCGGTCTTACCATTCATGAGAATATGGACGTGGAGATCGATGCCTCCAATGTCCATACCCTGAGCGCCCCCTACGATCTGGTCAAGACCATGCGCGCATCTATCCTGGTGCTGGGTCCATTGCTGGCGCGTTTTGGCCGCGCGGAGGTTTCCTTGCCGGGGGGGTGCGCCATCGGCGCGCGGCCCGTGGACCTGCATATCACCGCCCTTGAATCCATGGGGGCAAGTATCGAGGTGGCCGAGGGGTATATTCGCGCGGAAGCCGATACCCTGCGCGGCGCCCGCCTGTTCATGGATATGGTGACGGTAACGGGCACGGAGAACATCATGATGGCCGCCTGCCTGGCGCGCGGCACCACTGTGATCGAGAACGCGGCCCGCGAGCCAGAGGTTGTGGACCTGGCCGATTTTCTCGTCAGCATGGGCGCGCGCATAACAGGGGCGGGCAGCGACACCATTACCATCGAGGGTGTCGATCATCTGCGGGGATCTGAGTATAATATCATGCCTGACCGTATCGAGACGGGTACGTTTCTCGTGGCCGCGGCCATTACCGGGGGATGCATCCGCATAGATAATGCGCGGCCGGAAACCCTGGATGCGGTGCTTTCCAAGTTGCGCGAGGCCGGCGCGGTGGTGGAGACGGGCGATGACTGGATCAGCCTCGACATGGGAGGACGGCGGCCCAGGGCGGTGGATATTCATACCGCGCCCTATCCCGCTTTCCCAACGGACATGCAGGCCCAGTTCACCGCTCTGAACGTGGTGGCGGCCGGATCCAGCACCATAACGGAAACGATTTTCGAGAACCGCTTCATGCATGTGCCGGAACTGCAACGCATGGGCGCGGATCTCAAGCTGGAGGGAAATACGGTTATCTGCACGGGCGTGGAGCGCCTGCACGGCGCGCCGGTAATGGCGACGGATTTGCGGGCCTCGGCCAGCCTGGTGCTGGCGGGCCTGGTGGGAGAGGGCGAGACGGTCATTGACCGGATTTATCATCTCGACCGCGGATACGACTGCATCGAGGAGAAATTGTCCCGGCTGGGGGCCGCGATCCACCGGATCAGCGCGTGAATTGGTGAACCGGCGCGCGACGGCTATTGTTGCCGGGTTAATAATAAAGGAACCTCTGATCAATTCATGAACCGGCGTCTGGCGGCTGAAATGTCCCGGCTCTGCGTTGAAAAGCTTGGCAATAGCGTGCTATTACCTGCGCTTTTCGCCTTGATCCGGAACATTTCATCTCGCCATCCATCCGGTCCAGAATTGATCAGAGGTTCCTAAAGCGTTCAAGACCAACCTGCTCAAGCTTTTTGGGAGAGGCGGGCGGCGGAAGCGGGTTGCCGGTATTTTGATTACCTAACAGGTCGACAATGAATATGCCAATCACCGTGGCCCTTTCCAAGGGACGCATTCTCAAGGATACCCTGCCATTGCTCGCGCATGCGGGCATCATCCTCAAGGATGATCCTTTTACCAGCCGCAAGCTGATCTTCGAAACCAGCCGTGATGACATTCATGTGATTGTCATCAGGGCGGCAGATGTGCCAACATTCGTGGAGAATGGCGCTGCCGACCTGGGCGTGGCGGGAAAGGACGTGCTCATGGAATACGGTGGCAATGGCCTTTATGAGCCTTTGGATCTGAAGATTGCCCGTTGCCGCCTGATGACCGCCGGGCGGGAGGGGTGGACCGGCCAGGGCACACGCCTGCGCATTGCCACAAAATATGTGGAAACCGCACGGCGCTATTTCGCGGCGCGCGGCATTCAGGTGGAGATCGTCAAACTCTATGGCTCCATGGAACTGGCCCCCCTGGTGGGGCTCGCCGATGGCATCGTGGACCTGGTGGACACGGGCAATACGCTGAAGGCCAATGGCCTGGTACCCATGGAGACGATTGCCGAAATCAGTTCGCGCCTCATCGTCAACAAGGCGTCGATGAAAATGAAACACGAAAAGGTCAAGCAGCTCATCGGGCTGCTGGAAGAGGCCGTTGCAAACCAGGAAACGGGAGGCTGAGGGATGCTGGATATCAGGCGCTTGAACACCACGGATGCCGATTTCGAGGCGCAACTGGAAGACTTGCTGGCGTGGGAAAATGTCTCGGATGAGGCCATCAATCAAACGGTGCGCGGAATCCTTGACGATATCAGGCGGCGTGGAGACGCGGCCCTCGTGGAATACACCAATCGCTTTGACCGCCTCGATGCGGGCGGAGCAAGCGAGCTGGAGCTGGCGCCGGAAAGACTCCAGGAAGCCCTGGACAATATTCCAGGGGAAGAGCGCCTGGCCCTGGAACAGGCGGCCGAGCGTGTCAGGCGCTATCATGAACATCAGAAGGTTTCCTCGTGGTCCTATACGGAGCCTGATGGCACCCTGCTGGGGCAGCAGGTGACGCCCCTTGACCGGGTCGGGTTGTATGTCCCGGGCGGCAAGGCCACCTATCCCTCTTCGGTCATCATGAATGCCATACCCGCCAAGGTGGCCGGCGTTCCCGAGCTGGTCATGGTGGTACCCACCCCCGACAAGGTGATCAACCAGCTGGTGCTGGCTGCCGCCGCCGTCGCGGGCGTGGACCGGGTGTTTACCATCGGCGGCGCCCAGGCCGTGGCGGCGCTGGCCTATGGCACGCAGACCATTCCCCGCGTCGACAAGATCGTGGGTCCCGGCAACATCTACGTGGCCACGGCCAAGGGTATGGTCTTCGGCACGGTGGGTATCGATATGATCGCGGGTCCCTCCGAGATCCTGGTGGTCTGCGATGGTCATACCCCCCCCGATTGGATCGCCATGGACCTGTTCTCCCAGGCCGAACATGATGAGGACGCCCAGTCCATCCTGGTGTGTCCCGATGCTGGCTATATCGATCAGATCGGGAACAGTGTCGAACGCCTGTTGCCGGAGATGGAGCGCGCGGAAATCATCCGCGCCTCCATGAGCCGGCGCGCCGCCTTCATACAGGTGAGGGACTTGGACGAGGCCGCGGAGGTGGCCAATGCCATCGCCCCCGAGCATCTCGAACTGTCGGTTGCCGAGCCCATGACGCTGGCCAAGAAGATCCGTCACGCCGGGGCCATCTTTCTGGGGCGCTACACGGCGGAGGCCGTGGGCGACTACGTGGCAGGACCCAATCATGTATTGCCCACCTCGCGCACGGCGCGTTTTTCCTCGCCCCTGGGCGTCTACGATTTCCAGAAGCGCAGCAGTCTCATCAAATGCTCACGCGAGGGTGCCAGGGTGCTGGGCGATACCGCCGCCCTGCTGGCGCGCAGCGAGGGCCTGACGGCCCATGCCCGCTCAGCCGAATACCGCCGCGACGCGGAGGCCTGACCCGGAATACCGTTTCTGATCACAGTCTGTCATGTCCAAGCCGAAACAAGCCACCACGGGTGATGAGACACAGCGCCGCATACGGCAGTGGGTGCGTCCGGAGATTCTCGATCTGACGGCCTACCATGTGCCCGATGCGTCGGGCTTCGTGAAGCTGGATGCCATGGAGAATCCCTACACCTGGCCCGAGGAAGTCGTGGAGGAGTGGCTTTCCGTTTTGCGCGATGCCAGCCTCAACCGCTATCCCGATCCCGCGTCGCGCAAGCTGAGCGCGCGCCTGCATCGCCTGTTCGAGGTGCCCGGAGACAAGGGTATCATGCTGGGCAATGGCTCCGACGAACTGATCCAGCTACTCACCATGGCGGTGACGCGGCCGGGGAGGACCGTGCTGGCGCCGGATCCCGCCTTCAGCATGTACCGCATGATCACCATTTTCAGCGGCATGGAATTTGTTACCGTTCCCCTGCGGGAGGATTTCACTCTCGACAGGGAGGCCATGCTGGAAGCCATGGCGCGCCATGATCCCGCCATCGTATTTATCGACTATCCCAACAATCCCAGCGGGCGCCTGTTCGATACCCGGGACCTGGTGGCCATCATCGAGGCGGCGCCGGGCATCGTGGTGATCGACGAGGCCTATCACACCTTTGCGCAGGCCACCTTCATGCCCCGTCTCGAAGCATACGAGCATTTGTTTGTGCTGCGTACCCTTTCGAAGATGGGGCTGGCCGGCTTGCGCCTGGGTATTCTGGCAGGAGATTCCCGCTGGCTGGAGGAAGTCAACAAGATCCGCTTGCCTTACAATATCAATATCCTTGCCCAGCTCAGCGCGGATTTCGCCCTCAGCCATCAGGCCATGCTCGATGCCCAGGCCGCGGCCATCCGCCGTGACCGGGCGCGACTCACCGAGTCCATGGCGGCCCTGCCGGGAATCACGGCCTATCCCAGCGACGCCAACTTCATACTCTTCCGCGTGTTGCCCGGCCGTGCTGCCGAGGTGTTCGAGCGCATCCGCGAGGAAGGAGTGCTGATCAAGAACCTGCACCGCGACGAGGGTCTGCTGCGCGATTGCCTGCGCGTCACGGTGGGGACCGAAGAGGAAAACCGCGCCTTTCTGGAGGCGCTGCAAAAGGCTTTGCAGGACTTGGGCGCGGGATCGTGATAATCTTGTGCGCAAGGCCTCCTTTGGCGGCCGGGAATGAGGAAACCTGAAATTGCAACGCACCGCTACCGTACAACGTAAAACGGCTGAGACCGATATCGAGGTGAGTCTGAATCTGGACGGCACCGGCAAGGCGGATTTCGCTACCGGGGTTCCCTTCCTCGATCACATGCTGGACCAGGTGGCCCGGCACGGCATGATGGATATCTCCGTGCGCGCCCAGGGAGATCTGCATATCGACGCCCATCACACCGTCGAGGATATCGGCATCACCCTGGGGCAGGCCCTTGCCCGGGCCGTGGGCGACAAGCAGGGCATCCGCCGCTATGGCCATGCCTATGTGCCGCTGGACGAGGCCCTGGCGCGGGTCGTCCTGGATCTGTCGGGCCGTCCCGGCCTGGAGTACCACGTGGCGTTCCCGCGCGCCCGGATCGGCGAGATGGACGTGGACCTGTTCCGGGAGTTCTTCCAGGGCTTCGTGAATCATGCGGCGGTGACCTTGCACATCGACAGCCTGCGGGGCGCCAATGCCCATCACGTGGCCGAGACGGTTTTCAAGGCTTTCGGCCGCGCCTTGCGCATGGCCCTCGAAGAGGACGCGCGCATGGCCGGTGTCATACCTTCGACCAAGGGGGCGCTCTGACCTCCACCATCGCTGTTTCGGAAAGATAGACCAATGGATACTGTGGCAGTCATCGATTACGGCATGGGCAACATCCGTTCCGTGTCCAGGGCGCTCGAACATGCCGGTGAGGGAGGGTGCAAGGTTGTCGTGACCAACCGCCCCGGGGAGATCCTGGCGGCACAGCGCGTGGTATTCCCCGGTGTGGGAGCCTTGCGGGATTGCATACAGGAACTGCAGCGCCTGGAGCTGGAGGAGGTCATCCGCGAGTGTATCGCCAGCCGCCCGTTCCTGGGCATCTGCCTGGGTATGCAGGCTCTCCTGGACAGCAGCGAGGAAAACGAGGGCACGCCTGCCCTGTCCATCGTGCCTGGCACGGTGAGGCATTTCAGTGCCGGCCACGGCGAGGCGCGCCTGAAGATTCCGCACATGGGCTGGAATCATGTGCATCAGACACGGCCTCACGCCTTGTGGAAGGACATTCCCCAGGACAGCCGTTTCTATTTCGTGCACAGCTATTTCGTCTGTCCCGATGCGCCGGAAGTGATGGTCGGCACCACCGACTATGGCGTGCAGTTCACCTCCGCCCTGGCGCGGGACAATATCTTTGCCGTGCAGTTTCATCCCGAGAAGAGCCAGCAGGCGGGGTTGACGCTGCTGCGTAATTTTTTGCGGTGGGATGGACGGTAGGGGCAGGGGAAGATAAAAGAGCAAAGAGAAAAGAGTAAAGGGAAAGGGGAAAGAGTAAAGGGGAAAGGGGCTGTAGGTTGGGTTGGGCGTGGTTAAGTCCATTGGATACCGGGATGGTGCCGGGGCGTGTGCGTGTGCCCAGGGTGGTGAGGACTGATACAAAGTAAAGACAATGATTCGGGGTGTTGAAAAATGTTATTGATTCCGGCCATAGACCTGAAGGGTGGGCAGTGTGTGCGTCTGCGCCAGGGGAGGATGGATGACGATACGGTCTTTTCCGACGATCCCGTCGCCATGGCGCGGCGCTGGGTGGATGAGGGCGCGCGGCGCCTCCATCTGGTGGACCTGGATGGCGCGGTATCGGGCAGGCCGGTCAATATCGGCGTCATCCGGGAGATTGCGAATACCTTCCCCGATCTGCCTGTCCAGGTGGGCGGGGGCATCCGCGACGAAGAAACCATCGAGACTTATCTGGATGCCGGCGTGCGGTATGTCATCATCGGTACCGCGGCTGTCAACGAACCTCATTTCGTGGCCGACATGGCCATTGCCTACCCCGGGCACATCATCGTGGGCCTCGATGCCAGGGATGGCAAGGTGGCCATCGATGGCTGGTCCAAGCTGTCCCATCACGACGTCATCGATATCGCCCAGCACTTCGAGCGAGACGGGGTAGAGGCCATAATTTATACGGACATCAACCGTGACGGGATGCTCAGCGGCGTCAATGTGGAATCGACGGTGAAGCTGGCGCGCTCCATTACCATCCCTGTGATCGCCTCGGGCGGTATTTCCAGCATGGACGACATCCAGGCTCTGGGCGCCGTGGCGGAGGAGGGCATCATGGGCGCCATCCTGGGGCGCTCGCTCTACGAGGGCACGGTGGATTTTGCCGAGTGCCAGCGCCTGGCCGACAGCTTCGCCCCATGACCGGACTGGCCAAACGCATCATTCCCTGCCTGGACGTGGATAAGGGGCGCGTGGTCAAGGGGGTGCGGTTTGTGGACATCGTGGATGCCGGCGATCCCGTGGAGGTCGCCCGAGCCTATGACGAACAGGGCGCCGACGAGCTGGTGTTCCTGGACATTACGGCCAGTCACGAGCGGCGCGACACCATGGTGCATGTGGTGGAGGAAGTGGCCAGTCAGGTCTTCATCCCCCTGACGGTAGGCGGCGGCATACGGGAACTGGAGGATATCCGCCGCATGCTCAATGCGGGCGCCGACAAGGTGGCCATCAACACGGCCGCCATCAACAACCCCGAATTCGTGCGTCAGGCGGCCGAGCGTTTCGGCAGTCAGTGCATCGTCGTTGCCATCGACGCCAAGCAGGTGGAGAATGGCGGAAAGCCCTGCTGGGAGATCTATACCCACGGCGGACGCAATCCCACGGGCATCGACGCGGTGGAATGGGCGCGCAGAATGGTCCGCCTCGGCGCCGGCGAGATCCTGCTGACCAGCATGGACCGGGACGGCACCAAGGACGGCTATGATCTGCCCCTCACCCGGGCCGTCAGCGAGGCGGTCACCATTCCGGTGATTGCATCGGGCGGGGTGGGTACCTTGCGGCACCTGGCCGAAGGGATTGCCGAGGGCAAGGCGGATGCCGTGCTGGCGGCCAGCATCTTTCATTATGGCGAATATACCGTGGGCGAAGCCAAGCGCTACCTGGCGGAGCGGGGCATAGAGGTCAGATTGTAGCCGATGGATCATACACCTTCATGGCTGGATGAGGTGCGCTGGAATGCCGACGGCCTGGTGCCCGTGATTGCCCAGGAGCAGGCGACCGGACAGGTGCTCATGCTGGCCTGGATGAACCGCGAGGCGCTGGCGCGCACGGCGCAAACGGGTCATGCCGTATACTGGTCCCGCTCCCGCCGGAAGCTTTGGAGCAAGGGGGAACAGTCCGGTCATCGTCAGAAGATCAGGGAGATCCGTCTCGATTGTGATGGCGACACCGTCCTGCTGCTGGTGGAGCAACAGGGTGGAATCGCCTGTCACACGGGACGCCGTCACTGTTTCTACCGCCGTCTGACGGACCATGCCTGGGAAACCGTCGAGCCCGTTTTGCGGTCTCCAGACGAGATTTACCGGAAAAGCCGTAACAAAGCCCGGAGGGAGGCCGATAAATAAAAGGATGAGTGATATACTGCAACAATTGACGCGGGTACTGGAGGCGCGGCGCCACGCAGATCCGGGCAGCTCCTACGTGGCCTCTCTTCACGAGCGGGGGATGGACGCCATTCTCAAGAAGGTGGGGGAAGAGGCCGCCGAGACCATCATTGCCGCCAAGAACGGCGACCGGGGTCAGGTCATCCATGAAACCGCCGATCTCTGGTTCCACACCCTGGTCATGTTGAGTCACCAGGGACTGAGTTCCGAGGATGTCCTGGCGGAGCTGGAGCGGCGCTTCGGCACGTCCGGCATAGAGGAGAAGGCCGCGCGGAAATAGTTGCGTTGCCCGCCGGCGGACGTGACATCTTCCTGAATCCACGGATTCAGGATCTTTATCAAATGAGTGACAGAGGATTTGAGCATGGGAATTAGTGTCTGGCAATTATTGATTATCCTGTTGATTATCGTGTTGATATTCGGCACCAAGAAATTGCGCACCATCGGCAGGGACATGGGGGGCGCCGTCAAGGGATTCAGAGACGCCATGGAGGACCGTGACGACAAACAGGACAAGCAACCCCAGGAACTGGAACATGCCGAGGCCAACCGGGTCATCGACGCCGAGGTAACGAAGGAGGAAACCTCCGCCACTAACACGGCTGCTGGCGGCAATGACAAGGAAAAAGAAAAGGGCCAGGTATAGCGGTCTGACAGACGTGGCGCAGTGAAGGGCGCATGTTCGATATAGGATTTTGGGAGATCGCGGTAATTGCGGTGGTGGCGCTGCTGGTGGTGGGGCCGGAGGAGTTTCCCGCCCTGGTGCGCACCATCGGGTCATGGCTGGGCAAGATCCGCGGCTTCATGAACGATGCCAGGACCGAACTGGAAAAGGAGGCGGGCAAGGCGGAGGAGTTGAAGCGGCTTATCGAGCAGGAGGCGCGCATCGCCGAACTCCACAGGATTGCCGAACAGGCCAATGCCCGCATTCCCATCGATGGCGAGACACGTAAGAAACTCAATGACATCGGCGCTGCCAGGCCGCAAGAGGGCCAGGACGGCCAGTTGACACCGTCAACAACTTCCACAGCCGATGAATCCTCCCATGGCGAGACCAAAAAAGAAGTATCCCCCTGAACCCGAGCAACCGCTGATCACACATCTGATCGAGCTGCGTAACCGCCTGATACGCATGCTGATCGGAATCGCCGCGGTATTCCTGCTGCTGTTGCCCTTCGCCAACGAGCTCTACGAGGCGCTGGCAAAGCCGCTGTTGAGTGAGTTGCCGGAAGGCAGCACCATGATCGCCACGGAAGTGGCCTCGCCTTTTCTGGCACCCTTCAAGTTTACCCTGGTCTTCGCCTTCTTCGTGACCATACCCTATGTCCTCTACCAGTTGTGGGCCTTCGTGGCGCCGGGGCTCTACCAGACGGAAAAGCGCATTGTGGTTCCCCTGCTGGTTTCCAGTTCGCTGTTGTTCTACCTGGGCATGGCGTTCGCCTATTTCGTGGTTTTTCCCCTGGTGTTCAGCTTCCTCATCAGTACCGCGCCCGAGGGGGTGGCGGTGATGACAGATATCAGCAAGTATCTGGATTTCGTGCTCAAGCTTTTCTTTGCCTTCGGGGCGGCTTTTGAGGTGCCGGTCGCGACCGTTCTTATGGTATGGGCGGGTGTCACCACTCCTGACAGGCTGATTGCCAAGCGTCCTTATATCATTGTGGGCGCCTTTGTCATCGGCATGCTGCTCACACCGCCCGACATGATCTCGCAGACCCTGCTTGCCGTGCCAATCTGGCTGTTGTTCGAACTCGGAGTGGTCGCAGCCCGCATGATGGTGCCGCCGCGGGAGGAGGACGAGGCCGGGCGCGCGGAGTGACAACCGCCGCCGGCACAGAGCGCAAAGGGCTGCCATCTTGTACCTTGAACTTACATCCCTCTCAATGACGGTTTGATCATCGGTCCGCCGGTCAGCGGTTGCGCATGGTTGGGCGGCGTCCTATGGTGGCCTCGATGGTGAATTCCCTGCCGTTGCGCAGGCCCTGCAGTTCCACGGTCTTGCCGGGCATCGCCTGGGCAATCAGGTTGAGGGCATTGTTGGCGTCCAGCACCGCCTTGCCGCCGATGGCCGTGATAATATCTCCCGCCTGAAGGCCGGCATGGTCGGCCGGCCCGTTGCGCAGGATGCCCGCAACGATGATGCCCTTGGTGTCCTTCAGGCCAAAGGACTCGGCCAGCGCCGGCGTCAGGGTCTGAATCTCGATGCCCAGCCAGCCTCTCACGGCCTCGCCGTGTTCAATGATCTGTTTCATGATGGACTTGACCAGGGTGACGGGGATGGCGAAGCCGATACCTTGTGAACCTCCGGAACGGGAGAAAATGGCGGTGTTGATGCCTACCAGCGATCCGTAGGCGTTGATCAGGGCGCCCCCGGAGTTGCCGGGGTTGATCGCGGCATCGGTCTGGATGAAATTTTCGAAGGTGGAAATGCCCAGTTGACTGCGCCCCTTGGCGCTGACGATACCCTGGGTCACGGTCTGGCCGACGCCAAAAGGATTGCCGATGGCCAGCACCACGTCCCCCACGCGCAACTCGTCGGAGTTGCCCATGACGATGCTGGGCAGGTCGTCGAGGGCGATCTTGAGGACGGCAAGATCCGTCTCCGGATCGGTGCCGACAACAGTGGCTTCAACGGTACGTTCATCATGCAGCGCCACGAGTATTTCATCGGAGCCGTCGATGACGTGATTGTTGGTAAGGATGTAGCCCTCATCATTGACGATGACGCCGGATCCCAGGCTGGTCTGACGCTGCTGCCTGGGACGGGGCGGGTTGCCGAAAAACCGCCGGAAGAAAGGATCGTCAAAAAAGGGCGTGGCGCGACGGGTGATGACCTTTGTGGTATATATGTTGACCACGGCGGGTGCGGCGATATTCACCGCGGCGGCATAGGAGACGGCGCCTTCTGATGGTATGCCGGGGTGATTGGCCGGCTGGGAGGTTTCCTTGATCTCGACCACATGGGTGGGTTTGAAGGCATCCGTGCTTGTTGCGAGGTAGACGACGAATCCGATAACAAAGCCCGCCAGGGCGCCCTTGAAAAAAGATGGATAGGTTTTGAACATGTTCATGTGGCGGTACTGTAGCACGAATCCGCGGAAATGTGAGGAGGCTTAGCTTGTCATGGTCGATCTTGACGTGTTGTGCCGCTATCTGGACGATCTGCTCGATGTTGCCGCCTTTTCCGACTACGCGCCCAACGGGCTGCAGGTGGAAGGAAGGCGGGAAGTCTCCATCATTGCGGCGGGCGTGACCGCCAGCGAGGCGATGATCCAGGCTGCCATTGCCATGCGGGCGGATGCCATCCTGGTTCATCACGGCTATTTCTGGAGGGGCGAGCATCCTTGCGTCACGGGCATGAAGAAGCGCCGCCTGGAACTGCTGCTGGGCAACGGTATCAGCCTGTTGTCCTATCATCTGCCGCTGGATGCCCATCCACGCTATGGTAACAATGTCATGCTGGCCGGGCGGTTGGGTATCGAGGTGCATGGCCCGCTGGCGCCGGATCTCGCGAATGGCCTGGTATTGCATGGGCGGCTGGCCGGGCCTCTGAGTCCGGAAATGTTTGCCAGGCGGATCGAAACCAGCCTGGGGCGGGCGCCCTTGCATCTGATGGGAGCGTCATCCTCCATCGAGCGTGTGGCATGGTGCAGCGGTGCCGCGCAGAGTTATTTCGAGGCAGCCGCCATGCGGGGCGTGGATGCCTATCTGACAGGAGAAGTATCGGAACAGGCCGCGCACGTGGCCGCGGAAACCGGGGCGCATTTTTTTGCGGCCGGCCATCATGCCACGGAGCGCTACGGTGTGCAGGCGCTTGCCAGCCACCTTCAAGCGCATTTTTCCCTGACATGCCATTATGTTGAAATTGACAATCCTGTATGACACGCATGGGTATATTTCCTGGCAGTGATTCAGGTTTTTCCTCCAAGAACAAAATGTTGATTGCAATGCGAGGATATTGACAGGGCGGTTTGAATTGGACTAGCATTGTCCTTTCATGGCCTGAGCAAGCGGATAATCATTGCCTGGGCAGCCCCGCGGTTTCGCGGGAATGCCTAATAACAAATGATTATTAAAACGAGGGCCGGTGGCAGTATCCAAAATGACGTTGGAGTTGTACACTCACCAGGGTATGCAGGCTTGAAACCGGCTGGCGCGAGCCAGGCCGGAGGGGGCCCTGATTGTCAGCGGTATCCGGCAGGGTGGACGACAATAATAATAAGCAGTTGCCACCAACTGAAATGAACTGGGTTGGCTGACCGGAATCCCTAAAGATTTTCCATAGGATCTCCGGCGGCTTCTGCTTTTTTGAGACAAATTCAAATAGGTATTGAGGGGGGAGATGTTTAATACTCTGCAATTGCCGTCAGGGCATATCACTCACCGCGGTGCACGTTTCGTTAATCGTTTCCTGACACCATCCTTGTTCTGGCTTGCCGTCATCGCCCTGGTTCTCGGGAGCGGCGCCGCGCGGGCCGAAAGCGGAGTCCCCAACGCCGTGCCGCCTGTCGGCACGCACAAGGGCGATGATGTTCCGCAACCGATCGAATTTCCTCACAATACCCATGCAGACGTGAATCAGATCAACTGCATGTATTGTCACACCTACGCGCGGCGCAGCAAAGTGGCGGGGATACCCCCGACCAGCAAGTGCATGGGTTGTCACAGCGTCATTGCGACCGACAAGCCGCGCATCAAGAAACTCACCGAGTATTGGGAAAACAAGGAGCCGCCTCCCTGGAGGAAGGTTCACGATGTGCCCGACTACGTCCACTTCACCCATGAGAAGCACCTGAAGCGGTTTGTGTTCGACAACGAGGGGATGCAGGTAGAAAACGTCGCCGAGGTCTGCGCATTCTGCCATGGCGAGGTCAAGAAGATGACTGTTGCCCACAAGGTCAAGCCACTGAACATGGGTTTCTGCAGAAGGTGCCACGAAGCCAATGAAGGGCCTTTCGACTGCTGGAAGTGTCATAAGTAATTCACGTTGTACACACGCAATGTGTGTGACGAAAACGGGGTGAAACAAGATGAGCAATAAAGTAAACCGCAGGGATTTTCTGAAGATCATGGGCTGGGGTGGTGTCGGCGCCACACTGGCCGGCTGCGACATGCCCACAACCGTGACGCTGGAGGAAGGCAAGGAGGAAGTTACCTCCTACATGATCCCGGAAGAGTACGTCATACCCGGCGTGGGCGTGTATTATGCCTCCACCTGCCAGCAATGCCCGGCGGGATGCGGGCTGCATGGCCGCGTCAGGGAAGGCCGCGTGCTGAAGCTGGAGGGTAATCCTGAATCGCCTATCAACCGGGGCAGGCTGTGTCAGATGGGGCAGGCGGGCGTTCAGGCCCACTACAATCCGGACCGCATTACCCGTCCCATGATGAGAAAGGGCAGCGGCCTGACCACGGTTTCCTGGGACGAGGCGCTGACCCATATCCAGAGCAAGATGGAAGGCGTATCCGGCGACCGCTTTGCCTGGTTCACGGATACGGTGAGCGGCCACCAGGCGGTCTTGATGGATGCCTACCGCGAGGCGGTCGGATCCAGCCGTCACTATGTTCACGAGATCATCAACAACAGCGTCTCGCGTCAGGTCAATCAGGACATGCTGGGCGATCCCCAGCCGCGCCTGCGTTTCGACAAGGCGCGCGTCGTCCTGTCCTTCGGCGCGGATTTTCTGGGAACCTGGCAGTCCCCGGTCCACAACGCCGTCGAATATGCCGCTTTCCGCGAGGCGCCGCGCGGCGTCCTGGTCCAGGTGGAGCCCAAGATGACCCTGACGGGCGCCAACGCCGACCTGTGGGTCGCCGTGCGCCCAGGCACCGAGGGTGTGTTCGCCCTGGCGGTGGCCAATGCGCTGAGCGCCAAGAACCCCGCCATGCTGGACGGGCTGCCCGACAAGGCGAAGCAACTCGTCAGGCGTTATGACATCAAGAAAGCCAGCCGCATTACCGGCGCCGCAGGCGAGCACATCGTCAAAACAGCGGGATGGCTGGCCGAGCGTTCGCCCAGCCTGGTGGTGGCGGGCGCTTCCGCGGAAGGGCACGGGCATGGCTACGATACGGTCGCGGCCATCATGTTGCTGAACGTCATCCTCGGCAACATCGGCGAAACCATCGAGGCTTCCGGCGCATTCCCCTTTCCTCAGCTCGTAGCGAGGACGGGCGGCACCCGTGATGTTATGGATTTCGCCAAGGCCCTGGATAATAAAGAGCTGGATGCCGTTTTCTTTCGTGGCGCGAACCCGGTCTTCACCGCGCCCGAATCCCTGGGGCTGAGAGACAAGCTCGGCAAGGTGGGGCTGAAGGTGGCCTTCTCCCAGTTCGAGGATGAAACCACCCGCCTGGCCGATGTCGTGCTGCCCATGTACTCCGCCATGGAGGATTGGGGCACGCATGTGGCCGCGTACCAGGCGGGGCAGGCCGTCATAGGCATACAGCAGCCCCTCATGCAGCCGCTTTACGAACAGACGCGCGGTTTCGGGGATGTCATGCTGAGCCTGCTGAAGATGCGCAAGGTGCCCGGATACGACGGTTATGCGGACTACTATGCCTATCTGCGGGATGCTTTCAGCGCGCTCCCCGACAGCCTGAAGAATGGCGCCAGCAACGATGAATTCTGGGCTTCCGCCCTGCAGAGAGGCGTACTGGAGGTGGCGACGGGCGGCGGCAGCCTGACGGCCAAGGTGGTTGACTTCGACCTGCCGGAGAATCCTGCCAGCGAAGGCGCCTACACGCTCGTGCCCTCGGCCCGCCTGGGCCTGTGGGACGGGCGGCACGCCAACATTCCCTGGTTGCAGGAAGCACCGGATCAGATCAGCAAGGTGGTATGGGATTCGTGGGCGGAGATGCATCCCCGCACGGCGCGCAAACTGGGTGTGAAAACGGGTGACGCCATAAAGATCACTTCCGCCAACGGCTCGATCGAGGCCAACGTCTACGTCTACAAGGGCATACACCCCGATGCGATTGCCGTGCCCATGGGGCAGGGACACGAAACCTATGGCCGTTTCGCGAAGGGCCGCGGTGTGAATCCCGTCAAGATTCTGGCGCTGAACACGGATGGTAAGACGGGCGAGCTGGCGCATCACAGCACCCAGGTTCAGGTCAGCAAAACCCGCGTCAGGGATTCCATGGTCATCTTTGGCGGCAGCGAGACGCAACTGGGCCGCAAGATCGTTGCAACTGTGACCGCTGACGTCTATGAGCGTACTGAAGGAGAGGCATAATGTCGCTAAGTAATATACTCGAAGACTGGAGCAGGTACCGCAAGGGACATGAGCAGGGCGGTTTCCATGACTATGAACACATGTGGGGCATGGCCATCGACCTCAACAAATGTATCGGCTGCAATGCATGCTCCGTCGCCTGCTATGCCGAAAACAATCTGCCGGTCGTAGGGCGCGAAAAATTCTCCAAGGGCCAGGCCATGCACTGGATGCGCATTGAGCGCTACTGGGACGAGCCCGACCTGGGTGACGACAGGGTCAGTGAATTCAACCAGCACGGCGCCAACTTCATACCCATGAACTGCCAGCAGTGCAACGCGGCCACCTGCGAGCCGGTGTGTCCCGTGGCGGCCACCTACCATACGCCAGACGGTCTCAACGCACAGGTGTATAACCGCTGCATCGGTTCCCGCTACTGTTCCAACAACTGCCCCTACCGCCTGAGATTCTTCAACTTCTACTCCTACTACGAGGAGTCCTGGCCGGCCCCTCTGGAGATGCAGCTCAATCCCGATCTCAGCGTGCGTGACAAGGGTGTGATGGAGAAATGCACCTTCTGCGTGCAGAGAATCCGCACGGTGAAGGATAAGGCCAAGATGGAGAATCGGCCGGTTGCCGACGGCGAGGCCATGCCGGCCTGCGCCCAGACCTGCCCCACCTCGGCCATCGTGTTCGGCGACTTGCTCAAGCACTACGACCCGGATACGGACGCACCTGAAACCAAGGTGGTGAAGACGTGGAGGGCTCACCAGGTCGAACTCAGGGTCACCCGGCAGAACAAGCAGAATCCCGATCTGCGGGGATACCGCGTGTTCGAGGGGCTGAACACGGATCCTTGCGTAATGTTCCTGGAGCGCGTGCGCGAAGTGTGAGCCCAGCCTGAGCCGCCAGGGGTATGTGATAACAATCTATAAATGGAATCGCGATAGTCATGAGCAAAGATATCAACGAAGACATTAGATGGGCGAAGATCAACGAGGATGTGCTCCGCTCCATGGAGAACCCGCGCAAGGGGTATTGGATGGCTGTGGCGGGTTGTCTGATCCTGCTGGCATTCGCCGTTGTGGCCGAGATTTACCAGTACAACGTGGGCATGGGGCCGGCCAACCTCAACTGGCCGCACATGTGGGATCTTTATATCGCTACTTTCATTTTCTGGATCGGCATGAGCCATTCTGGGACGCTGCTGTCGGCCATTCTGCATATCATCCATGCCGACTGGCGCAAGCCCATCTACCGCTTCGCCGAAGCCATGACGACCTTCACGCTCATGACCGCGGGGCTGTTTCCCATCATCCACATCGGACGCCTGTGGAACATGTACTGGGTACTGCCCTATTTCAGCGACCGTGGCATCTGGCCCAATTTCCGGTCTCCGCTGGTATGGGACGCCTTTGCCATCTCGACCTATCTCACATCATCGGCGCTGTTCCTGTACATGGGGTCCATACCCGACCTGGCCATCTGCCGTGACACGGCCAAGGGATGGCGCAAGAAGCTCTACACGGTGCTGTCCCTGGGATGGCGCGGCGACGACCGGCAATGGCGCCATTTCCGCAAGGCCTACCTGCTCATGGCGTGCTTTCTGATTCCCCTGGCGGTGTCGGTGCACTCCATCGTGTCGTCTGACTTCGCGGTCTCCATCATGCCCGGCTGGCACGTGACCACGTTCCCGCCGTACTTCGTCGCGGGCGCGCTGTATTCTGGATGCGCGGCCATTATCACGCTGTTCATCATGCTGCGCTACTTCTTCCGCTTCGAAGACTACATGACCATTCCCATTCTGGAGAAGACCTGCAAGCTGACCTTCGCCATCGCCATGGTCTGGACCTACCTGAACATCATCGAGTTCAGCTCCGTCTGGTACGGCCACGATCCCATCGCCAAGGAACTGTTGTGGGCGAAGTTCACGGGACCGTATGCCCCCTACTTCTGGGCCATGATATTCCTGGGCTCGGTGTTGCCCTTTACCCTGGCATTCGAGAAACTCAGGCGCAACATACCGGTCATGCTGGTGGTCTCACTGTTGCTGAATCTCGGCATGTGGCTGGAGCGTTGGATGATCGTGACGCCGACCCTGTCCCTGGCCTACGCACCAGCCGCTCACGATGTCATGTGGCCAAGCTGGGTGCAGTGGTTCATCGTCCTGGGCAGCTTCGGCTGGTTCGGCCTTTTGTTCCTGATTTTCGTCAAGGTCATACCTTCTGTTTCCATGTATGAAGTGAAGGAAATGATCTTCCACCGCCGTCACATGGCCAACAAGGACATTGCCGAGGTCATGCACCGGCGCGCCACGGATAAGAAACCGAAACCGGCCTCGGAATCACCTGGATTGGAGGGAGCGTAGACATGCAAAAAGCCCGAATCATGGCATTGTTCAGTAACTTCGATGAGGCCTTTGCCGCCATATCGGACATACGGCACTACAAGATACCTGGCGTATCCGTAGACGACGTTACGGTGATCTCACCCATAGAACATCCGGAGATCGAGGAGATTCTGGGGGAGCGGCCCGCCCACGTGCCAAAGTTCACGCTGGCTGGCGGGATCTTCGGAATCACCTTCGGGTTCACGTTCCTGGCCTCTGCCCAGGCGAACTTCACGGTCCAGCCGCAGGGAGGAAAGCCGGTCATACCGTTGCCGTCCAATTTCGTGCTGACTTACGAAATGATGATCCTCTTCAGCGTGCTGTTCACCCTGGTGGGATTCCTGATCGGAGCGCGGCTGCTGCGCAAGCGCAAGAGCCTGTACAGCGAGAAGGTTACCCTTGACCAGGTGGGTATCGAGCTGGAAGTCGATGAGAAATACCTGGAGCCGTTGAAAAGCCTGTTCAATCAGCACGAGGCGCTGGAAATAAGACACGAGGTTATCAGATGAAAACAAAGCTAATACTGGGTCTGATTCTTTTTCCAACGCTGGCCTTCGCATGGCCGTGGTCCATCGACATGGTCAATCAGCCGAGCATCAAGCCGCAGGAAGGCGTCATGACACCCTTTCCCAACCGCTCGGTCCCCGTGTCCGGTATTCCCACGACGGTGAGCAACCGCGACGAGGCCAAGCCGCTTACCAGCCCGATTCCGGTCAGCGATGCCTCGCTGAACAAGGGACGCACCTTGTTCAAGATCTACTGCGCGGCCTGTCATGGCCTGACGGGCAAGGCCGACTCGCCAGTCGCGGGCAAGATCGGCGCCATCAGCCTGGTGGACGATTATGTGCAGGAAACGCTCACGGAAGGCTGGATCTTTGGCACCATCACATTCGGCAGCTTTGTCATGCCAGCTTATGGCAAGCCGCGCGGCCGCGACGATCTCCGTGGTTCCAACGATCTGTCCGTGGAAGAACGCTGGCATGTGGTGAATTATGTCAAGCACGGCTTGTTGAAGGATGCCCAGGCATCGGGGACGCGCACGGCCTCGGCCAAGTAAAATCCATTCAAGGCACGAAAAATATAAGCGAGGGGTATAATGGAAGATTTCGGCAGTTGGTCAGTCTTGACGACAAACTTTTTGATCATCCTGTACATAGCACTGGGCGGCGTGACATTGTCCGCCGTACTCCACCTGTGCAATGGACAGTGGCGTTTTCAGGTTCGCAATCTGGCATGTTCCTTCGCCGCCTTGTTTCCCATCGCCGGCGTGTTGCTGCTCATACTGCTGGCCAACGGTGATGCCACCTTTCAGTGGAAGGCGACCGCGCATGACGAGGGCGTGCATCTGAACGGATGGCATAATTATGCCTTTCTGGTATCCCGCGAAATACTGGGCTTCATCGCCGTTGTCACCCTGTACGGCCTGTTCATCAAATACCAGCACCTGAGCGAAGTGGACAAGTCTTACAAGACACAGCGCCGTTTCAGGAACATCGCCTTGTTGATCCCATTTGCGTATTTCGGCTATGGTTCCATGGTGGCCTGGGATTTCGAGATGACCATGGTGCCCAACTGGCACAGCGCCAGCTATGCCGCCTACCATTTCCAGAGTGGCTTTCATATGTTCCTGGCGGTGTTTACCATCTTTCTCTATTTTCTGTACAACTCGGGCAAACTGACCAAGCCTTTCCAGCCATATATCTTCAATTATATGGCCCAGTTCATGCTGGCCATGACCATACTGTGGACCTACCTCTACTTCACGCAGTATCTGATCATGTGGTATGGCCGCCTGCCCGAGGAAATGCACCGCTTCAACAGCATGATGCTGGAAGGTTTCGGACCCCTGTGGTGGACATTCCTGTTCCTCAAGTTCATTTTCCCGTTCGTGACGCTGATTTTCACCGGGAACCGCCACAATCCGACCATCATCACCATGGTGGCCTTCTCCATAGCCCTGGGCTATTGGATCGAGAGATACACATGGATTGCGGGATCGGTGGACAGCCAGTATTATCACTATCCCATGACGTCCATGTTCGATTTCATCGTCACACTGGCTGTTTTCGGCGCCGCGTGGTGGGCCATGCAAAAGACCCTGCAGCGTTACGGTCTGGTCCGCGGCAGTACCACTTGAATGCCTCAGATCCAACAGGCATCGGGAAAAGGGGCCGGCAAGGCCCCTTTTCTTTTGTGCACGCAAGATGTGGACCGGAGCCAGGGTGGTCGATGTGAAATGTCGCTGCCGATCGGGTAAAGTAACCGACAGCCGGCAGGGTCATTCAACGTAAAGAATCCAGTCTATCTATATGAAGAGGTTTGCCATGAAAGATTATTTGATCGCTCCATCCATTCTCTCCGCCGACTTTGCCCGCCTGGGCGAAGAAGTGGCCAATGTCCTGGCCAGTGGCGCCGATATCGTTCATTTCGATGTGATGGACAATCACTATGTACCCAACCTGACCATTGGCCCCCTGGTCTGCGAGGCCCTGCGCAAGCATGGTATCACGGCCGATATCGATGTACACCTCATGGTCAAGCCCGTGGACAGGATCATCCCGGATTTTGCCAAGGCCGGCGCGAGCTATATCACGTTTCATCCGGAGGCCAGCGAGCATATTGACCGTACCCTGCAGCTCATCCGCGACCATGGCTGCAAGTCTGGGCTGGTGTTCAACCCGGCCACGCCCCTGGATTACCTCAACTACGTGCTGGACAAGGTGGACATGGTGCTCTTGATGTCGGTCAACCCGGGTTTTGGGGGGCAGAGCTTTATCCCCGCCACCTTGGACAAGCTGCGCGAGGCGCGGCGCATTATCGACGACAGCGGGCTCGATATTCGCTTGGAGATCGATGGCGGCGTGAAGATCGACAATATCCGTGAGATCGCCGAGGCGGGCGCCGATACCTTTGTCGCCGGCTCGGCCATCTTCAACACTGATGACTACAAGGTTACCATCGACGCCATGCGACAGGAACTGGCCAAGGTGGCGCGATGAGCGTTCCGGCAGGGAAGGGCGCCCGGAGTATGGGGGCTTCTCCAGGCATGCTTTCGGTCAAGCCGGAGATGATACTCGTCGATCTCGACGGGACCATGGTGGACAGTGTTCCGGACCTGGCCCTGTGTGTGGATATCATGATGCGCCACCTGGGACTGCCGGAGCGCGGAGAGGCGCGGGTTCGTGAATGGATCGGGAATGGCGTGGAGCGCCTGGTGAAGCGCGCCCTGGTGGGCGCCTATGAGGGCGAGCCTGAAGAGGCATTGTTCAAAAAGGCCCTGCCTGTTTTTCTCGAAGCCTACGAAAAGAACGTCTGTGTGGGCAGCAGGCCCTATCCTGGCGTGGAGGCCGGCCTGAAATTTCTGTCCGACGCCGGATATCCCCTTGGTTGCGTCACCAACAAGGCGGCACGCTTTACCGAGCCTCTCCTTGACAAACTCGGCCTCGCAAAATTTTTCGGGATCATTGTCAGCGGTGACACGTTGCCGGTCAAGAAACCCGACCCGGCGCCCTTGCTGCACGCGGCGGAATTTTTCCGGGTGGCGCCGGAGAAGAGCCTGTTGATTGGCGATTCAATCAGTGACGTGAAGGCCGCGCGGGCTGCGGGCTTCGAGGTCGTCTGTGTCAGCTATGGCTACAATCATGGCATGGATATTCGTGAAGCCGGTCCCGATGTGGTCATCGACAGCATGGAGCAGATGAGGACGGTGCTCCCATAGTGACAGTCACGCTTCAACAGTTCGAGTCATTCAGGAAGGCCGGATATACCCGCGTCCCCCTGATGCGCGAGGTGCTGGCGGATCTCGACACGCCACTGAGCACTTTCCTGAAGCTCGCCGGTGACCGGCCCTATTCCTATCTGCTGGAGTCGGTTCAGGGGGGAGAGAAGTGGGGGCGGTACTCCATTATCGGCCTGCCTTGTGTCCGTAAAGTGCGTGTCAGCGGGAAGGAGATAACCGTTGAACAGGGCGACACCATCATCGAGCAGGTAAGCCATGACGATCCCCTGGCGTGGATCGCCGACTATGTTCATGGATTCAGGGTTCCGGAAGTAGCTGGCATGCCGCGCTTCTCGGGAGGGCTGGTGGGGTATTTTGCCTATGACATCATTCGTTATATCGAGCCCCGTCTGGGTACGGACCCGCCGCGGGATACTCTGGGTACGCCGGATATCATGCTGCTGGTCTCGGAAGAAGTGGCCGTATTCGACAACTTGTCGGGGAAGCTTTACCTGATCGTGCATGCCGACACCGCGCGCAGCGATGCCTGGGAGACGGTCCAGCGGCGCCTGGATGAACTGGCGTCACGCTTGCGGGAGCCGCTGGAATATCCCGTGCCTGGGGCGCGCGGCGGGGCCGTGGACGAAAAGGCTTTCATTTCGGGGTTCACCCGTGAAGGCTTTGAAAAGGCCGTATTGCGCATCAAGGATTATATTGTAGCGGGGGACGTGATGCAGACCGTGCTGTCTCAGCGCATGTCCATTCCCTATGTGTCCCCGCCGCTGGATGTTTACCGCGCCCTGCGCACCCTGAATCCCTCCCCCTATATGTATTACATGAACATGGGGGATTTTTACATTGTCGGTTCCTCCCCCGAGATCCTGACCCGGCTCGAGGATGGCGTGGTGACCGTGAGGCCTATTGCCGGCACGCGCCCGCGCGGTGCGACCGAGGAAGAGGACCGCCGCCTGGAGGAGGAATTGTTATCCGATCCCAAGGAACTGGCCGAACATCTCATGCTGATCGATCTGGGCCGCAACGATACCGGCCGTGTGGCGCGTACCGGCACGGTGAAGTTGACCGAGAAAATGGTCGTGGAACGTTATTCTCACGTTATGCATATCGTGTCCAACGTAACCGGAGAACTCAGGCCGGATATGACGGCGATGGACGTGCTGCGCGCCACTTTCCCCGCCGGCACGGTGTCGGGCGCGCCCAAGATACGCGCCATGGAGATTATCGACGAACTTGAGCCCGTCAAGCGCGGCATCTATTCGGGCGCCGTGGGCTATATCGGCTGGCAGGGCAATATGGACACGGCGATCGCCATCCGGACGGCGGTCATCAAGGATGGAACGCTCCATATCCAGGCGGGCGCGGGTATTGTGGCGGATTCCGTGCCGGCGAACGAATGGGAGGAGACGCTGAACAAGGGGCGGGCCATGTTCCGCGCCGTGTCCATGGCGGGCCAGGGCCTGTCCTGGCAGGGGTAGCCAGGGCTGAGTCTGGCGCAATCTAAGTAAGGTACAAGGTACAAGGTACAAGGTACAAGTTACAAGTTACAAGGTACAAGGTACAAGTTACAAGGTACAAGTTACAAGTTACAAGGTACAAGGTACAAGGTACACGGTACAAGGGAAGCAGCCTTTTGCATCTTGTACCTTGTTTGGACTTGGTATTCCGGATAATTATTACATCACTCACCGCAGCTCTGCCCTGTCCAGGCGCAGGGAGATTTCCCCGATGAAACCGAAGCGGCCGCGCAATTCCAGGGGGACACGCATTTCCTGATCGATGAACAGCTCCACCGGGGGCTCCAGGCCCGCGATCTGGAGCGTGCTTTCTTCATTGGGGCGTTCCAGGGGATGGGCGCGGATCGTCAGCCGCAGGGCGTCCCGGTAGCTCAGGATGCGCCGTGACCCCGCATCCTGGCGCCCGGCCTGGAAATCCGCCCGTACGCCTTCGATACCCTGGTACTCCATCGTAATCACGTGAAAGCTGTCATCGAAATAGGCAATGAAGCTTTTGCTGTCGCCGGGTGCTGTGAAGTTCGCGGCTGAACCCATGTAGAGCAGCGCGGCCGTGTCCGAGGCGAGGTCCGGGCGGCGGTGACGGCCGGGATAGGGGATGAAGGATTCGTGTGTGCCCGTCCATTCCGTAAAGGGCTTTTCAGCCTCGCCCCGCCTGGGGACGCGCCGCAGGATGAAAACCCCTTCCCCGGTGAAACGGTATGCCTTGTAGCGCTCGTCTCCCGGGGTCAGTTCGACGCGGGTGCGCTGCAGCGCCGCGGCGTCACCGGGATTGATCATCAGGCGGGTGTGAATGTCTTTGTCATTGATGAACGAGGAGAATACCTCCAATTGCAGCACGGCGTCAGCGGGTGGCATACCGTGCCCCTCGCCCGGGGAAACCAGATGCCGCTGTGCCTCGTCCCTTGAAAGAATCCGGGCCTTCATTTTGGCGTGAAGCGGCATGCCCATGATGGAGGTTGCGAAATGCAATGCACGCCATGTCAGGGAATTGAGGTCATAGGATGGTGGAGCCGCCTGTTCTCCCGTGCTGGGAGCGGCCTGAAGCTTGACCACCGGCATCATCAGCATGGGCAACAGCAGCAGGGCAGTCATCCGTGCCGGCAGCAGGTGGGTGATGCTCCGCGCGGTGCAGGGTTTGTGCTGTTGTTGTCTGGTCATCCCCGGGTAGTCAGGCAATATGGGTGTTCGCAAACGTCCGTTACGGGCGTTCCCTGGCTATTTTGTCGGCCAATTTCCAGTCTTCAACAGTATCGATGTCGATGGCTGCTTCGGGCTGGGACAAGACAGCGACCCCGACACGCAGATCCAGGCGCCGGGAGATGCGCTGCAGTCCTTCTTCCAGGGTCAGCCGGCCCAAGGCATAGCGCAGGACAGCCATCCAGCCCGCCGCGCTCACGACCCGGAAGGGGTTCTTGCGTTGTTGCTCCACGCGGCGCCAGAATGCCGTGATGCGGCGGCCTGCCGGAGTGGGAAAGGCAAACAGGTTGCAGCCGCTGAAAGCGCCATCGCGAAAGCGCAGGGACGTCCTGTTCGTTTCCGGGTAGGCGCGCAGAATGTCCTCGTGGCGTGCCAGGCCCGCCATCACATCATGCTTGTGGTCGAGTGCGTGGCGGCAGAATTCGTCAAGAATCTCCGTGCTCAGCAGTGCGTGATCCGCCGTGGTGAGCAGCACGGGTTCCGTATCGGGAATGCGCGCCATGGAGTGGATGGCGCTGAGGCATGGGGAAGGCTGGCTCTCCATCCATTCGACTTCACCCGCCTGAATCATCTCCAGGAGGCGGGGGGCGCTTATCAGGGCGTCGCGGGGCGGCCCGCAGAGTATGCGCCTGCCGATGAAACGGCTTTCCTCAAGGGCGCTGACGACGCGTTGGACCATGGGAATGCCGGCGACGGGGATCAAGGCCTTGCCGGCGACCCCCGCCTTCAGAACGAGTGGGTCCCCGGGGCGGCGGTCCCCCGCCAGGATGATGGCACTGAAACGGGGCTGGTCAGGCAGGGGTGTGGCCCGTGTGCGCGCTGTCACAATGATTTCTGATAAATATTGTAGCGCTTGTAAATTTCGGCGCCGGCGGTTTCCAAGATATGGCGCATGCCGGCATTGTCCTCCAGTATCCAGGACATTTCCATATCCTGGATGCCGCGTTTCAAGACGGCGTCACGGATGGCGGAAATCATCAGATAAGCCAGTCCGGGCCCCAGGGGGGTATGATGATAACGCTTGCGCACCCCCATGAGGGGGATGCGCCCGCTGCGCGGATATTTGACCTTGAGACGCCACAGCAGCTTCAGAAATCCCGTTGGAAAGAGTCTGCCATCCAGGTCTTTGATGGCCTCGTTGACATTGGGCAGGGCAACCATCATGGCCACCGGCTCGCCGTCGATCTCCGCGATCTGCACGAAGTCGTCGCTGACCAGCATCAGGAGGTTGCGCCCGACCTCCTTGAATTCCTCGGCGGTGAAGGGAACGAATCCCCAGTTGTTGGACCAGGCATCGTTGAAGATGTCCTGCATGATCTCCAGCTCCTTGTCGATTTCCTTGCGTCTCAGGGGGCGCGCCGTCGCGGTGCGGCCGGCCTTGCGCGTCAGCTTTTGCATGATTTCCGGAGGCTGTTTCCTGGTGGCAATACGATAGGCCAGCAATTGCTTAACCACGCTGTAGGACTGGCCTTCCACATGCGGGCCGTAGTAAGGCCGGGCATGTCCCATCATGAGGGAGGGCGGTGTGTCGAAGCCCTCCACCAGGAGCCCGCATTCTTCATTGATGGAGAGGTTGAATGGACCGCGGATCAGGGCCATGCCCTGATCGCGCAGCCATTGCTCCGCCGTGTTCAGCAGCAGAGAGAAAACCGCCGGGTTGTCGATGGCTTCCAGCATGCCGAAATGGCCGCACTTGTCGTCATAGCGTTCCAGGTGCAACTGGTCAATCTGGGCGCTGATGCGTCCCACTGGGCGGTCTTCGTCCATGGCCAGCCAGGCCTGCCAGCGGGCGTGTTGGAAAAAAGGGTTTTTTTCCGACAGGTGTTCCTTGCGCTCGTATATGAGCGGGGGAACCCAGGCCGGGTCATCGCGGTAGATGGGCCATGGCATCCGGATAAATGTTTCCAGTTGCCTGGCGTTCCCGACGGGTACGATGTGAAACCTTGATGATTCAGACATGGCGCAGCAGTTTTCCATGGTCGGTTGGTAGGAGCGGGCGGGGCTCGGGCGGTATCATGTTCGGGGCAGGCCATGGGTCTTTGTTGATGATGGCAGTAGTGTACCGATAAATGTTTTTCTTTGCAGTTCCAAAATCAGGATTTTCGGGGGCAGGATCAAATGCGCTCCCTGCGCCGGGTGGACGCGCTTCCGCTGCCCCTTTCAGACCTGCCTTGCTTCCTGGATGGCGGGCCCTCGCTTGATCCTTGCACCCAACTCAGCCGGAAACACACGCGGGTATTCCGCTCCATCGCAAAATCCTTTGTGAATCCAATTCGCTGCGCGGTCATCCCGCCATCCTGGTGAGAAATGCGGGTTGCAGTTGAAAGCCCTTGGGCCGATAGGGGGATTCTTGCTTGTCTGAGGAATTCTCCTTTTCTGCATGGAACATTCCCAGGAAAGTCAGCGTTCTACATTAGAAGTCTGCGGCTGTGGGCGAGCCGTGGAAGCAATCCGGTCCTGGGTTGCGCGTGCCGGGTGCGGGGAAAGAAAATCAAGGATGCTGGCGGATGTGATGGCGGGAATTTCCGTGACAGGGTCGTCAGACGCGGACGGACCCTTACATGTACTATATTTAATTTGCGTTTTAGATTGAAAAGCGCAAGAATGTGCCCCGAAGCAAGGGCCGGGTACCAGGCGCTGGCATGACATCCAGGCCGGTATTTTTTTGTGTTTGCAGTGTTGTAAAAAAACAACAGATCATATACTAAATTCGGACACCAAATTGAACTGAATAACCGCTTGATATATCAGATTATTAAATGTATATTTGGCAAAATTTGACGCATGCTAGGGACAGAAACCAACAGGAGAAGTATTAAGGAGGTTAATTTGGATCTGGAGACGACACCTACCCATAATACTTTGCCATTCCGTGCAGCCGACTTTTCCAATCTTGCGGAAGCCCTGGACTATGCGGCTCAAGGGGAAACCGGTTGTAATTTCTATACCGGGCGAGGCGAAGTATATGCCGTACTCTCCTATGCCAGGCTGCGTCAGGAAGCACGAATACTGGCCCGCCGTTTTCTCGGCCTGGAACTGGAACGCGGCGCGCGCGTCGCGCTGATTGCCGAGACGCATCCGGACTTCCTGCGATTCTTCTTTGCATGTCAGTACGCGGGCCTGGTGCCCGTGCCGCTCCCCATCCCCATCAGCCTGGGCGGACACGAGGCCTACGTCGCTCATCTGCGTTCCATGCTGACCAGTTGCAATGCCTCGGTAGGCGTCTCCGCCGCGGGTTTCCTGCCCTATCTGGAGGAAGCGGCCGAGGGCCTGGACATGGCCTTCGTCGGCGATCCGGTGGACTTCGAGAACTTCCCCGAAAGCCAGCAGGCCCTGCGTCCCCTGGAGTCCGACGAACTGGCTTACATACAATACACCTCCGGCAGTACCCGCTTCCCGCGCGGCGTCATGATCACCCAGGAAACAGTGCTGGACAATCTGGCGGGCATCATCAAGCACGGCCTGAAAATGGTTCCAGGAGACCGTTACGTGTCCTGGCTGCCGTTCTATCACGACATGGGATTCGTGGGGCTGGTGCTCGTGCCCGTCACTTCTCAGGTATCCGTCGACTATCTCGGCACACGCGAATTCGCCATGCGCCCGCGTCAATGGTTGTCCCTGATGAGCAAAACGAAGGCGACCATTTCCTTCGGCCCGCCCTTCGGCTATGAACTGGTGGAGCGCTGCATACGCGCGGGCGAGGCCAGCAAGCTGGACCTCAGCGCATGGCGCATTGCCGGAGTCGGTGCGGAGATGATCCGCTCCGAGCCGCTGCTGAGATTCGCAAAGGCGCTGGAACCCAGCGGCTTCGATCCCAAGGCCTTCCTGGCCTGCTACGGCATGGCCGAATGTTCCCTGGCCATCAGTTTCGCGCCCCTCAACACGGGCCTGCAGGTGGATCGCATCGACGCCGATCATCTGGCCAAGTGTCACGAGGCACGTGAGGTGCCGGGCGGTAACAAGGAAGATCTGTCCCCCCGCACCCGATCCTTCGTTGTCTGCGGAACCCCGCTGCCGGGTTTCGAAGTGGAAATACGTGATCAGGAGGGTAATGCCCTGCCAGAGCGTCACAGCGGCACGATCTACTTGCGTGGCCCCAGCGTCATGTCCGGCTACTTCAACGAGCCCGAGATCACGCGCCGGACCCTGTCCGCGGACGGCTGGCTGAACACGGGTGATATCGGATACCGCCTCGACGGCCAGCTCGTGATCACGGGCCGGGAGAAGGACCTTATCATCATCAACGGGCGCAACATCTGGCCCCAGGATCTGGAGTATCTGGCCGAGCAGCAGCCCGAAGTGCGCACGGGCGATGCCCTGGCCTTCTCGGCGCCCGGTCCGGGCGGCAAGGAGACCACCGTGATGGTGGTTCAGTGCCGCAAGAAGGATCCCGCGGTCCAGGCCTGCCTGGTCAGCCGCCTCAAGCAGCGCGTGCGTTCCGAACTGGGCATCGACTGCTATGTGGAGCTGGTGCCCCTGCATACCCTGCCGCGCACCTCCTCCGGCAAGCTCTCGCGGTCCAAGGCGCGCCAGAATTTCATTGAGGCGCACGACTGGGAAACGCAGACCGCGGCAGCGGGAGATCAATAAGGCCATCCCCCGTATCCTGACAGGGGTGCTCCCGTGTCCCGCAGCGTAGCAGTCACCGGCGCGACGGGATTCATCGGGCGCGCCCTGGTCAAGGCGTTGCTGGACCAGGGTTGGGAAGTGCGCGCCCTCAGGCGGGCCGTCCGTCCCCTGGAATCACCGGCCCGGCCGGGCCTCGCATGGATCAGCGGGGACCTGGACGATCAGGACTGCCTCGAACACCTGACGCGCGGTGTCAGGGCCGTGATCCATTGTGCCGGCGCCGTGCGCGGCCGTACCCAGGCCCAGTTCGACCGCGTCAACGTGGAAGGTGTGAGGAAAATGGCCAGTGCCGTGCTGGCGCAACCCTGCCCGCCCCGCCTCATCGCGCTGTCTTCCCTGGCGGCCCGCGAGCCCGCCTTGTCCCACTATGCCGCCAGCAAGCGCGGAGGAGAGGAAGTCCTTCTCGCTCTGGGAGAGAAGCTGGAGTGGCTGGCGTTGCGTCCGCCGGCGGTCTACGGTCCCGGCGACCGTGAACTCCTGCCCTTGTTCCAGTGGATGGCCCGTGGCCTGGCCCTTATTCCCGGCTCCAGGCAAGCGCGTTTTTCCCTGCTCTATGTCGATGATCTGGTGCGGGCCATTCTATGTGGCCTGGAGATGCCATCCGGCCGGAGCGGGGTCTATGAACTGGATGACGGACGGGCTGGTGGTTATGGCTGGGAAGATGTGGTGGCAGCGGTTGCCAGCCTCCGTGGTGCCAGGGTGAGGAAATGCTATCTTCCCTCCTGGGCGCTGCGTGGCCTCGCCGCGCTCAATGGACAGATGGCCCGCGTGGCCGGATACGCCCCCATGCTGACCCCTGGCAAGGCGCGGGAATTGCTCCATGAAGACTGGGTATGCCATGACACCTCGCCCTGGCGGGATGCCTGTGGCTGGGCGCCGCGTATTTCACTTTCGGAAGGGCTGAGAAAAACCCTGTATCCCTCCCACGGGACGCGGTAGCCTGCGTTCACTCCATTACCGCGGGATGACGGGCCGGCGCAGGCAGGCTCAGGTCAGCCCGCCATCCCGGTGAGAAAGGCGGGTTAGAATTCGGCAAGGAATCGCGCTAAAATGCCGCCTTTCCCGCGGGTTGAATTGATCATGGCTTGGGAACCTCTGATCAATTCATAAACCGGCGTCTGGCGGCTGAAATGTCCCGGCTCTGCGTTGAAAATCTTGGCAATAGCGCGCTATTACCTGTGCTTTTCGCCTTGGTCCGGAACATTTCATCTCGCCATCCATCCGGTCCAGAATTAATCAGAGTTTCCCTTGTTTTTAAGGGCAGGATCGGACAAGCTGAGCCCTATTAGTCTGGATGCGTGAACGACATGAAACAATATCAGGAAATACTCGACGCACTCTATGAAGTGTTAAAGCCTTTTGCCAGCGAGGCCAACCAGCGGCTGAACGAAGAAACCCAGCTTGTCGCCGATCTCGATATTGATTCCGTCAGGTTGCTTGAACTGCTCATGGAGATCGAGGATCATCTGGATATCTCCATACCTCTCAATCGGTTGCCCGATATCAACACGGTCAGGGACCTGGCGGTCAGCCTCCAGGAACTGAGTGAATGACACGGTCGATCTTTGATAAGTTCCAGTACTATGCCAACCTGCGAGAAGATGTGGCAAGACTGGATGCCAATCCCTTCAACGTCGTCGTCGAGCAGGTGCTTTCGGAGACGGAGGCCATTGTCAACGGCCGCCGCACCATCCTGGCGGGCACCAACAACTACCTGGGGCTGACCTTCGATCCACGCTGCATCGCCGCGGGCAGGAAGGCGCTGGAAGAGGAGGGAACCGGCACCACGGGATCCCGCATGGCCAATGGCACCTATGCCGGCCACTTGGCGCTGGAAAGGGAACTGGCGGAGTTTTTCGGACTGCCGGCCTCCATCGTGTTTTCGACGGGTTACATCGCCAACCTGGGTATACTGTCCACCATACCAGGCGCCTCGGACGCCATTCTCCTGGACGCGGACAGCCATGCCAGCATCTATGATGGCTGCCGTCTCGGCAATGCGGAGGTCATCCGCTTTCGTCACAACGACCCCGCCGATCTGGATAAGCGTCTCAGGCGCCTGGGAGACAAGGCGGAATCGGCCCTCGTTGTCGTGGAAGGCATCTACAGCATGATCGGCGATCAGGCGCCCCTCCAGGAGATCGTGGAAGTCAAGCGCCGCCACGGAGCCTATCTGATGGTGGACGAGGCCCATTCCCTGGGCGTTCTGGGGGAGCGAGGGCGGGGACTGGTGGAGCAGGCGGGCGTGGAGGAGGACGTGGATTTCATCGTCGGCACCTTCAGCAAGAGCCTGGGGGCCATCGGCGGGTTCTGCGTCAGCAGGTGGCAGGAACTGGAGCATGCACGCTATGCCATGCGTCCCTATATTTTTACGGCCTCCTCGTCGCCTTCCATCATTGCCTCCACCCGCGTCGCCCTGAGTATCCTGCGGGAACAGGGTCCTGAGCTGCGCAAGCGCCTGTGGGACAACGCTCACCGCCTGTACCAGGGGCTCAAGGCCTTCGGTTTCAGGATGGGACCCGAATCCAGCCCGGTCGTTGCCGTCACCCTGGGCAGATCGAAGGACAGCGCCCTGAAAGTCTGGCATGACCTTCTGGACAAGGGGGTCTATGTGAACCTGGTGATGCCACCCGCCTCGCCGACCACGGAATGCCTGTTGCGTTGCAGCCTCAGCGCGGCCCACAGCGCCGCCCAGATCGATGCCGTCGTCGATGCCTTTGGCGCCCTGAGCGGGAGAATCCTGGAAAATTGAACGCCCCGACAGGCTGATATCATTTAGCCACGCCAGGTTCTTTCATGCATATACTTCTGAAATTCTTCCGCGTATATCCCTGGCAGTCCGTCCTGATGCTGCTCGCCCTGTTGCTGGCGGGTATTTCCGAGGGGATCAGCCTCTCCGCCTTGCTGCCCCTGCTCAGCCTGGCCCTGGATCAGGGGGAGGGGGACAAAGTTCCGGGGACGGATGGAGGCGGCCAGGATGGCAGTGGACTGGAGGAGATCGTGCGCGGCGTGTTGCATGACGTCGGCCTGACGCCCTCCATTGGTGTGTTGCTGATCATCGTGATGGTGGGGATTGTGGTCAAGAATCTGCTCCTGCTGGCGGCGCGCAAGCAGATCGGCTACACCGCCGCGCAGGTCACCACCGATCTGCGCCTGTCCCTGCTGCGCGCCGTGCTGGCCTCCCGTTGGGAATACTTCATCCGGCAGCCGGCGGGGCGCATGGCCAATGCCATGACCACCGAGGCCATGCGCGCTTCGGAGGCCTATATCTATGGCACGACCATGATCGCCCGCTGTATCGAAGCGGTCGTCTATATCATCGTGGCCCTGCTGATTTCCTGGCAAGCCACCCTGGCCGCGTTGGGTGCGGGGTTGCTGGTGCTCGTCGTCACGTATGCCCTGGTGAGAATGTCGCGCCGCGCCGGCAAGCGCCAGACCAAGCTGCTGAAGTCTCTCCTCGGCCGCCTTACCGACACCCTGCAGTCCGTCAAGCCACTCAAGGCCATGGGCAGGGAAGACCTGGCCGACGAAGTGATGGCGGCCGAGACATCGAAACTCAATCGTGCCCTGCAGAAGGAGGTCTTCAGCAAGGCCGTGCTGCAGGCCATCCAGGAACCCATGTTCGTGGGATTCATAGCCATCGGAATTTATGTGGCCCTGGTGATGTGGGAAGTGCCGGCTTCCACCATGCTCATGCTGGCCCTGTTGCTGGGGCGCATCATGGCGCAAATGGGAAAGATACAGCGCTGGTATCAGAAGATGGTGACCGCGGAAAGCGCCTTCTGGTCCATCGATCAGACCACTCGCGAGGCGCAGGAAACCCGCGAGATCTCCACGGGCACGCTGCCGCCGAGATTTGAGCGGGACATCCGCCTGCAGGGCGTCGATTTTGCCTATGGTGAGAAAGTCGTCCTGCGCGATGCCTCGGCGGTGATACCCAAGGGCTCCCTGGTGGCGTTGACGGGTCCTTCCGGGGCCGGCAAGACGACCATTGTCGACCTCATCACCGGCCTGCTGCAACCCCAGCATGGCGCCATACTCATAGATGGCGTGGATCTGAGAGAGATGGATCTGCGCCAGTGGCGCAGAAAGATCGGCTATGTGCCCCAGGAAAACCTGCTCCTTCATGACAACGTGTTTCACAATGTCACTCTGGGCGATCCCGGGCTGGATGAAGCGGACGCGGAATACGCCTTGCGGGCGGCCGGGGCCTGGGAGTTCGTTTCAGATTTGCGTGACGGTATGTACAGCGTGGTCGGGGAGCGTGGCGCCAGCCTTTCCGGCGGTCAGCGCCAGCGCATCATGATCGCGCGCGCGCTGGCGCACCGGCCGGAGCTGCTGATCCTGGATGAAGCGACAAGCGCCCTGGATCCCAAGAGCGAGGGCGCCATCTGCGACACCTTGAAACAGTTGGCGGGGCGGCTGACGGTTCTGTCCATCTCGCACCAGACGGCGCTGGTGGACATCGCCGACCGGGTCTACCGCCTGCAGGACGAGCGGCTCATCCCGGTGCGCTCACCGGCCGAGCATTGAGCGTACCCGCGCCACGGCGCGCTCGATGCTGTCGGGGGGGCGTTGGCCCGGGGAGGGTGGCGTGCATGTTTCGTCCAGCCAGGTGGCCAGCCCCGAGGCGGTCAATTGACTGTGTACCAGGCGGATGTCGCGTGTCAGCCGTTGCGGGCCGTGGCGCATGAGCAGCTTGTAGAGCAACGCGCCCAGCCGGAAATCGTTCCGCTCCGCGCTGCCGCGGGCGTGCCTTGAGCCTGCTGGCAGGGGGCGCATGGCCTCCCTGCCCGTTCCCAGGTCGAAAATATAGACGGGTTTTCCCGTGGCGCAGGCTTCCGAGAGCATGGCGATGCTGTCACCCGTGACGATAATGGCGTCGGCCGAGGCCAGGAAGGCGTAATAGGGGTTGGCCTTGTCGGCCGGTTTCCACCGGTAGAAGCGCATGGGGCATGCGGCGGCCGCGGAAAAGGCATCGATGGCGGCGGCGGGGGTGCGCGAGCTGCTGGTGACGAGGAGGGCGCCTCCCTGGGCGCGTGCCATTGCGCAGGCCTGGCGGGCCAGGCGCCGCGCGGCACGCCGCCCAAGGGTATAGGGACCGCTGCTGCCGCCCATGATCACCGCGATGTGGGGGCGCGGCAAGCCGGCCAGGGTGGCGGCATGCCGGGTGCAGGCCTCCCGCAGCATGTTTTCGTTGACCCGGTGCAGGGTCGTGATATTGTGCAGAATTTTTGTATCTTGCGGGAGGCGGTATTGGGGAGTGGTGATGACGAGATCGAAGTGCTCCAGCCGCGCCCAGTGCCTGCCCAGCAGGACAATGCGCGTTCTCCCCCCGGATTGCGCCTTGATCCAGCGGCATACGGGTTCATTGCGCATGCCCGCGGAGATGACCAGGTCCGGCCAGGGCGGGACAAGGGGGCTGGAGCGGGCCAGATTGATGCCCTTCAGCGAGGCCAGGCGCAGCAGGCCGGGTATGAAATCATGGGCCTGGTAAACGAGGCGCTTGGTGGAGAAGGGCCATTGCAGGGCCTCGGCGAGGGCGAGAATCTGCGTATCTTCCCCGGCGCGGTAGCCGGTGATGATCCAGACGGTTGGCGGGTCGGCCGGGACGCCGATGGAGGATGACAAATCGTTCATGTTGTGGCGGTGGAGGACAGAATAGTATTGCGTATGTTAGCAAGGCCGTACCCGCTATGGAAAAACGATTTCTCAGGATGGAACACGCCGTGTTGGTCCTGATATACTGAGTACCCGAAATCCGGCGAATTTCATGTCCACTCCCTTTGTCCCCGACAACGCGCGCCAGGCGCCCCGCATCTGGCTGGTGCTCAGTGACAAGCTGGGCGACAATGCCCAGGTGGAAATCATCGCCGAGGCCCTGGGGCTGCCCTGCGAGACCAAGCGTGTCTATCCCCTGGAACAATATGTGTTGGGCAAGCCTCCCTTCAAGGCCTCTCTCTATCACATCGACCGGCAAAAATCGGACGCGTTGCAGCCGCCATGGCCGGATCTCATCCTCACCATCGGGCGCCGCTCCGCGATGGTGGCCATGTGGATACGCAAACAGAGTGGAGGGCGGAGCCGGGTCGTGCTGGTGGGACGCCCCAAGCGGGGCCTGGATGACTACGCCCTGATCATCGCGCCATCTCAGTATCATCTGCCCGACAGGCCCAATGTGCTGCGCCTCGACCTGCCTCTCATGCGGCCGGACGAGCGTGCCATTGCCGAGGCGGCTGCTTCCTGGCGCGAACGTTTCGCCGCCTTGCAACGTCCCGTTTTCGCGCTCATGATCGGCGGCGCCACCAAGCCCTTTGTGTTCGATGCAAGCGTGGCGCGGGACCTGGTGGGCAGGGCCTCCGCCCTTGCTGATAAGGCGGGGGGGACGCTTTATGCCACTACCAGCAGGCGCACGCCGCTGCCGGTGGTGAAGGCTGTCCAGGACGCGCTGCCGGGAAACGCCCGTTTCTACCAGTGGCGCAGGGACGGCAAGGACAATCCCTACCGTGCGCTGCTCGGCCTGGCCGACTATTTCATCGTGACCGGCGACAGCGTTTCCATGATGGTGGAAGTGGCGCGCCTGGGCAGGCCGCTGGCGATTTTCCCTCTGCCCGTCAGGGAAGATCCCGCGAGCCGCCTGCAACAATGGGTGGCCAGGCTGGCGGGAGGCGGGAATGGCGGCGCCCTCGGTGAGGCGCTGGGCGCGCTATTCCGCCGCCTGGGAATACTGGGGTATGCGCGCGATCTCACCGCCTTGCACCGGGTATTGCTGGACAGGGGGCTGGCGGTATCCCTGGGAGAGGATTTCCTTCCCGCGGGAAACAGGCCCGCGGATGAGTTGCCGCGCGTGGTGGCGCGCCTGAAGGCGCTGCTTGAAGAGACGGACTGATTCCATGCAAAGGTCCCGCGGAGCGCTGCGTTCAGATTGCCGATATGGAATAGGCTTGCCCGCGTTGTTGCAATGTCGCCGCCGGGGGCTGCCATCATGATCATGCTGAAGCTGATCGCCCAGACCGGGAACAATATGTTCCAGTACGCGGCCTGCAAGACACTGGCCGGGCAAAAAGGCTACGCGTTCTGCTTCCGCGGGGGGCGCAAGGGTTCCCTGCACAGGTATTTCGAGCTGGATGGCGAGACAACCTTGTCCCTGGCCGCCAACCGGCTGCGTTACCGCCTGCGCCATCCCTTGGGGGGAGAGACGTTCCGGCCGCGCAGAAAGCATTACAGCCGAGGCATACACGACGAGTGTTTCGACAGCCGGTTCTTCGATGTCAGCGACGGCGTGACCGTGCGGGGCTTCTTCCAGTCCCCTCTCTATTTCGCGGAAAACAGGCGGCAGGTCCTGCAATGGTTTACTCCCCGCCCCCGCTACAGGCGCCTGATCGGCGAGATAGAGGCGCAATGGCCCGCGCCCAGCTCCAGGCGGTGTTGCATCCATATCAGGCGGGGAGATTATATGGAGATGGCCCGCAAGGGCGATGGCATAGGCTGGATATTGCCGCTGGCATATTACAAGGAAGCGCTTTCCCGGCTTCCCGGCGATCTGTTCCATGTCATTGTCAGTGATGACGTGGAGTTTGCGTCACGGGTCTTTTCCGGTATCAGCAACAAGGTTGTCACGCGGGGAAACCCCGGCGTGGTCGACATGTTTTTGTTCACGCGCTGCAAATATAATATCATCGCCAACAGCAGTTTCTCCTGGTGGGGCGGGTGGCTCAACGAGGTCAGCGGCAGGACCATCATCGCTCCCAAGTATCACCTGGGATGGCCATCGCGTCTTTGGCTTCCTGACAGAATCGAGGTCGAGGGATGGCATTACATCGATGTCATGGAGGCGCGGGCGCGTCACGGTGATGAAGATTCCCTGTCATTTTAAACCTGGCGGAGTGGCCGCCTGTGGGCCGCTGTTCCCGCCGCCACTCGCCATGCCGTGTCCCTTTGTGCCCGCGCATGCCCGGTGAACGGCCCTTCAACCACGCTGGAAGAAGCCCATGAAGCTTGGTAAATATCTGCGCAAGACATGGGGCAGTCTTTCCTACCGGTGGTTGGACAAGTGGTTGCCCGCGGTGGAGGATGCCAGGCGTGAGACAGCGCTTCCCCCGCTGGAAGGCCACATGCCTTCTGGTATCGGCGCGCCTCTGCTTTTTTTTGCCGCGGCCGACGCCGCCTATTTCGAGCGATACGGGCGCGCCTTCATCGCCGCCTTGCTGGCCAATGCGCCTGGCTCGGGCATCCATATTCATCTGTTCAATCCCGCGCCGGCGCAATTGCAACTGCTTGCGGAACTCTCCGGCGGGGCGGTGCCCCATTTCTCCCATACCTGGGAGCATGTCGATCTGGACCGCCATGATGACGAGCGGCGCGGGCGGTATTACTATTCCGTGCGTTTTGTGCGCTTTGCGGAGATCGCGGCAGGGGCGGGCGCGCCCTGCCTGTGCCTGGATATCGACGCGCTGCTGGTGGGTCCCATCGAGGAACTGAAAGACAAAGTTGGGGCAGCGGATCTGGCTTTCTATGCGCGCTTTGACAAACATGGCGGGAACACGAAGCTGCTGGCGGGCACGCTGTACATTTCCCCATCGCGTCAGGCCATGGCCTTTCTGCGCGCCGTCGGCGGGCAGATCGGGCGCTTCGTGGCGCATGGCCACCTGCTTGAGAAGCTCGACCAGATGGTCATCTACGACTTTTTCCTGCGCTTCAACCGGAAGACGCCCCGCCTGAAGTTCATGTCGCTCGACGACAGTATCGTGGACCTGAGATTTGGCGGCGGAGGGCTGATCTGGTATCCCAAGGGGGCTTCGAAGCGGGATCGCGGCTATTGTGACCGCCTGCGGCGCTTCGAGGCGGACTTTTCCCGGCGGGTATCCCATTCCTCGGGCGGGGCATGAACGTCGCTTGCCAGGCTATGGGGGATGCCGCCGTAATAGCGGTAGCGCAGGCCAAGCAGGCCGGCGAAGTGTCCCGCGCCTCTCGCCAGGCGCAGCAGTGAATCCAGGGCCCGCATCCGCCCGCCCCCCCCGGGGAGCCAGCATGTGAACAGGCCCGCGGTGCCGAGGAGAACGTGCCGTACGCCCTTGCCGGCGTGCACGATCGTCAGCATGACCTTGTTGTCTCCGGGAGAAGCGCGCAGTGTTTTCTTCAACAATCTGTTCGCGCCCAGCCGGAAGTGAAGCCTCAGCAAGGCGCGCAGGGATGTGCGGGTGGGGGGGATTGTCTCGGTGACACAGGCGCGGGCGGCAAAGACCATTTTCAGTTTGTGCGCGTGAATCAACTGATGAAAATAGACCGTGTCTTCGCCACCGGTACGGGCAAGCCCGGTGTCGAAGCGCGCGCCGGTGGCGCGCACCGCGGACCAGCGCAGCAACATGTTGTTCGTCGCCCCCTGCTCCAGGTTCTGGCCGTCCGTGATGCGCTGTTCGGGGCGGGGCCAGCCGAAATAATTTCCCCGCGTGATCCAGGCCGGCGTGCCGGGCGCATACCGGGGGATCACCGGTCCCCGCACCAGATCGGCGCCCGTCGCGCGCTGGAGCGCCAGCAATTCATCCAGCCAGCGCGGACATGGAATCTCATCGTCGTCTATCAGGGCCACGTAGTCGCAGTGGGCGGGAATGTGATCGAGCACCGCGTTGCGGGCGTGGGATATGCCCACGCGGGGTTCTTGGATATAGCGCAGGGGGAGTGGTGCCTGCCCGCTTCCGAAGTCCTGGCACAGGCGCCGGGTTTCGGCATCACCCCCGTTATCGACCACCAGGACTTCCATATCAGGCGCTGGATTATGTTCGAAGCGCTGCGCCTCAAGCGCCCGCAGGAGCAGGCGCAGACCGTGGGGGCGGTGATAGGTGCACACTGCCACAATGAGCTTTTCGGGGGATGTCGGATTCATGAACCTGGCGGGGGCGGGTTCCCAGAGATGCACTGAAGACGAGAACATAGCAAATTTGTTTCGCGGAGGACAATTTCTGGCGGCTCCCAAGGCCGGTGCGCCAGGCGCGGAGCGGCGCGCACGCTCTTACGAAAGGCACGGTTTTCTTTTATACTTGGCCTCCGCGCGGCCTGCGAACCTTGCATGATGCCGGCCGGTGGGAGACAATCCGGCCTGTCCTGCCGACCCGCGCGTATCTCAACGGCTGATGCCGTCGAAAAGGCCATGGAACCCTGATTGCCCGCCATATTGGTGAGAAATGCGGGTTAACCGCCGAGGAAACTATGCACGTTATTCTGAACAAACTGACCCGGGAGACAGTCCTGTTTTTGTTGTTTTTTCTGCCCCGGGAGAAAAAGACCGCCCTCGAACGATGGTTGCGGGGGCGCGAGGAACTGCGCTGGATCAGGCGGGCCGATTGCGTGGTGGTCTCCTACGGCAAGAGCGGGCGCACCTGGCTGCGGGTGATGCTGTCGCGTTTCTACCAGGTTCGCCACGGCCTGTCCATGAGGCAGCTCATGAGCTACGATAATCTGCATCGCAGAAATCCCACGGTTCCCGTGATTTATTTCACCCATGACAACTATCTCAAGGACTATACCCAACACTATGACTCAAAAGAGGATTATCTTGGGAAAAAGGTGGTGCTCCTGGTGCGTGACCCGCGCGACGTGGCGGTTTCCCAGTATTTCCAATGGAAGTACCGCATGCGCGCCAGAAAAAAGCAGCTCAACCGCTATCCGGAACACGGCAGGGACGTCTCCATCTATGACTTCGTGATGGACCCCGATGCCGGCCTGCCCAAGATCATTGCATTCATGAACCTGTGGGCGGAAGAACTGCCGCGCATGGACGACCTGCTCGTGGTGCGCTATGAGGACCTGCGGGCCAGGACGGCCGAGGTCCTGGGGCAAATCGTTGAATTCATTGGGACTCCCGGAAGCGACGAGGAAATCCGCCAGGCCGTGGAGTTTTCCTCGGTGGAGAATATGAAAAAGCTGGAGGAGAAACGGACCTTCTGGCTCAGCGGCACGCGCATGGCGCCCAAGGACCGCAAGAACCCCAATTCCTACAAGGTGCGGCGCGCCAAGGTAGGGGGCTACAGCGATTATTTCGACGAGAGGCAGATTACCGCGATCGAGGGGCTGGTCAATGAGTCCCTGTCGCCGGTCTTTGGTTACCACGGGGCGGAAGCCCCAGGCCGCGCCGCCAGTGGCTGAAGTCCGCATTGTGGATATAAACCACACTTTCAGTGTGATATATTCTACGGCATTCAACCCCAAGGGAGTCTGAGCAATGGACCACTGTGTATTCATCCAAACCAATCACAAGCAATACATTGGCGCGTTGGTTGCGGAATACGCGCTGAAACGGAACTCCAGGCACGCGGACAAGTTCGATGTGCGCATCATGCATATGAAGGACTATCCTTTTTTCCAGGCGAAGGAAGGGCAGCTCTATCTGCGCGACGGCGCCAAGCGCACCTGGCTCAATGACGATCTGCAGTCGTTCACCCTCACCCGGTTCATGCCGCCCGAGCTGATGGGGTACCAGGGCAGGGCGGTGGTCATCGATCCCGACGTGTTCGCCGTGGGGGATGTCTGGGAGCTGTTGTCCCGCGACATGGAAGGAAAGGCCATCATGTGCCGTCCCCGGTCGGGCAGAAAGGGCAAGGTCTACGGCTGCCTCGCCAGCAGCGTCATGCTGCTGGACTGCGCCAAGCTGACCCACTGGCGGGTCGAGGAACAGTTTAACGAGATGTTCGAATTCAAGCGCGACTACATGGACTGGATCTGCGTCAAGCTCGAGCCGCGCGAAACCATCGGCCTGCTGGAGAATGAGTGGAACGACTTCGACAAGCTGACCGAGAAGACCAAGATGCTCCATACCACCAAGCGCAAGACCCAGCCATGGAAGACGGGCCTGCCCGTTGACTTCAGGCCTCCCGAGCGCGTGCGGGGCTTCTCCCCCCAAGGGTGGATTCAGTCACTGCGCCGCAAGCTGTTCGGCGAGTACGGGTTGATGGGGCATTACAAGCCGCACCCGGATCCCAATCAGGAAAGGTTCTTCTTCGGGCTCCTCAAGGAGTGCGTGGAGAAAGGTATCGTGACCGAGGAGATGATCAGGGAGCAGATGCGCCTCAATCATGTGCGGCATGATGCGCTGGAGGTGCTGGAACGGACGCCGCCCCTGGCCGCCGCCTGATCGCGGGCACGCCGTCAAGAACACAATAATTCAGTGGAGAACGAAGCCGTGGAACACTGTGTATTCATCCACACCAATCACAAGCAGATCGTGGGCGCCCTCGTTGCCCGGCACGCCCTGCGGCGCTACTCCCGTCACAACGACAAGTTCGATGTACAGATCATCCATACCCGGGACTATCCCTTTCTGCGCGAACGGGAGGGTCAGGAATACCTGCGCGATGGCGTGAAACGCACCTGGATTTATGATGACCTGCAGTCCTTTACCCCGCTGCGCTTCATGCCGCCTGAGCTGATGGGATACAAGGGGCGCGCCGTGGTAATCGACCCGGATATCTTCGCCGTCAGTGATGTATGGGACCTGTTGTCCCGCGACATGGGTGGCAAGGCCATCATGTGCCGCATGCGCGCGGGCCCCAAGGGTTTCATAGACCGCTGCTGGGCCAGCAGTGTCATGCTGCTGGACTGCGCCAGGCTGACCCACTGGCGCGTCGAGGAGCAGTTCAACGAGATGTTCGAACTCAAGCGGGACTATGCCAGGTGGATCTGCCTCAAGCTGGAGCCCCGTGACAGTATCGGCGTTCTCGAGGACGAGTGGAATGACTTCGACAAACTGAGCAGCGAAACGCGCATGCTGCACAACACCCGGCGCCTCACCCAGCCGTGGAAGGCCGGCCTGCCCATCGACTGGCGCCCGGCGGAAAAATTCCGCCTGTTTCCGCCCCTGGGCTGGCTGATGCGCGCGCGGCGCAAGCTGTTCGGAGAATATGCCCTGCTGGGGAGCTATCGGCGCCATCCCGACATCAAGCAGGAGCAACTGTTCTTCGGCCTGTTGCGCGAATGTCTGGAACAAGGCACTGTGACCGAGGAAATGCTGCGTACCGAGATGCAGCAGAATCACGTGCGCCACGATGCCTTCGAGGTCCTGGAGCAGACCCCGCCCCTCTCCGCCTGACACGTTTCCCTCTCCTGACTGCCGTCGCCCACGCGCCAGGAGCGCGGCGCCGGTCACCGGATATGACCGGAGGCGGGCCGCCCGCCGCAGAACAAGGCCTCTACCCTCCGAACCGTTTCCGGCAGCTCATCGCGGGGGGAGGCACCGCCCCCCGCAACAGGGCTGCCCAGCCAGGCGGCGTGACCCAGCCTGACCAGTGTTTCATGCAGGCGGTTCACGTCGCGGCGCATGCGTTCCGGACCCAGCCGCATGGCAAGGCGGTGGGACAGGGGGCGCCAGCGGAAGTTGTGCCCGTAGCGCCACCAGGGCAGTTTGTCGCCGGGCGCGTCCGGACGGTGGGCGCGTGGAGCGTCGGCCAGATCGAAAATATACACGGGTTTCCCCGTCCCGCAGGCCTCGCATACCATGGAAACGCTGTCCCCCGTGACGATGAAGGCGTCGGCCAGGGCCAGAAAGGCGTAGTAGGGGTTGTCTTCCCCGCCGGGCTGCCAGTCGTGGAAGAAGGCGGGGGCGGTGATGGCGTCGCGCAGCAGGGGCAGGGTTCCGGCCGGCGTGCGGGCGCTGGTGGTTACCAGCAGCGCGCCTTCTCCCGATTGTCCCGCCAGTTCGTCCGCGGCGCGGGCAAGGGCGAGGCTTTTGGGCTCGTTGAGGGTGAATGGTCCGCTGTTGCCGCCAATGAGCAGCGCCGTATAGGGGCGGGGCAGGTGTGAGAGCCGCGCCTCCCAGGATGCGGCGGCCTCCGCCAGGCGCTGCGGGGTGACGCGGTGCAGGGGAAACGTGTTGTGCAGGATGTTGCCGGCGCGCGGCAGGCAGTACTGGGGGGTGGTGACTATGAGATCGAACTCGGCCAGCGGCGCCCATGGGCGGCCGATATGGACGATGCGCGCCGTGACGCCCGCGCCGCGGGCCTGGCGGCGGATCCAGCGGGCCACAGGCTCATTGCGGCGCCCGGCGGTGATGATCAGTTCGGGCCAGGGTGGCTCGAGTGACGAGGAGGCCCCGCGCCTGATGCCCGCCAGGGTGGGGCCCAGGAGCAGATTGCTCAGCAGCTCGCTTTTGCGGTAGCTCATGCGCTTGATTTCATGGGGCCAGCCCAGGGCCTCGGCCAGGGCGAGCACCTGATTGTTGTCGCCCGCCTTGTGTCCCATCAACAGCCATGCGCGGGGTGCCGGACGCTGACGGGATTGGAGATCGCAAGGGGTTGGGGCGTTCCTGCCGGGAATTTGAGCAGCGGGATCGGGCATCGGGACATTATACACCTGAATCCGCGTGACAATCCGGGCCGTTCCTCAGCGGAACACGCCCTGGCGGTACAGGCGCCACATCAAGCCCCAGATGAAAATCAGGGGATAGCGGCGCACGCGGGGTGGGACCTCGATAGAGGTGCCCGAGTGGCGCTCCAGTTTCCAGATGAGATAGTCCAGTCCGCCCTCGAAGGTGAAGAAGGCCTTCAGCAGGCGCGCGAGCGAAAGGCATTTTCCCTGGATGATGCGCAGGCGCCAGGCCAGCCGGTTGCCAATATCCGCCATTCTGTCCGGAGGAGGGTGGGTAAAGGTGGTTTCCCCGGCGGAGCGGTCCAGGTGGACACCCGGAAATTCGGCCAGGGCAATGGCCGCGAGGTTGTCGAAACAGTTTTTATAGTGCTGGTAGATTTCCTTGCCGCGCCGGCCCTTTTCGGCGCGCAATTCCGCGCGGTAGGTGAGGCCGAGGCCGCGCTCCCACAGTTCGGCGGCCGGGAAGGCGGAGGGAAGGCGGGGCAGGACGCGCGCCGAGAAGGTCATGACAGCCTGCGCCAGGCAGGCATGGATCCCTTCAGCGGCCGCTTCGTCGCGGGCGTAGAGCAGGCCGGTGGGCTGGGCAAGGCGCGCCCAGACATAGGAATGGAACCAGCGCACACAGCCTTTTTCCAGATCATTCCGGGAAAACACCGCGTATTTCGCGCGCAGGACGCCCTCCGGCAGCTTTTGTTCCATGTAGAATACATTGGGCGGAAGCAGGGCATTGAGCAGCGCCATCCAGCGGCCCGGATAGGCCGCGCGGTAGTCATCGACGATGACATAGAGATCCACCAGGCCATCGAAGGGATTTCCGCCCCGCAGGCACGAGCCATAGTAGAGGATGGCCTGCAGATTCCCGCCATAGCGTTCACTCAGCCTGCTTCGCAGCGCCTCCAGGGCGGGATGCGGCGTTGCCGCGCACTGCCGCGCGACGGCCTCGATGAGGCGGCGCGGCGGCGCCGTCATTTCCGTGCTCCGGTGAAACGCAGGAAGCATTCAGGCTGACCGTAAGTGATGCGGACGGAACCTGAGTCGCGGCGGACCGGATACAATTCGCCATCGATGGTGAAGACGCCTTCCATGCGCAGCTCCAGCGTCTCAATCTTGCGGCTCCAGTATCCATTGTCCGCGGTGGCATGGCGGCTGGCGCGTCCCCATAACAGGCGGGGCAGGATACGCAGGGCATGGTGCGCGCGGGCGCGTATGGCGGAGAAATACAGTGTGCCGCCAGCATCGCCCCAGAAGGGGTGCGCGCCGAGAAACAGCCGTTCCAGGGCGGAGACCATCAAAAGAAAATATTCCCGCTTCTCCTCGATGCCTGGGATGCCTGGCCGCGTTTGCAGGGACATGGGAACCGGGGCCGCATAACGGGGGTCATTGCGCGCCATGGCATAGACTACCCGCAGGGCGCACAGGCCGGGGCCCAGGCTGTCGCGCAGGCCGGGGCGCAGCACTTTCTGATGACAATATTCGATTCCCTTGACGATGGCGCCCGCCCCGAAGAACATGCCATACAGCGGGGGCGCCCCATCTCCGGCCTGTACCTTGAGTGGGGGGCGCCACACGGCTTCCATCGCCGGGGTGGTGTTGGCGGCCCACTCCAGCAACGACCTCAGGCTGCGGGAGGCCCTGCCCTGGAGGCCGATATCTCCCGCCGTCATATTGGTGGTTCCGCCCCGCAACAGGGCCAGCATGGGCGGGCATGCGAAGGGACGCCGTTCCTGCAGGGCCGTCAGCAGAGCCGCCACGGTGCCGTCGCCGGCATTGACGGCCAGTACATCGGGTGCATTCAAGGCCATGTTCTCCAGGGCTGCGGGGATCTCGGCCGGGTTGCTGGCGAGATGGTGCGCAACACCGGGATAATCCTTGAGGATTGCCTCGGCCCACGCCATGCCACGGCTGTTTCTGCCGCTGCCCGGATTGGACAGCACGGCGACCCGCAGGGTCTTGCCCATGGGAAGGGTGTAAGTCCGCGTGGTGGGAATGAGCCTCTCCAAATATCCTGATTCAATCCCATATCGTATACTGGATGCATGACACAGGTAAAACCCATCGATGTGGCGCCGCCCGGAGAAACGCCGGCATATACCCTGGCTCATCTTTCCGATCCCCATCTCACTTCTCTGGACGGTGTCAGGCCCGGCGAACTGCTCAACAAGCGCCTCCTGGGCTATTTGTCGTGGCGCACCCGCCGCCGTGGCGAACACCGCATGGAGGTTCTGGATGCCCTGGTGGAGGACTTGCACCGGGCACGGCCCGACCATACTGTGATCACCGGCGACATGACTCACGTGGGACTGCCGCGGGAATGCCGCAAGGTCAGTGAGTGGCTGTCCTCCTTCATGGATCCGCAACACCTGACCATCGTACCAGGCAACCACGATGCCTATGTGGCGGCGCCGTGGGGCAAGACCATGGGCTTGTGGACGTCCTACATGGCCCCGGACGCAGTGGCGGGGGAGACACGGGACACCTTGTTTCCCGCGCTGCGCCAGCGCGGGCCCCTGGCCCTCATCGGCCTTTCAACGGCCTGCCCCACGCCGCCCTTTCTCGCCACGGGAAGGGCGGGGGCCGCTCAACTGGCGGCCCTGGAACAAGTGCTGCGCGAAACAGGAGCCCAGGGCAGGGTGCGCGTCCTGCTGATTCACCACCCGCCCCTGAAGGGGAGCATCGGATGGCGCAAGCGCCTGGAGGATGCCGATGCCCTGTGTGGCGTCATTGCCAGGCAGGGCGTGGAAGTGGTGCTCCATGGCCATACTCACCGCCCCGCCGCGGACCTCATGGCGACGGGGCGGGGAGCCGTGCCCGTGATCGGTGTGCCATCGGCTTCCGCGATCGGGCACAAGCCCGGCAGGCAGGCGCAATACCATCTTTGCCGTTTTCATGAAGGTCAGCGGGGCTGGCGGCTCCATGTCTCCGTGCGCGGCTACGATCCGGAGACAGGGCGTTTCATCCCTGGGGGCGCGCAGCAGTATTCATTGCCGGGGGGGAATGGCCGCGTGCCAGGGCATGAGGACATCGATCAGCGTGCCCGGCGCAAAAGATAGACGCAGGCGATGGTGACCAGCACCACCGGGGTCGCCGCGGTCAACAGGGCGTTGATGTTGAACAGCAGGCCCAGGTTGCCCATGAACTGATTGAACAGGGTATAGACCAGGCCGGTGATGATGCCCAGCACGATGCGCAGGCTGAAACTGGCGGAGCGCAGGGCCCCGAAGGCAAAGGGCAGTGCCAGCAGCATCAGGGCCACCAGGCTGATGGGCCCCATGATCTTCTGCCACAGCATGATCTGGTAGCGTTGAGTGTTTTGCCCGGCGTTATCCAGGTATTCGATGTATTTGTAGAGGTTATAGGGCGACAGGCTGTATACCGGCAGCTCCAGCCTGCCAAGCTGGGTGAGGGAGGAGAATGGCCGCCAGGGCATTTCTTCCAATTGAACGCTGGTGACGCCTGTGGGAGAAAAAGTCTTGCGCACCACGCCCTGAAGTTTCCACAGTTTCTTGTTGCTGATGTCGGCATGCTCGGCGTGGGTGTAGAAGCGCAGATTGCCGGCCTTGTCGAAGGTGTAGATGCTGATGTCGGTGGGGATGCGTCCGTGCATGAGGCTCTTGATGTTCAGATAGCTGTTGCCGTCGCGGGACCAGTAGCCGTTGTCCTTGAGCAGGTCGCCGGTCATGGAGACGGCCAGCATGCGCTGGCCCTCCGCGTACTGCTGGGCGCGCGGCGCCACGAACTCGCTGACAAGCGCCATGACCAGCATCAGGGCAATGCCGGTCTTGAGAATGGAAATGGAGATCTGGCTGATGGATACGCCGCTGGCGCGGATGGCGATCAGCTCGCTGTTCTTGTTGAGCAGGCCCAGCGCCGCGATGCTTCCGATGAGGGTGGCGATGGGGGCGATTTCCAGCATGCGCGCCGGCAGGTTGAGGAGGATATACTTGAAGGCGTCGGCCGTCTGGAAATTGCCCTTGCCCACGTCATCGAGCTGCTGTACCAGCTCCATGAAGCTGAAGACGGACAGCAGGATCACCAGCATGAGGATGCACCCCTTGATGATGGAAGCGGAGATGTAGCGATCGATGATGACCATGTGATGAACCCGGCGCCCTGTATCCTCAAGGATCCGCGGTGCGCGCTTTCCTCTTGAAGCGGTATTTCATGTAGGGCTGGGCAATGAGGAAGACCAGCAGCATCACCGGCAGGACATGGGCGGTCCACATGCCGGGAAATTCCGGCAGACGGCCCTGGTCGACCCAGGTGCGCGCCACGCTGACCAGGTTGTAGTAGAGGGCGAATACGAGTATGGCGACGGCGATCTTCGCAAAGCGCCCCTGGCGCGGCCGGCTGCGGCTGAGGGGTATGGCCAGCAGTCCCAGTATCACCGTCACAACCGGCATGGAGAGGCGCCACTGATACTCCGCCATGTCCCCCCAGGAGTCGGAATCCATCAACTTGCCTATGGGTACGGCCTTACGCTTGTAATTGACGCTGGAATCCGCGAAATCGTTGATGTAGAACGTCAGCTTCTTGAAGGTCATTTCCAGGTCTTCATGCCCCTCGTGGTCGAGGTTGTAGGCCTTGCCGTTGATGAAGATCATGACCGGTATGGCCCCGGACGCCGAGGTGGATAAATAGGCCTCTTCGGCGCGCACGATGCGCGCGTCCCCATTGGAGTGGTCGCGGAAGAAAACCCCGTCGAGGCGGTTGAATTCGCGGCTGATGTGTTCGGCGAACAATACGCCCTCGGTCTGTCCCAGCTTGTAAAAGCGCCCGGCCTCCAGCTTGTTGATGTCCAGTTCCGCCAGGGCCTGGGCCTCCATTCTGTACACGGTCTGGTAGGCCCAGGGGCGCAGGTAAATGGAAAACATACCGACCAGGACGGCGGTCAGAATGATCAGCGGCAGGGAGGACTTGAGCACCTGGAGTTCGCTGTAGCCGGTGGCGTACAGGGCGGTCATTTCGGAATCGTTGTACATGCGCCCAAGGCCGATGACGATGGCGAGATACAGGGAGGTTGGCAACAGGGCTTCAAGGCCGATCAGGGTCTTGAGCAGCGCCATGTTGATGACCATGGCGCCCGACAACAGGCCCTGGGCGGCGTCCGCCAGGTAAACGGCCGAACTGAAGCTGGCGTAGATGACCGCCAGGATGGTGCAGATCAGCAACAGCGGCTTGGCGATCTCCACGGTGATGTAGCGATTGATGATCAAGGTCGTCAGGTCTGCAATGAATGTTCTGGATGTATGGCCCCGGCCCTCTCCGGCGGGCTGGTCCGGAAGGCGCCTGCATGGCGCGATTATTCTGCGCCGGACTCAGGCCCGGAATGCCTGTCCGGCGCGCATCAACCGCTTGTCCCGCCATCACGGATATGGCGGTCATTCTATCCTGCCGGCGCGGGCTTGGCTATCGGCGGAGCTCCGCCTTTCAGGGTTTCCGCGTTGAAATATCGCTTCCCAGCTGCTGCCTGACGTGTTCGGCGAAACCCGCGCCCGCCTCCGCGTAAATGTTGTACGCGGCATGGGCGCCGGCCTGCAGCAGTTCCTCCGTCTGATCGTCGTATTTCGCCGTGGCCGTGATCTTGCCCCGGAAGCAGTTTTTCCTCAACTGCGCGATGGCGTGCATGTTTTCCACATGGTTGGGCATGCCCAGCATGACCAGCTTGATATTGTCGGGCCGCATGGTTTCCCAGAAATCCTTGTCCATGGCATCGCCAAGAATGACGTTACGCCCGGCATGGCGGTGGGCGGAAACGGTTTCCGCGTCATGATCGATACCCAGCACCCTGTCACCATGATGCCTGCGCATGATTTCGTAGGCGCCCGTTCCCACCCTGCCCATGCCGAATATGAGAATCTCCGTGTCGCCCGTATCGATGGGCATGATCTCGCGCGACGCGGCCTTGTTCTCGAAGCGGCGCAGCAGGTGCTTGTAGCGTTCATAGAGATCGTGGGCGGCGTTGTTCAGGGGCGCGGCGAGGGCGAAGGAGATGGCCACGGCGATGGCGATGGCCGCCAGCCATTCACTGGACAGCCAGCCGTTCTCATGGCTCATGGCGCTGACGATAAGCCCGAATTCACTGTAGTTGGCCAGCGCCAGGGCGGCGAGAAAGGCATTGCGCGCCCGGCAGCGCAAGAGCACGAGCAGAAAGAAGAACAGCGCGATCTTGAAGGGGATCAGCACGCCCAGCAGCACGGCGATTCCCAGGGATTCCAGGGTCGGGGCGGCCGAAATACCGATGTTGAGAAAGAAACCGATCAGCAACAGGTCCTTGAGGCTCAACAGGGATTTGGCCAGTTCCGCGGAGCGGGGATGCTGGGCCACCAGCATGCCGAAGACCAGGGCGCCTAGATCGGCCTTCAGGTCCACGATCTCGAACACGGCGGCGCCTCCCACGGCCAGCAGCAGGCCATAGAGAATGAAAAGCTCGCCATGGCCAACCTCCTCCAGGACGCGGGTCAGCACATGCCGCAGGGGAATGAGCGCGAAGAGGGCCAGGGCCCAGAGGGACGGCATCTTGCCGGTGGACGCGGCCAGGAACACCACTGCAAAAATGTCCTGCATGATCAGGATGCCGATGGCAATGCGGCCATAACGCGAGGACAGCTCACCCTTTTCCTCCAGGATCTTGACGGCAAAGACGGTGCTGGAGAAGCTGAAGGCAAAGGCGAGCAGAGCGGCGGTGCGCAGATCCAGGCCGCCAAAGGCGGCCATGCCCAGGATGCCGAACGCAAGAAACAGGGCGCTGAAGACGGCAACGGTCAGCCCCATGTGCAGGGAGGCGGTACCCCAGATCTCGGGGCGCCACAAGGTGCGGACGTTGAGCTTGAGGCCGATGCTGAACAGCAGCAGGGTGATGCCGAAGTCGGCTACGGTGGCCAGGGTTTCACCTCCCTCGGCCCCCAGTCCCTGGAGCAGAAAACCGGCGGCCAGGAATCCCACCATGGGCGGCAGGCCCACATGGCGGGCGGCCAGGCCCAGCAGGAAAGCCAGGGCAATCCATATCGTGTCCGTGAGTGTCTCAGAGATCCAGCTCAGATCCATTTTTCTTCTACGCCCCCCGCGGCTATGTTACAGTCATCCCATAGGGGGATAAAGCGCTTGGGTGTTCGAGGGTGATCATGGGGCCAGGCGGAAGCGGGCGTACAGGAATTTTCGAGAATACGGGAGGTGGAACATGACAAGCCAGCATCCAGACAACGACAAGCTTGTGCTGGGCTACAACCGCATGATGGAGCGTGTCAGGGATCTCATGGAGAAGGTCGAGCACGAAACCCCGCCCCGCCTGCGCCAGGCGATCGAGTTTGCCAAGGAAAAGGCCGTCGAACTGGAAGAGCTTACCCTGGAGGAGGCCGAGCGTATTGGTGAGTACTTGCGCCGCGACATGGAGGACGCGGCGGAATATCTGGCCAGCGAGGAAGTGGAGGATCTCAAGGCCTGGTTCCGTTTTGACTTGGAGCGTATAGAGGCACAGTTGCTGGAAATGTTTCTCAGTGTCGCCGACCGCGCGCGGCTGGACATGCTGGATCTGGAGGAGCGCCTGGAAGAGGCGAAGGAATACCGGACGGGCGAGATTACCGGCCCCGGCACGCTGGTTTGCATCCAGTGCGGAGAACGGCTGCATTTTCACAAGACCAGCCGCATTCCTCCCTGTCCCAAGTGTCATGAAGCCAGGTTCAGCCGCGACGAGAAGCCTGATTCCTCTTCATGACCGGCGCGCGGCGGGGGAACTTTTTGCGGCAATACTTGACAAATCAACGAGGATAGTTGAGCATTGACCCCGAAATGACCCTATTGGCAAGAAAAATAATCAATTATTTCATGGCATTGTTGCTGATGCTCGCGCCCCTGCAAATGGTGCACGCAGCGGATGGCGACATGAACTGCGCCGACAGCGCCAAGGCCACCTACGAGGCACTGGCCTCCCTGGCCGGTGATGCCGGCGCCGTGCCGCCTTCCATGGATGGTTCCGTCATGCAGGAACATCAGTGCTCATCCTGCGTGCCTTGCAGCGCCGCTGTCTCCCTGGCCGTGATACCGGAGCAGACCACGGGCGTCAATCCCCGGCCGGTTTCCGGCAAGAACAGCTATACCTCCTTTCTTTCCCCTTCTCTGCGACCCCCTATTCACTCCGCCCTCTGATGCGCGTGTATCCGCGCTGACGGTTCGCGTGCGCCCCCGTGATCTGATGATCAGGTCAAGCCCATCAGGGGCATGTGGTGCGCCAGCACGCCGGGTTACACACTGGACCCGTTGAGCCATCACCCTATACCCTAGTCTTCTGGCGGATGTGCCAGTCGCACAATTTGGCGGAGAGATAAGACCAGTGAAATTGGATAAACATTCAGCATGGACGCCTCGCGCCCTGCTCGTGGCGGTGTCCTTTCTCGCCGCGCTGAGTCTTGCCCCTGGACCGGTGAGCGCGCGGGCGGGCGGCGAAGAAGGTCAGGCGGCAGTGGACAAGGCCCCGGGCCGGGAAAGTCGGTTTCTGGCCCTGGAGGAAGCTGTTGCCATGGCGCTGCAAGGCAATCCCGGCCTGGCGGCCATCGAGGCCCGCGCCCAGGCATTGAGTGAGATACCGGAGCAGAAGGGGACCCTGCCGGATCCCCAGCTCTCCCTCAACTTCATGAACCTGCCAGTGGATTCCTTTTCCCTGAGTCAGGAGCCCATGACCCAGATACAGCTTGGCATCAGCCAGATGCTGCCCTATCCGGGCAAGCTGGCCCTGCAGGAGCAGGCGGCCCATATGGAGGCCGGCGCGGCCGAGGCCAGGGTGGAGGAGATGCGCCTGCAGCTGGCGCGCGACGTGCGGGTGGTTTGGTGGATGCTCTTCTATCTGGACCGCGCCCTGGAGATCGTGCGCAGCAATCAGGATCTGCTGCGCCAGTTCGTAACCATCGCCCAGACCAAGTACAAGGTGGGCAAGGGATTGCAGCAGGACGTTCTTCTGGCACAGGTGGAACTGTCGCGTTTCCTGGAAAAGGAAATCGCCCTGAAGGGCATGCGCGGCCAGTGGGAGGCGCGTCTCAATGCATTGCTGGACAGGGATGCCTCGACGCCCGTGCGCCTACAGCGCAAGGTGGACGAGCATCTGGCCCCCCTGCGGGACCAGGAGCGCCTGCGCGCCCTGGCCAGGGAAACACGGCCATTGTTTATCGCCCTGCGGAAACAGATCGACGCCTCGCAAGCCCGCCTGGAGCTGGCGAAGAAGGATTATTATCCGGATTTCCGTGTCGGGGCCTTCTATGGCTTCCGTGATGGCAGGAATCCGAATGGCAGCGACCGCACGGATTTCGCCACGCTCATGCTGAGCATGAATCTGCCCATACATACCTCCAGGCGGCAGGCCAGTCAGGTTGACCAGCGCACCAGCGAGGTAAACAAGACCCGCTATGCCCTGGCGGACGCCTGGGCGCGGGTGGATGCCCAGATAGCCGCCAGCCTGGCGGATTATGAGCGGGCGCGGGAACAGGTATCCCTCTTCCGCGAGGGGATCATTCCCCAGGCCAGCCAGTCGGTGGCGTCCATGCGCGCCGGTTATCAGGTCAACAAAGTCGATTTTCTGAACCTGGTGCGCGCCCAAATCACACTTTTCAATTTCGAGACTCAGTACTGGAAGGCGCTGAGCGAGGCCAACCAGGCGCTGGCCAAGCTGGTGGCTGCCGTAGGCAAGGAGAACATCGATGAATAAGAACGCAATACTGGCGGCGGGTGTCGCCCTGGTGGTCGGGCTCGGCGGCGGATACCTGATTTCCATGCAGAAACAGCCGGCGCAGGAGGCGCCCGCCGCCGCGCAGGACAGCAGAAAGCCCCTGTTCTACCGCCATCCCATGAATCCCGAGATCACCTCGCCGGTGCCCGCCAAGGATGAGATGGGCATGGACTACATTCCGGTCTATGCCGACGGTGCCGACAGTGGCGGCGAGGCGGCGGGCACGGTGACAATCGATCCGGTCATCGTGCAGAACATCGGGGTGCGCACCGCGCGCGCCGAATTGCGCTCCCTCTCCCGCGAGGTGCGGGCCGTGGGCCGGGTGGGGTTCGACGAAGAGCACCTGGCGCGCATTCATCCCAAGATCGAGGGCTGGGTGGAGTCCATGCGCGTGGACAAGACCGGCGAGAAGGTAAAGAAGGGCCAGATCCTGCTGAGTATCTATTCACCCCAGATGGTCTCCAGCCAGGAGGAATATCTTCTTGCCCTCAAGAATCTCGAAGTGTTGAAGGACAGCCCCTTCGAGGATATCCGCAAGGGCGCCATCGACCTGGTGGAATCGGCCCGTGAGCGCCTGGAGTTGCTGGATATGGCCGAGCACCAGATCCGGGAACTGGAGAAGTCGGGCAAGATCAAGAAGAATGTGCATATTCACTCGCCTTTCGATGGCGTGGTCATTCATGTGGGGGTGCGCGATGGACAGTTCGTGAGCCCCAAGACGGAACTCTACCGCCTGGCCGATCTCTCCAAGGTGTGGGGCAACGTGGACATCTACGAAGATGAGCTGCCCTGGGTGAGAGTCGGAGATGAGGCCGAGATGCGCGTGGCGGGCGTGCCGGGACGGGTTTTCCGCGGCAAGATTACCTATATCTATCCCTATTTCGAGCCCAAGACCCGCACCGTCAAAGTGCGCCTGGAGTTCGACAACAAGGATGGCCTGCTCAAGCCCGACATGTTCGCCGATGTCACCATCCATGCCAGCAGGCAGGACAAGGCGGTGGTGGTCCCCTCCGAGGCCATCGTCCGCTCTGGCAGCCGCGAGCAGATTTTTGTCGTGCGCGGCCCCGGCAAGTTTGAGCCTCGTGAGGTCACGCTGGGCGTGAGCAGCAGCGGCATGACCCAGGTCATCGACGGAGTCCAGGCGGGCGAGGAAGTGGTGACCTCCGCTCAGTTCCTCATCGATTCCGAATCCAAGCTGCGCGAGGCCACGGCCAAGATGCTGGAGTCGGCGCGGAGCACCGGCGCCGTGTCCGGCCCGGAGGGCGAGATTTCTCCGCAGGACCCGAACGGTGGCGATATGTCCGGCATGAACATGGACGATATGAACATGGATGACATGGACATGAGCGATATGGACATGAGCGATATGGATATGGGCGGCATGGACCACGAGGGCATGCAGCATGATTAAGGCGCTGATCGATGTCTCTCTGAAGAACCGCTTCCTGGTGATGGTCGCCACTTTGATGGTGGTGGCCGCCGGTTTCTGGGCGGTGAAGACCATGCCGCTGGATGCCCTGCCCGATCTGTCGGACGTGCAGGTCATCGTGTTCACCGAGTACCCGGGGCAGGCGCCCCAGGTGGTGGAGGACCAGGTGACCTACCCGCTGACGACGGCCATGCTGGCCGTGCCCTACGCCAATGTAGTGCGGGGTTATTCCTTTTTCGGCCTGTCCTTCGTCTATATCATTTTCGAGGACGGCACGGATATGTACTGGGCGCGCTCCCGGGTGCTGGAATATCTCAACTATGTCAGCGGGCGCCTGCCCGATGGGGTGACACCGACGCTGGGTCCCGATGCGACGGGGGTTGGCTGGATCTATGAGTATGCCCTGGTGGACAAGACCGGGCGCCATGACCTGGCCCAGTTGCGCTCCATTCAGGACTGGTACCTGCGCTACCCCCTGCAGACCGTGTCCGGCGTTTCGGAAGTGGCCTCCGTCGGCGGGTTTGTCAAGCAGTACCAGGTGGAGGTGGATCCCAATGCCCTGCAAGCCTACAACATTCCACTTTCCAAGGTGCGCATGGCCATCATGCGTTCCAACAAGGATGTGGGGGGGCGCCTCATCGAAATGGCCGAGACAGAATACATGGTGCGCGGTCTGGGCTATATCAAGTCCATAGACGACATCAACAATATTCCGGTGAGCGTCGACGCGCACGGCACGCCCATACGCCTGCGCGACGTGGCCAATGTCAAGCTGGGGCCTGAACTGCGCCGTGGTCTGGTGGATCTCAATGGCGAGGGCGAAGTGGCCGGCGGCGTGGTCATCATGCGCTTTGGCGAGAACGCCCTGTCGACCATCGAGGGGGTGCGCGCCAAGCTGGAGGAACTGAAAAAGGGACTGCCCGAGGGCGTCGAGATCGTGACTGTGTACGACCGGGGCGATCTCATCGAGCGCGCGGTGGACAACCTCAAGGAGAAACTGCTTGAGGAGTTCGTTGTGGTGAGCCTGATCTGCATGCTGTTCCTGCTCCACGCGCGCTCCGCCCTGGTGGCGATCATTGCCCTGCCCGTCGGCATCCTCATCGCCTTTCTCGCCATGCGCTGGATGGGGGTCGATGCCAATATCATGTCCCTGGGCGGGATCGCCATCACCATCGGCGCCATGGTGGACGGGGCCATCGTGCTCATCGAGAATGCCCACAAGCACCTGGAACGCGCGGCGGATGAAAAAGGCGAGGCCCTGACGATCCCGGAGCGCTGGGAGGCCGTGGCGGCGGCCTCCAAGGAGGTGGGGCCGGCCTTGTTCTTCTCCCTGTTGATTATCACGGTTTCCTATGTGGCGATCTTCTCGCTGCAGGGACAGGAAGGGCGCCTGTTCAGTCCATTGGCCTTTACCAGCACTTTCTCCATGGCGGCGGCGGCCCTGCTGGCCGTGACGCTGGTGCCGGTGCTCATGGGATGGTTTATTCGCGGCAAGATCATGCCCGAGGCAAAGAATCCCGTGAACCGCTTTCTGCATTTCATTCACGCCCCCGTCCTGCTGCTGACTCTGCGCTGGCGTAAGATCACGCTGCTGGTGGCCCTGGCGCTGCTGGCGGTGACCGTCTATCCCACCACCCGCCTGGGGAGCGAGTTCATGCCGCCCCTGGACGAGGGGGACATTCTCTACATGCCCACCAGCTTTCCCGGCCTTTCCATCACCAAGGCCAAGGAAATGCTGCAACAGACGGACAAGATCCTCAGCACGTTTCCTGAAGTTCATCATGTATTCGGCAAGGTGGGGAGGGCCGAAACGGCGACCGACCCGGCGCCCCTGTCCATGATGGAAACCATTCTGCGCCTCAAGCCAAGGGAGGAGTGGCCCGATCCGGAAAAGACCACCCAGGAACTGATCGCGGAACTGGACGCGGCAATTCGCTTCCCCGGGCTTGCCAACAGCTGGTCGCCACCCATCAAAACCCGGATCGACATGCTTTCCACGGGAATCAAGACCCCCATTGGCATCAAGGTGAGCGGGCCGGACCTTGATGTGCTGCAGAAAATCTCCACGGATATCGAGATGGCCATGAAGACCATTCCCGATACCCTGTCTGCCTTCGGTGACCGTGCCGTGGGAGGGTATTTTATCGATTTCGATATTGACAGGGAGGAGGCGGCGCGCTATGGCCTGACGGTGGGTGACGTGCAGGATGTCATCATGACCGCCATTGGCGGAGTGAATGTCACCTATACGGTGGAAGGGCTGGAGCGCTATCCCGTCAATC
>WGFB01000013.1 GCA_015492435.1 Gammaproteobacteria bacterium | reverse complement strand
CCTAGGAGGCTGTCGGACTTAGGATGAATCTACTGCGGCGGCGGGAAATGGGTCCATTTTTCCGATCATTTTCGTTAAATAGTGACCACTATTCGCCTCAAATGATCGAAAAACTGTCCTCCATTTCCCACTCGCCTCGCTACGATCACCTAAGTCCGACAGCCACCTAGGAATCTTCCCCGCGGGGCGGATTTCCGGAAGATCCGTACCATGATATGCGAAACGGCATCCCTATTTCCATACTGGCGGGGCGGCGCCTTCTGGTTCCCGCAGGGCCGGGGGAGGTGGGATCAAACAGCCGCCTGGCGCACTAGCTCGCCCCTCTCCCGCAGCCAGGTGAGAACCTCATGGGCGGGAATCGGGCGGGAAAACAGGAATCCCTGCCCGTAGTCGCACCCCAGCGCCAGCAAGCGTTCCAGGCATTCCGGCTCTTCTATTCCTTCGGCAATGACGACTTGCCCCATATTGTGGGCAATGTCTATGACGGATCGCACGATGATTTCATCGCTGCTGTCTGAGGCAATGTCCCTCACGAAGCTTTTGTCGATTTTGATAGCCTGCGTCGGCAGTTGCTTGAGATAGGCCAGTGAGGAGAACCCGGTGCCGAAATCATCTATGGACAGAGATACGCCCAACTCGTGGAGTTGGCTGATCATGCGGCGGCTGTGCCGTGAGTGGGTCATCATGTTGCTCTCGGTGATCTCGATGTGCAGTTGGCGGGCGTTGAAACCGTGCTTTGCCAGGGTATCCGCGATATTCCGAATCAGATAGCTGTCCTGCAGGTCCTGAGCCGTCATGTTGACAGACAGATGGAGGCCGGGGTTGAAGGTGAGCCAGTGCCGGCACTGGCGCATGGACTCGTCCAGCATCCACAGGGTCAGCTGCTTGATGAGCCCGCTTTGCTCGGCGATGGGAATGAATTCGTCGGGAGGCACGGGACCCAGTTCCTCATCGGTCCAGCGGGTCAGGACTTCGAAGCAGCTTACCTGCCCGCTGCGCAGATCGACGATGGGCTGAAAATGCAATGACAGCAGGCCATTGACAATGGCGTCGTGCAGCTTCCTTGTCTTATTGAGCCGGTCTAAGGAATGGATATTCTGGCTGGGTTTGTAGACTTCGAAATGGTTGCTACTTTTCTTGGCGGCGTACATGGCGATCTCCGCCTTTTTGATCAGGGTGTTGCAGTCATTCCCATCGGCGGGATAGAGCGCAATGCCGATACTGACGCCGGTTTGCAGGTCATAGCCATCGACTGACAAGGGTTCTTCCAGGGACTGAACAATTCTTTCCGCGACGGTGATAGCACCCTCCTTATCCGTTTCACCCAGTACGATGGCAAATTCGTCGCCTCCCAGCCGGGCAATGATGTCGCATGCGCGCACCGCATCCCGCAACCTGGGGACCAGGGCGCGCAACAGCTTGTCTCCGCAATGATGGCCCAGGGTGTCATTGACTTCCTTGAACTGGTTGAGGTCCATGATCATCAGGGCCACGGGGGTGTGCCTGCGTTTGCCATGTGCAATAGCCTGCAACATGCTTTCATACAGCAATACCCGGTTGGGCAGGCCGGTCAGTTGATCATGCAGGGCGTTGTAGCGTTCCAGTTCCGCGGCTTTCTTGATGTCCTTGATGCTCATCAGGCTGATCCTCAGAACCAGGATCACGAAACAACTGCCGCCAAACATCAGGGCCGAGACGACAAGGTCCACCATGGTGACGTTGTGGGTGGCGAGGGCGGCGAGGAAAATGCCATAGGCCATGACGAACAACACCATCAGGACCAGCAATATCCGCCAGGCATTGCGCTGCCGCCCCGTGCGATGCGCCTTCCAAAGCTGCACGGCCGGATGCAGGGCGGCCAGCATGATGATGGTGCCCGACATTGTCAGGGTGATGGCAAAGAGTTTCAATGGCATGACATAGTTATCGGAAAAGACTGATAAAATTAAAGGGGTATCCAGGGACGGATTTATAACCATTTAAAATATATGTGTATTGCCCTGCCGGCCCTGACAGCCAGGGGGTTTTGGTTTATTCTGGGAGGGGTGGATCAGTCACAGAAGGACAGCGAAAAGCAGGAGATTCTATGCCGGACAAGCCCTTGACCATCGGGCGGCTGGCGCGAGCCGCGGGTGTGAACGTAGAGACAGTGCGCTACTACCAGCGCCTGGGACTGGTGGCCCGGCCTGCCAGGCCCGCCGCGGGCTACCGTCTTTACGATAAGACAACCATCCACAGAATCCAGTTCATCAAGCGTGCCCAGCGCCTGGGCTTCAGCCTCCGGGAAATCGCCCGCCTCCTGGAGCTGGGCGAGGGACAGTGCAATGACGTGCAGGCCCAGGCAGAACGCCGGCGGCAGCAGATCGATGCGCAGATTCAGGAACTCATGCTGATGAAGGCGCGGCTGGAACGCCTCATCGGGCAATGCAGTGACAGTACGCCAGGCCAAGGTTGCCCTATTGTTTCCGCTCTCAATGAATCTTGAGAATTGCAAGGGATGGGCCCAAGTGCTACTGTTCATCCTGAATCCGAGGGTTCTGGGCGGATGCAGAGCGCGAGAGTTTGATTCCGCAGTGGGATCAAAAAATCTTAGCTTCACCCATAGGTTAAGCGGGTATTTTTTGAACCGCCGTGGGATCAAGAGCTTGGGCTATGCGCCATCATGAACCCACGGATTCAGGTTCAAATCAGCAGCAGAAAACCTCAGACTGACAATCAAACCCCGCCGCAAACGCCGACATGAAAGCGCCACCTCAAGGACAAGGTCGTCCCCTGATATTCGGTGAGGTGCTCTTCGATACGTTTCCCGATGGTGCGCGCGTGCTGGGGGGCGCGCCCTTCAATGTGGCCTGGCACCTCCAGGGATTCGGCGAGGCGCCCCTCTTCGTCAGCGCCGTTGGCGCGGATCGCCAGGGAGAGGAGGTGCTCGATTCGATGCGGGCCTGGGGCCTGGATACCCGGGGCGTGCAGGTGCATGAGGCACACTCCACCGGCAAAGTCGCCGTGACCCTCCGGGACGGGCAGCCCTCCTACGATATCGTGTCTCATCAGGCCTATGATTACATTGCCCTTTCTGGAGTCGAAGAGGCGATCCGCGGGGTGCGCGTCTCTCTCATCTATCATGGCAGCCTGGCTGTCCGCCATGACACCTCGCGGCAGACACTGGCGCATTTACGTGCACAGTTGGCCATTCCCCGCTGCGTGGACGTCAATCTGCGCGCCCCCTGGTGGCGCCGTGAAAGCGTGCTCGATGACGTAGCGGGCGCCGATTGCGTCAAGCTCAATGACGGGGAGCTGATGGAACTGGCCGCGCCCGGGATGGGGGCGGAGGATGATCTGCTGGCGGCCGCCACGGCGCTGCTCGAACAATCCGGCATGCAGGTCCTCATCGTAACGCGGGGAGAACAGGGCGCCGTGGTGCTCACCGCGGATGAAACCCTGTGGGGCGATCCGGTGACGGTCGATGAAGTGGTGGATACGGTGGGTGCCGGCGATGCCTTCAGCGCGGTCGTCCTCCTGGGTATGCAGCGGGGCTGGGAATGGCCGGATATCCTGCAGCGCGCGCTCGCCTTCGCGGCCAGGATCTGCAGGGTCAGGGGCGCGACCCTCGGAGACCGTGGGCTTTACACGGCCTTTCTCGAAGCGTGGACGGAGGATGGCCGTGGCTGAGAACGGGAAGGGCATGTACATCCTTCTCATCAGCGTCCACGGCCTCATGCGCGGGCACAGCAACGAGCTGGGCCGCGATTCCGACACGGGGGGGCAGATCAAGTATGTGCTGGAACTGGGCCGGGCGCTGGCCGATCACCCCCGCGTCGAACGGGTCGACATCCTGACGCGCCAGGTGATTGACGCAAAAGTGGATTCGGACTATGCCCAGCCCCAGGAACAGATTGCCGACAGGGCCTTCATCATCCGCTTGCCCTGCGGGCCGCGGCGCTATCTGCGCAAGGAGGTGCTGTGGCCCTATCTCGACAGCTTCGCCGACCAGGCCCTGAAGCATATCCGCCGCGTCGGGCGCATACCGGACATCATTCACAGCCACTATGCCGATGCCGGATACGTGGGCATACGCCTCTCCACCCTGCTGGACACCCCGCTGGTATTCACCGGGCACTCCCTGGGACATGTCAAGCGCCAGCGCCTGCTGCTGCAGGGGATGAAGGAGGAGAATATCGAGAGCCAGTATCATATCAGCCAGCGCATAGAAGCGGAGGACCAGGTGCTGGACCATGCGGCCCTGGTCGTTGCCAGCACCGCCCAGGAGGTGGAGGAACAGTACAGCCTCTATGACAACTACGAGCCGCAACGCATCGTGGTCATTCCGCCCGGCATCGACCTGGGGCGTTTCTACCCCCCCAAGCGGGGGCGTTTCCGGCCGCCCATTTTTCAGGAGATCGCCCGCTTTCTGGCGGAACCCGACAAGCCCATGATATTGGCCTTGTCGCGTCCGGATCCGCGCAAGAACATTGCCACCCTGGTGCGCGCCTATGCGGAGAATCCCCAGTTGCGTGAACTGGCCAACCTCATCATCATCGCCGGCAACCGCGATGAACTGGCCACCATGGAAAAGGGTCCGCGCCGCGTGCTCACGGAACTGATGGTCATGATCGACCGCTACGATCTCTATGGGCACGTTGCCTATCCCAAGCATCACGAACCCGAGGACGTGCCCCTGCTCTATCGCCTGGCCGCCAAGAGCAAGGGGGTGTTCGTCAATCCCGCCCTCACCGAGCCTTTCGGGCTGACGCTGCTGGAGGCCGCCGCCAGCGGCCTGCCCATCATCGCCACGGAAGACGGCGGACCCCGCGACATCATCCGGTATTGCCGCAACGGGGTGCTCATCGACCCCCTCGACTCCGACCGGCTGGGAGAGGTGCTGGTGGATGCCCTGACGGACCGGCAGCAATGGCGGCGCTGGTCCAAGGCGGGCCTGAACGGCGCCCGCAAGCATTTCTCCTGGGAAGGGCATGTGGTCAAATACCTGAGGGAAATCAACCGGGTGGTTGGAAAGAGCATGCGGGGCAGGCGGCCCAGCATGGCGGTGAAAAGCCGCCTGCCCACCTCGGACCGCATTTTGGTGTGCGATATCGACAATACCCTGATTGGCGATCGCGAGGCCTTGGCCTCCCTGCTGGAGCGCCTGCGTGGTATCGAGCACCACATCGGTTTCGGCGTCGCCACGGGCCGGCGCATCGAGAGCGCGCGGGATGTATTGAAGAAGTGGGGCGTGCCGCGGCCGGATTTTTTCATTACCGCGGTGGGCACCGAGATTCACTATGGACGCAATCTCGTCCAGGATGTCACCTGGCGCCAGCATATCCAGCATCAATGGCAGCCCACGGAAGTGCGGGAGGCGATGCAGGGCATCCCGGGCCTGCGTCTCCAGCCTCAGCGGGAACAACGGGAATTCAAGATCAGTTATTTCATCGATCCGGAAAAGGCGCCGCCCGTGAAGGACATCATCCGCATGCTGAGGAGACTGAAACTGCATGTGAACGTGGTCTTTTGCCATGGCGCCTACCTGGACATCCTGCCGGTGCGGGCCTCGAAAGGTGCAGCCTTGCGTTACATTGCCGATAAGTGGGGCATAGACGTCGAACATATCCTTGTCGCCGGGGACTCCGGGAATGACGAGGACATGTTGTCGGGCGAGACCCTGGGCGTGGTGGTGGGCAACCACAGCGGTGAGCTTGAAGCGCTGCGTGGCCGTGAGCGCATCCACTTCGCTACCGGAGAATATGCCTGGGGGATTATCGAAGGCATTGAATATTATGACTTCCTTGGCTCGTTCCAGGGGAAACAAAAGGCTGAATTCGCATAGACCATGCAAGAACTACAAGAATACCTGAAAGAAAACCGCGATACCTGCTTCACCTTCCTGCGCCGCCTGGCGGGCGTGGGCAAGCCTTTTCTGCTGCGCTCGGAGATCAGCGACGAGCTGGAAAGTTACTGTTGCGAAGCGCAAGATCCTGGTTTCCAGGAATCGCCTTTCTGCAAGACACTGCGCGCCGTCCAGGAAGCCGCCATCAGGTCGCCATGGATCTATCTGGCCGTGCGGCCCTATATCGCACGCTGGAAATACCTGCGCATCCATGCCGAATCCCTGCAGGTTGAAACCATTTCCACCTCGCAATACTTTGCCTGCAAGGAAAGCCTGGTGGACAGTGGCAGGCCACACAGCAATCTCATACTCGAATTCGATATCGGCCCCTTCAGCCGTGAGTTCCCCAAGCTGCGCGAGTCCCGTTCCATCGGGCGCGGGGTGGAATTCCTCAACCGGCGCCTCTCCAGCCAATTGTTCCAGGAACTGGGGTCGGGGGGACAGCATATCCTGGATTTCCTCACCGTCCATCAATATCAGGGACAGCAGTTGATGCTCAATGACCGCATCGGCAGCGTCTCCGAGCTGCGCAAGCGCCTGCGCCAGGCCGATGATTTTCTGGCGGCGCGGGATACGGCGGAGGGGTGGTCCGAGGTGGGGCACTCCCTGCAGTCCCTGGGGTTCGAGCCCGGCTGGGGGGCGACGGTGGCGCGTATCCGCGATACCATGTCCCTGCTCACGGACATCCTGGAGGCGCCCGATCCCGGCAATCTGGAGCGTTTCCTGAGCCGCATTCCCATGATTTTCAATCTGGTCATTCTCTCCCCTCATGGCTACTTCGCCCAGGACAACGTGCTTGGCCTGCCGGATACCGGGGGGCAGGTGGTCTATATCCTGGACCAGGTGCGCGCCCTGGAGAAGGAGATGCGCAAGCGCCTGACAGAGCAGGGGCTGGAGATCGATCCGCAGATCCTGGTGGTGACGCGCCTCATCCCCGAGGCGGGCAACACCACCTGCGACCAGCGCATCGAGGCCATCGTGGGCACCGAGTCGGCGCGCATCCTGCGCGTGCCCTTCCGCACGCCCGAGGGGGAGGTGGTGCCGCAATGGATCTCCCGCTTCGAGATCTGGCCCTTCCTGGAGCGTTTTGCCGAGGACGCGGAGCGCGAGGTGCTGGCCGAGCTGTCGGGCCGCCCCGATCTCATCGTGGGCAATTATTCCGATGGCAATCTGGTCGCCACCCTGCTGGCCCACAGCCTGCACGTCACCCAGTGCAATATTGCCCATGCCCTGGAGAAAACCAAATACCTCATGTCCGATCTCTACTGGAAGGACAATGAGGCGCAATACCATTTCTCGTGCCAGTTCACGGCCGATCTCATTGCCATGAATGCCGCCGATTTCATCATCACGAGCACCTACCAGGAGATTGTTGGCAACAGCGAGAGCGTGGGGCAGTACGAGAGCTACAGCGCCTTCACCATGCCGGAACTCTACCGGGTGGTCAATGGCATCGAGATGTTCGATCCCAAGTTCAACATCGTTTCTCCGGGTGCCAACCCGGAGATCTATTTTTCCTATAGTGACAGGGAGCGGCGCCTGACCGCCCTGCACAGCGAACTGGAGAACATCGTGTTCGGCAGCCACCAGGGGCCGGATGCGCGCGGCGTACTGCAGGACCGTGACAAGCCCCTGCTGTTCTCCATGGCGCGCCTCGACCACATCAAAAACATTACCGGCCTGGTGGAATGGTACGGTCAGTGTCCGCAGCTGCGGGAGGCCGCCAACCTGGTGCTGGTGGCCGGTCATGTGGATGCCGGACTCTCGGGTGACCGCGAGGAACGGGAGCAGATCGCCCGCATGCACGAGCTGATGGACCGTTACGAGCTGGACGGCCAGGTGCGCTGGCTGGGCGTGCAACTGGAGAAGAACATGGCCGGCGAACTCTATCGCTATATTGCCGATCACCGCGGCGCCTTCGTGCAGCCGGCGCTTTTCGAGGCCTTTGGCCTGACGGTGATCGAGGCCATGAGCAGCGGCCTGCCGACATTCGCCACCCGCTACGGCGGGCCCCTGGAGATTATCGAGAATGGCGTCTCGGGATTTCACATCGAGCCCAATCATGGCGAACAGGCCGCGCAGCTCATGGCCGATTTCTTTGCCCGCGTGGCGGAATCACCCCAATACTGGGAGCAAATCTCCGACAACGCCCTGGAGCGCATACGCCAGCGCTACACCTGGGACCTGTATGCCGAGCGCATGATGACCCTGTCCCGCATCTACGGCTTCTGGAACTATGTCACCAACCTGGAGCGCGAGGAGACGCGCCGCTACCTGGAGATGTTCTACGCCCTGCAATATCGTCCCCTGGCGGAGAAAATCCCCTAAATTAGCCGCGGCCGTACAAAATACCATCCGATTCTGGTAGATTAGGCGTTCGATACCGGCTCGAAAATCCTCACGCATGCGCCCTTAGCTCAGCTGGATAGAGCGTTGGATTCCGATTCCAAAGGTCAGAGGTTCGAATCCTCTAGGGCGCGCCAATGTCGCCTCCCGCGTCCAGCCTCGATAGCGCCAGGGCGAACTCGCGCACGATGACGGACGCGGATCTTATTTCATGAATGGCCCCGGCGCTCTTGCCGGCCTGCCAGTAGTCGCCGGCCTTGTCCTCCTGCATGAGTGAGCGCTTCAACCGCCATAGGGAATTCAGCGCATAAAGCGTCCGCATGAGATGCTTGCTGTGCCTGCCGCGCAGCATCCAGCGGCCCAGCGGGCCGGCGCGGGTGCCCAGGCGCTCGATATAGGGCGTGCGGATGACGGAGACGGGCACGCCGGTAATACGTTCCGTGGTGACGATGTCATCCTCTTGCGCCTGGATGATGGCCTGTTTGTAGGCGTCGCTGGCCCGGCATTCCCGGGTGGCGATGAAGCGTGTGCCCATCTGCACGCCACAGTATCCCATGGCCAGGGCGGCGGCGAACTGGCGGGGTGTGGCGATACCCCCGGCGCAGACCAGGGGCAGGCCCATGCCGGACAGCGCCTCGTGCAAGGCCGCGGCATCGAGGTTTCCCAGGTGTCCGCCTGCCTGATTGTTGACGGCAATCAGCCCGTCCACGCCCGCATCCCGTCCCTTCTCGGCCCACTTGTATTCCGTGACATCGTGGTAGACGCGGCCGCCGGTGGCATGCACGCGGTCCACGACCCAGCGCGGATTGCCCAGGGAGGTGACGAAGAAGCGCACCCCCTCTTCCAGGGCGATATCGACCCACTGTTCCATGCGCTGGTGATAGCGCCGTGACGACCTTTCGATGAGGGCGTTCATGCCGATGGGCTTGTCCGTCAGGGAGCGGATGTAGCGCAGGCCCGCGCGGAAGTCGTAACCGTGCACGTAAGTCAGGGAGATGGGCTGCACGATGCCCATGGCGCCCGCCTCCGAGACGGCCGCCACCAGCTCGGGATTGCTGCAGGGATACATGGCCCCGCACAACAGGGGCGCCTCGATACGGGCATGTTCCAGCAGCCGGGTATCCATATCAGCGCGGTTTTTACAGGTCCTCATGCAAGGGAACCTCTGATCAATTCATGAACCGGCGTCTGGCGGCTGAAATGTCCCGGCTCTGCGTTGAAAATCTTGGCAATAGCATGCGATTGCCTGCGCTTTTCGCCTTGATCCGGAACATTTCATCTCGCCATCCATCCGGTCCAGAATTAATCAGAGGTTCCCAAGGTTTTCAGGCCCAGTTGCCAGCTCACCTCGATGCGGGCGACCACTTCTCCTGATTGATCGCGGATGTCGGCCCGTACCCGATGTTGGAGGTCGCCGTTCACTTCGGGCAATGTTACCCGGCTCTCCGCCACGAGGCGGCCGCGGGCCTTTTTGAGGTAGTCGATGGAGATATGGGTTACGATGCCGCGGACATGGGCGGGCAGGCTGCAGAGCAGCGCCAGGCCGCTGGCGATTTCCCCCAGGTTCGCCAGGGCAATGGCATGAATGGAATCGAGATGATTGCGCACCGCGCGCCGGTCGCGCAGTTCCACCCGCGCGTAGCCGGGTCGCAGGGCCGTAATGAGCGGGGAGATGCTGCCCGAGTAGGGCACGCGCCGGCCCAGCAGGCGGCTGAACAGCCATTTTCCGGCGGGCAGGCGCTGGCACATCCGCCAAGTGGCGAGGAGATCAGGGATTTTTTCACCCATCCTCAGCCCGTCCACCCCATCGTACAGAAAGTACAGGCTGATCCGCTTGGGCTGCGTGCCTTCCAGAGCCTGGCCGGCCACGCTGGAGCCGCTATGATCAGGATCACTATGACGGTCCGGAGCCGCATGGGTGGCTTCCTTCTGGTGCCGGGTTGACCCGCATTTCTCACCAGGATGACGGCCCCTCGCTTGATTCTTGAATCCACAAAGGATTTTACTCAGCCGGAAATACACACGGGTATTCCGCTCCTTCCTAAAATCCTTTGTGAATCCAATCCTCTACGCGATCATCCCGCCATCCTGGTGAGAAATGCGGGTTGATGACGTGAATCTACGCTACCCTTTTTGATATGTCAAAATACCAATGCGCAGGCACCGCGGATATCGTGGCGCTGGTGAATCGGAAAATTCCTATGTTCTTCGGGTGTGTGGGGAATCGAAATGCCGGCAAGTTGCAAATGAGCCCGTATCGGTCAGAATCACGGGGCTTGATGTTTCATCGCGGCCGGGTTATTAGTATTGACTGATCCAGGTCAGGGAAAGCCGGACGACGTGTGATCGGGCGGCACGGCATGTTTTGGGAAGAAACAGTACTGTGCCCTAATCCGGAGAAGCCGAGCATGGCGCAGACATCTTTGAATGGCTTTATCGACGCTCTGTCCAGGGCGGGATCCTTAGAGGCAATCCATGGCGTCTGCGCTGATTTCTGCCATTTTTCCGAGTCCGAGCATTTCATCTATGGCGCCAGGATACCGACATCCCTGACCCAGCCTTCCTTCATCTATGTCAGCGGCTATCCCGAGAAATGGCGCGAGCGCTATCTGGAAAGAAACTATTTGTGCATTGATCCTGTCGTGGCCCACTGTACCCGCAGCTCCCTGCCCATCAACTGGTCACAGGTCGCCCCCCTGGAGAAAAAAGACAAGCAGGCAAGGATGTTCATGGATGAGGCGCGCGATCACGGCCTGAGGAGCGGCATCAGCTTCCCCGTGCATACCGCGTGCGGTGAATCGGCCATGTTCAGCCTGGGCTCGTCCGACGATCACAAGAAGGCCGGGCCGCGCATCGAAGCCATGAGCCCCAATGCCTTGCTCTTCACGGCGCATCTTCACGAGGCCGTGCGCAGGCTTTTCTCCCAGGTGGATCACCTGCCCATATCGCAGATCTCCCTGACAGAGCGGGAAAAACAGTGCCTCTTGTGGGCCGCGGAAGGCAAGACCACCTGGGAGACGGCGCGCATACTCAAAATTTCGGAGCGCACGGTTATATTCCATGTGCAGAATGCCGCCGAGAAACTCAATGTCGTCAACCGCCAGCAGGCGATTGCCAGGGCGATTTCCACGGGGCTCATAGCGCCCCAACTGAATTAGGGAAGATCTGGCAGGCGCGTCCGTGGCCTCTCAACCGTGATCCAGCAACTGACCGAGGACTGGTGCTGAGCGCGGCGCGATCCACTCCCTGCCCCTGCCTGTCTTGCCCTCCTCCAGGCAAATGCCACGGCGGACCCTGTAAGATCTTACAGTTTTCCTTCCGCCCCCTTTCATTGTCTACTTACACCCCATATTGACATGCATAGGGAGGTGCTAGGGGATGAGCGAGATCATACTGGCGCGGGGGAGGGAACTGACGGAAGACAGGGAGATCCTGGAAGGCATGTTCCGGCTCAGACACCAGGTATTCCGCGAACGGCTGGGATGGGATGTGAGATCGGAGCATGGCATGGAGCGGGATGGATACGATGATCTGAATCCCCTGTACATGGTGGTCAGGGAAGGTGCCGCGGTGGAGGGTTGCTGGCGTATTCTGCCGACAACGGGCCCCTACATGCTCAAGGATACCTTTCCTCTCCTGTTGCGGGGACAGGCGCCCCCCAGGGACCCGGCGGTGTGGGAGGTGAGCCGTTTTGCAATCCGTCACTGCGACTGCCATGACCGTGGCCTGTGCGGCATCGGAGGCCTGACCCTTGACATGTTTCGGAAGGTGGTCGATCTGGCGGAAAGAAACGGGGTGCGCGCCTACGTGACTGTCATCAGCATCTCCTTCGAGCGACTGCTCAGGAAGCTCGGCATGCCCATGCGGCGTTTCGGTGATGGCAGGGCCCAGAGGACGGGCAAGGTGATGTCCGTGGCAGTATGGATCGATGTCGACGATCAATTGAAGGAGTGCATTCTCAAGGCGCGCGAGGCGGCGAGATCACTGCCGGTGGCGGCATGAAACTTCTGTTGGGGGGACGCATGGGGCGGTTTTCATCCTTGCAGTCCGCATTGAACGACAACACCTATGAGTTGAAAGCGTTCAGGGACGGTGGCCAGCTGCTCCAGGAGGACAGGGAGGTAGATGACTTCGACTGGATCATCCTGGATGGCCAACTTCTAAAGGGTGAAAGGGAATTTGCCCGCCTTCTTTTCCAGTGGCTGGGGCATGGTTGCCAGTCCCGGGCAAAGGGCGAGGGCTGTGGTATCGCGCTCTCCAGGGACGGCACGATGCAATTGAGCTGCGCCATGCATCGCGCTGCCATGCAACCGGCCAATTCCCCCAGTTTCCACCGGAGCAGCCGGCAGGATAAAAGGTTCTTGTTCGAGTACCATGCGCCATGTGGAGTGAAACGCTAGCGTAACAAGGCAGGAGCGGCACGACATGGAAGGAAACGGCCGTGAAAAAGCGAGCGGCGGCGGCGCCAGGGAGGCCGCTGAGATCGACGTGCTGAGACAGCGCATCGAGGCTCTGGAGCGTGAGAAGAAGGACCTTGAGGCATTCAATTATTCCGCTGCTCACGATCTCTATGCGCCCCTGACACGCATCGAGGGTTACAGCGAGATACTGCTGCACGAATACTCGCGGAATCACCAGCCCGACGAAATCATTTACATGCAGCGGGTTAACAACGCCGCCAAGCAGGCGAAGCGGCTCATCACCGACCTGCTGGATCTCTCCCGGTCTTCCCACCCCCCATCTGCCAGGCAGCCAGTGGATCTCAGTGATCTGTGCGCCGGGATTCTGAGGGAGTTTTCCCGCCATGCGCCGGACAGAAAGGCGAAATTTGTCGTCCATCCCGGCATGACGGTGATGGCCAGCGGGGTGCTGACACGCATATTGATGATGAATCTCCTGGAGAATGCCTGGAAATATACGCGCAAGAACGAGATTTCCAACATCGAGGTCGGGATGAAGGAAGAGGATGGCGTTGTGATTTATTATGTCGCCGACGATGGTATCGGCTTCGAGCAGGACAAGGCCGACGAAATTTTTGCGGCCTTCCGCCGCTTGTCCAGTGATCCGGCATTTGAAGGCAGCGGGGTAGGCCTGGCGACGGCGAAGAGGATCGTGCAACATCATGGGGGGCGCATATGGGCGCGCAGCAGGCCCGGCTTGGGCGCGGTATTCTACTTCACGATGCCAGGGCCGTGACCGCGGCGGGGTTCTTATACGGAAAAAGCTGTGTTTCTACAATCAGGCTACCTGAGTAAGCCTCAGAAGTCCCTCGCATGCCTGTTTTTCTCAAATCAATTGCTGAACACGACATACTATTGTTGCCCAAGGGGTTGGTTTCTGACCCGCATTATAGGAAATGCGGGCATGATTCATGTGCGCGCGTCGTTGGTGTAAAATTCTCCCTGACCAAAATGTTCTCCAGCATATGCCCGACTTGAGGAGAAGTCCCATGGGAAGCATTCGCCGATACTTCCGGTTTTCTGGTCTGCTCATTTTCATTCTGCTTGCCTCTTGCGGGGGTGGGGGCAGTGGTGGAGGCAGCACGGCAAGCACGGAAACCCCTGTTGCGATCACCACGGCAAACGCCGAGGCGGCGGCGGGCGCCGGCGCGGCGAACGCCCAGTCGACGTATGAGGTTGCAAGTGAAGGCGGGGATATTGTCACGGGCGTGTCCGTACGGAAGGCCGGAGCAGGCCCGCGCCTGGCGGCATTCGCCAACAAGCAATTACGCTGGATTCTTCAGAATGATGTCGATACCCCTCCCCGGCTGACGGGGATATCCCACCCTGATGAGGTGCCTTGTGGCGTCAGTGGATCGGTGAGTGTCGCTTTCGACGATGCGGATAATTCCCTCGGCTTATCAGCGGGAGACAGTTTCACCCTGACCTTCAACAATTGTATCGACTATTCGGACATGGTGTCCGTGAATGGCATGATCTCCTTGAGATTCAATGCGTTGAGCGGAAATCCCCTGGTGGATTCGGTTTGGAGTGTTGATGTGACCATGACCCTGGCAAATGTGGTGGTCGCCGGAGGCGGAGACACGGCGACCTTCAACGGGGACATGAGTTATGCCCTGGAGACCCAGGATGATGTGAATTTCATGGGATCCGTGAAGGGAAACTCGCTTACCATTGACATCAATGGCGTCACCGAGAGCCTGAGCAACTATCTCATCGCCTTCACGGAAAATGATGTGACCCTGGCCTATACCGTGAACGCCAATGGAACCGTATCCAGCACTGAACTCGGTGGATACGTTCAATTTGAAACCCTGGCGACCTTCGAAGGCGTGGCGCCGGATTATCCCTACACAGGCCGCATGAAGATCACGGGTGAGGGCAACAGCAGCGTGACCCTGACGGCTATCGACAGTACCAATGTTCAGCTTGAAATAGATGTTGATGGTGATGGTACTGCCGATCAGACGCTTACCACGACGTGGGAGAGCCTGGATTCCTGATCCAGGTTTTCATCGGCGGAACTCATGCGGCGGGCACGGTCCCGTGGTGACTATTCCGTGGGCCGCACTTCCGCGTCTTCCAGTTGCGGTTTGCTTGATGCGTGAGAATACGGCGAAGGCGGGGTTGTACCCGTGTTGCGCGCCAGGTTACAAGCGCTTTCTGTAGATTGCGTATTCGTTGAGAATCTTTTCGTATTCGCCGTCCTGCTTCATTTCCTCCACGGCCTTGTCAAAGTCCGTCACGATTTTTTCATGATCGGGCCGTTGCCTGCTCACGGCAATGTGCAGCCCGTTGACGGACAGGGGCTTGGGCAGGATGACGAACTGGCCCTGGCTGTTGGCCATGTATTTTCCCAGGTCGTGCAGCAACACCCGCTCGTCATCCAGCGTCAGGTCGATCTGCCCCAGGCGGAGCTTGGTGAGATTTTCCACGAGATGCCGGCTGTTGACGCGGTAGAAGTTTCCCGCGGCGTCGAAGGCGGGGCCATAGGCGTAGCCGGGGATGATGCCGATGATCCTGCCTTTCAGGTCGGACAGTCCGTTGAAGGTGAAAGGGTCGTCCTTGCGCTTGAGCAGCATGATGTTGTTGGTCAGATAGGGTTTGCTGAAGTTGAAGGCGCGGGCGCGCGCCTCGTTGTACCAGGCCGCGGGAATGACATCGTAGACGCCGATATCCGCGCCTTCCAGCGTCCTGGTCCAGGTTTCGATTCTCAGGCTGGTTTTGTATCCGGCGCGCGACAGGGCGGTGGTGACCAGTTTGATGGCCAGCCCCTTGCCGGGGAGATTCTCGTCCACATAGGGCGGCCACGGACTGGTGGCAAGCTTCAGTTCCGCGGCCGCGGAAAGCCCTGCGCCAGACAGCAGGAGTGCGCATAGCAGGAAGGAAATCGCTTTCTTGATCATTTCTCTGTCATTCCAGTCGCAGTATTAACCCGGTCATTGCAAAAACTGGGTGCTGGGATTGCGAAAGTTACAAGATACAAGGTACAAGATACAAGGTAAAAGGTAAAAGGAAAGCAGCCTTTTGTATCTTGTGTCTTCCCGCGGCCTGCTGCAGGATAAAACCTGGTGTGGCGCCAACGCTTGGGGGTGTCACACACAGCAGGGCGCATGAAACAAGTTGTTATCCTCGGTTGGCCCTTGCAATTTTAGGAGCCTCTGATTAATTCTGGACCGGATGGATGGCGAGATGAAATGTTCCGGATCAAGGCGAAAAGCGCAGGTAATCGTGCGCTATTGCCAAGCTTTTCAACGCAGAGCCGGGACATTTCAGCCGCCAGACGCCGGTTCATGAATTAATCAGAGGTTCCTTTATGCAACTGCCGGGTTGATCGCCTCAAGAAGGAGCGGTTTTCGCCGCTACTACACCAGAGGAGGAATGGCGGAACATATTTTCGCCGGGAGGGTGTAGTGGCACGAGGATTTCATACATTACCTGCCCTGATCGCTGGCATGATTCTGCTGTTGCCGGCGGATATCTCCGCCGTGGGACTGCGGGCGGGGGACATGGCCTGGCGGCCCTATGCCGCCACGGAATACTATCAATGGAAGGAGTCCATTCCCCAGGCCTCCAATTTCCTCTCGGAATCGGGCCCCCGGTACGCGCTGGGCCTGGCCTATTCCAATTTCACCAATGTGCGCCGCGGCGCCCTTATCGAACTGGATGCAAGAATCTACAATGGCTCGGTGGCCTATGATGGCAATGCCTTCGATCTGACCGCATCAGCGCCGGAACTCAAACCTTTCAAGACGAGCACGCGCTATTTCGGCAACACCCTGGAATTGAAGGCCGGGTATCGTTTTCCCCTGTCACCCGCCGGGTTGCTGCGTGCCGTGGACGGACGCTTCTCCCTGGGCTCGGATTTCTGGCAAAGATATATCGGCAGCGGCTCACTGACGGATGGCACGCCGGTACAAGGATATCTGGAGACTTATCATTTTCTGTATGCCAAGGCCGGCCTTGGCCTGCAATTGTTGACGCGTGGCCATGGCCATAACATCCATATGGGAATAAAGATCCCCCTGAGAACATGGGAAACCATCGACTTCAACACCCTGGGCGCATCGGTGGATCTGCGGCCCCGCGCCCGGCTTTCCTATTATGCCTCGTGGCTGATCTATCCCGTCCTGCCGCAGCGCAGTACATTTTCTCTTTCCCTTTATTTCGAACAGACCCGCTTCAGCCGGTCGGACACGGAAACATTCACCTTCCGCAGTGGCGGGCGGACCTACCGCTCCGCGGTGTACCAGCCGGACAGTGAATCGACGGTCACGGGGCTGAGGGGAGTCTGGGAGTTCTGAGCGCCAGTCCTCAGGAGGCCTTGGCGTCTTGCTCCTCGTAGGGCTCGATGTAGTCGCAGTCCTTCTGCGGGCAGACGATCTCCGTGCCCTTGCGCTTGGTGGTCTTGATGGTCAGCATGGGCCAGCCGCATTGGGGACAGGGTATGGTCACCGGTTCGTTCCACACCGCGTAATCGCAGTCCGGATACGTGGAGCATGAGTAGAAAATCTTGCCGCGGCGGGATTTACGCTTCAGCATCGTGCCTTTCCTGCACTGGGGGCATTCGACACCCGTATCCGTGGGTTTTTCCAGGGGCTCTATGAACTTGCAGTCCGGGTAGTTGCTGCAGCCGATGAACTTGCCATAGGGTCCCTGGCGGATGATCAGCGCGGCCGCGCACTGCGGGCACTGCCTGCCTTCCACGGTTTCCACTTCAGGCGTATCGCCGTCGTCTCCGATATTGCGGGTATAGTCACAGTCCGGGAAGCCGGTGCAGCCCACGAACATGCCACGCCGCCCCAGGCGCACGGAGAGCTGCTTGCCGCATTTGGGGCATTGCTCGTCGATGAGTTCCTGGGTGACATCCTTGCGCTGTACGGTCTTGTCCTTGGTGTCCACCCGTTCCTTGAAAGGTTTCCAGAATTCCTTCATGAGCGGGATCCACTCCTTTTCACCGCGCGAGACGGCATCCAGTTCATCTTCGAGCCTGGCCGTGAAATCGTAATCCACATAGCGGTCGAAATGCTCGGTGAGGAACTTGTTGACGATGCGCCCTACATCCGTGGGTTTGAAGCGCTTCTTGTCCAATACCGCGTAGTCTCTCTGCTGCAGAGTGGCGATGATGGAGGCGTAGGTGGAGGGGCGGCCGATGCCATATTCTTCCAGGGCCTTGATGAGGCTGGCCTCGCTGTAGCGCGGTGGTGGTTCCGTGAAGTGCTGTTCCGGATGCAGCCTTTCCAGCTTGAGGGTATCGCCCACTTGGAGATCCGGCAGCGTGTGTTCCTCGTCCTTGCTCTTGCGCTTGTCGTCATCCTGCCCTTCCTGATATACCGCCATGAATCCCGGTTTGGCGATGATGGAGCCGGTGGTGCGGAAGACGACGTCGTCTCCGGCCTGCATGTCGACGGCGACGGTGTTGATGGTGGCGTGAATCATCTGGCAGGCGAGGGCGCGCTTCCAGATCAGGTTGTAGAGTTTGTACTGGTCGCTGCTCAGGTGCTGCTTGATGGCATCGGGCTCCATGGCGATGGAGGTGGGACGGATGGCTTCGTGGGCCTCCTGGGCGTTCTTGGACTTGGTCTTGAAGCTGCGCGGCTGCTTGGGCAGGTTTTCAGCGCCGTAGCGCTGGCTGATGAAGGCGCGGATTTCCCCGATTGCCTCCTGGGCCAGATTGACCGAGTCCGTGCGCATGTAGGTGATGAGACCCGTGGCGCCGTCTCCCGTGTCGATGCCTTCATACAATTGCTGGGCCGTGCGCATGGTGCGTTGCGCCGTGAAGCCCAGCTTGCGCGCGGCTTCCTGTTGCAGGGTGGAAGTGATGAAGGGCGCGGCGGGATTGCGCTTGCGCTGCTTTTTCTCGATGTTGATGATGGTCAGCTTGCCCTGAGCCACATCCAGGATGTGTTTTTCGATCTCCCGCGCCTGTTTTTCATGGGTGACGCTGAACTGGGTGATTTTCTTGTCCTTGTAGCGGGACAGTTTGGCGCTGAAACGATCCTTGCCCTTGGCGACGTCGGCCTCGATGGTCCAGTATTCCCGGGGCTTGAAATTCTCTATTTCCTGCTCGCGTTCCACGATCATGCGCAGCGCCGGGCTCTGCACCCGTCCCGCGGAGAGCCCGCGGCGGATTTTTTTCCACAGCAGGGGCGAGAGATTGAAGCCCACCAGAAAGTCCAGGGCGCGGCGCGCCTGCTGGGCATTGACCAGTTCCATGGACAGCTCCCGGGGGTGGGCCAGGGCTTCCTGGATGGCGTTCTTGGTGATCTCGTGAAAGACGATGCGGTAGGCCGGTTTGTCCTTGAGGAGATTTTTTTCCTTGAGGATGTGGTAGATGTGCCAGGATATGGCCTCGCCCTCACGGTCCGGGTCCGTGGCCAGGTAGAGCGCGTCCGCCTTCTTCATGGCCCTGGCGATGGCATCGATGTGCTTGCTGTTCTTTTCTATCACCTGGTATTTCATGGCGAAATCGTGGTCGGGATCCACGGCGCCTTCCTTGGGCAGCAGGTCGCGCACGTGGCCGTAGGAGGCCAGCACCTCGAAGCCCTTGCCGAAGTATTTCTTGAGGGTTTTCGCCTTGGCGGGCGATTCCACGATGACCAGGTTTTTACTCATGGGCGCTTTGTAACATCATGTGAAATTGAAATGCAAGCCAATGGCCCTGCAATGAATAAGGTCATGGTGGCCGGGCGAGGATCCCGCGCGATCCTTTGTCCTTACTCTATATCGCGGTTTGATCAGATAAATTGAGCGCCGTTCATGCGTGATCACACGTGATCGATTGACGCCGGGGATGTGCGCCCGTTGGCGGCACTGCCGCCACTTCCCGGGGCTGTCGCGGGGTCAGTGCAACTGCAGGTTCAGGCTCTGGTCGTCAAAGACGAAGTCCTCCAGCCAGGTGCAGGCGGCCTCGTAACCGGGCTGATTGAACAGCACCATGAGAATGACCCACTTGACGCCCTCGATATCGATATCCTCGCTTTCCAGGGCCATGACGCGGTCGATGACCAGCTCGCGCGTGGTGGGTGTGAGGACGTCCATTTGCTCCAGAAACAGTATCAGGCCGCGGCTTTGCTGGTCGATGCGGTCCATTTCCTCGGCGGTAAAGATGCGGTGGGTGAGCTGCTTGGGGGACCTGATGAGGGCGGCGTTGCCCTGCTCGCGAAGCTGCGCCAGGGATTCCAGCCATTCGAACGCCTTGCTGATTTCCTTGTCGGGGAAGCCCGCGGCGCTGAGGCGGTTCTTGATGGCGTCCTCGTCCGGATTGAGGACGAGTTCCTCGTCCACGCAATGCTCGAACAGGTAGAGCAGCACGTCCAGCATGTTTTCCTTCATTCGATTTCCTCTATTTGAGACGTGTAAATGTGCCTCCCGGGAGAGAAACAATACGGTTTTGCAATTCCAGCCATAACAGAATGGAGGAAAGCCGGTCTGCCGTCAATCCTGTCCGCGCGACAAGCATATCAACACTCGTGGGGGTATCGTCAATATGATCCAGCACATTTTGCTGCTGGGGATCACACTGGGCCTCCACTGTTTCAGGGGGCTCATTATCGGGCGAAGCCTGTATGGGAGTGGAAAAACCCTGTAGTTCTTCCAGGACATCGGCAACGCATTCCACCAGTTTGGCGCCATCGCGGAGCAAGGCATGGCAGCCTCGTGACTGGGGGCTGCGGATGGATCCGGGCACGGCAAAAACTTCGCGGCCCTGCTCCAGGGCCATGCGGGCCGTGATGAGGGAACCGCTGTGCACGGCAGCCTCCACCACCAGGGTGCCCAGGCTCAGGCCGCTGATAAGCCGGTTGCGGCGCGGAAAATTCTTACGGCAGGGGGCAGATCCTATGGGAAATTCCGATATCATGGCGCCATTTTCCTCGATGCGCCGGGCAAGATCCCGGTGGCATGCGGGGTAGATGCGGTCCAGTCCCGTCCCCATCACCGCCACCGTGGGGGCGCCGCTGTCCAGCGCGCCACGGTGACCGGCGCCGTCGATGCCCAGCGCCATGCCACTGGTGACGACAAGACCACTGCGTCCCAGGCTTGCGGCGAATTCATGGGCGATCTCGCATCCACCGGGTGTGGGATTGCGGCTGCCCACCAGGGCAATCTGCGCTTGTGAGAGCACTCTGGGATTTCCCGCCACAAAGAGCACGGGCGGCGGGTCATGGATCTCCCTGAGCAGGGCGGGATAGGCGGCATCGCGCAAGGTCAGGAGGTGGCGGCCGTCGTGCTCCAGCCAGGCCAGGTCCGCCGCGATATGATCCGTTCCCGGCGGGCGCAGGATGGTGTTGATGATCTTGTCCCGCAGGCCCAGGGCCGCCAGTTCGCACGCCCGCGCCGTGAAAACGCCCCGCGGGCTTCCGAAGTGCCGTATCAAGGCCAGGCAGGTGCGCGGCCCCATGCCTGGAAGGCGGGACAGCAGCAGCCAGTCCTGGATATCGTGTTCCGCGTTCATGGCCTCTTCCCTGAAGCCGGGCGTGTCCTGAATGAAAAGCCGTTATCGTTTGTTCTGGTTCCCGGGCCGCGCAGAGTTCAGCTACGGCTGGGTAAATGTATCATACACGCGCATGTCACGGAACGCCTCCATGACCAGGCCGTAACTGACCTTGTCAAAGGTGCGCACCACCAGCACGATGCCGGCGCGTTCCCTGGGCAGTTGCACCTTGGCGCCCCGGCGGGCGACAGTATCGCGAATGACATGACCCGTCTGGTGAATCACCAGCACATGACCGGCTTCGAGTCCGTCGTTCCGGCCCTTGTTGAGGACCACCGTGTGATACTGGCCAATGCGGGAAACCCCGTCCAGCACAGAGATGACATAGCCTTCAACAGGTTTGCCGGGACGGTGGGGTAGGAAGAAATAATCCAGTTTGTCCTCGTTTTCCAAGGGTATGATGCGGTCGCCGATCAGGATCTCGCGGGAAGCGTGGGTAACGAGGAGCGTGGAAGGGTCTCCCCCGCGCACCAGCTTGGCGGTTGCCACCTGCAGGGCCTCGAAGCCGAGGATGTCCTTCTTTTTCGCCCCTGGGTTGCGGTAGGCGTCTCCGGGCCGGATGATGCGGTATTCCTTGCCTGCCTGCGTGTCGAGATTGCGCACGTAGACCCGGTCCCCGGTTCCGCTGATAAGTTTCCCTTCGTCATGGGCGACGACATAGCCCGTCTGCTCCAGTTCCTCTTCGCTGATAATGCGCGGGTAGAGCAGGAATTGCCTGATGGCGTCGGCGGGTATGGTCGGGATGGCGCTTTCCAGCTCCGAGAAGCGCGCCTGGGGGGAGAGCTTGACGATAGGGCGTCCACGCCGTTCAATGCGCAGGCGTGGCTTGCCATCCACGTATACCAGGCTGATGACATCGCCGGGATAGATGAGATGGGGGTTCTCGATGTCGGGGTTGAGCTGCCAGATCTCCGGCCATAGCCAGGGATCTTCAAGAAAGCGTGAGGAAATGTCCCACAGGGTATCGCCCTTGACCACGACGTAACGCTCGGGGTGGTCTTCCTTGAGCTTGAGGGTGTCCGCCAGCGGCGGGGTTGCGGAGGCCATCAGCATGACGAGGGCCACAAATAGCGTTCTGCCGTACATTTCCACCGCCTTGATGAATTTATCCATTGGGAGTGTAGTCAAAACAATCAGTTCACAACAACTATAGCGTGCAGCAGGTGGAATCCTTTAAGATTCACACGAGAGTTCCCGGCTGGCGCCGGATTGCGAACCCACAGATATAGCATAATCACCGCAAAACACATGGCCATACATCACATTTTGCACTATCCGGACCCGCGCCTGCGTTTCAAGGCCGCGCCTGTTGCCAGGGTGGACGACGAAATCCGCATGCTCATCGACGATATGTTCGAAACCATGTACGCGGCGCCTGGCATCGGCCTCGCCGCGCCCCAGATAAACATCAGCAAGCGATTGATTGTCATAGATATAAGTGAGAAACGCAACGAGCCCCTGGCGCTCGTCAACCCGGAGATCACGCTGCGCGAGGGCAGCCAGAAGAGCGATGAGGGCTGCCTCTCCGTGCCCGGCATCAGCGAGGGCGTGGAGCGCGCCGCGCGTGTCGTGGCCAGGGGGCTGGACCGGGATGGCGGGGCGCTGGAGGTCGAGGCGGAAGGGCTTCTGGCGGTGTGCCTCCAGCATGAGATCGACCACCTCGATGGCAAGCTGTTCGTCGATTATCTCACCGAGATGAAGCGCAAACGGATTCGCAAGAAAATGGAGAAGGCTCGGCGTCAGGCCATGTAGCCTGTCTTTCTTCGCTTAAAATCGCCCTCTCACGCCATGCCCGAAATACTCAGGATCGTCTTTGCCGGCACGCCGGAATTCGCCACCCACCCCCTGCGGGCCCTGGTGGACTCGCGGCACCAGGTCTGTGCCGTGTACACCCAGCCCGACCGCCCGGCCGGGCGCGGACGCCGCCCGCGGCCCAGCCCCGTGAAACGCCTGGCGCAGTCCCATGGCATCCCCGTGTTTCAGCCGGAAACACTGAAGGACCCCCGGGCATGGGACGAATTGCGGGCCCAGGAGGCGGATCTCATGGTGGTGGTGGCCTACGGCCTGTTGCTGCCTCCCGAAGTCCTGGCCATACCCCGAATGGGGTGTATCAATATCCACGCATCCCTGCTGCCGCGCTGGCGCGGCGCCGCGCCCATTCAGCGTGCCATCCTCGCCGGTGACCGCGAAACGGGCATCACCATCATCCAGATGGATGCCGGACTGGATACGGGAGACATGCTCATGCGCGCGCCCTGTCCCATTGCGCCCGATGACACGGGCGGCACGCTGCACGACAAGCTCGCCCGCTTGGGCGCAAGCACCCTGATGGAGGCCCTGGAGGCCTGGCTGGCGGGGCGCATCACGCCCCGGCCCCAGGACGATGCCCAGGCCTGTTACGCACCCAAGCTGAGCAAGGCCGAGGCGTGCCTGGACTGGCGCAAAGCGGCCCAGGTTTTGGAGCGCGAGGTGCGCGCCTTCAATCCCTGGCCGGTTTCCTACACCTGGCTGGCGGGCGAACGGCTGCGGGTCTGGCGGGCGCGGTGCTTTCCCGGAGACGTGCCTCAACCGCCCGGCACCGTCACGGCGGCCGACAGGGAAGGTGTCGATGTGGCCACCGGCATGGGGATATTGCGCCTTCTCGAGGTGCAGGCCGCGGGCGGCAGGGCCATGGCGGTGGGCGCGTTTCTTAACGCGCACCCTCTGGCTGCCGGGACGGTGCTGGGTGAGTGAGGGGCGCCGCCAGCCCGCCGGCGGCAGGGACCGGGCCACCGATGCCAGGATGGCCGCGATGGAAGTGCTGGAGGCGGTATGCTGCCGGCGGCGCTCCCTGGCGGCGGCGCTGCCGGCGGCCCTGGAAAGGCTGAGCGGGGAGGAGCGCGCCCTGGCTCAGGCCCTGTGTTACGGGGTGCTGCGCTGGCAGCCGCGCCTGCAGTGCGTGCTGGCACACCTCCTGCGGCGGCCCCTGAAGGCGCGCGACTGCGACATCCAGTGTCTGCTGCTCCTGGGGCTCTATCAGCTCATGTACATGCGCGTGCCCCCGCACGCGGCTGTTTCCGAAACGGTCAACGGGGTGGGGCAATCCGGCAAGTCCTGGATGAGGGGGATGGTCAACGGCGTCTTGCGCAATTTTCTGCGCCGCCGGGACGAGGTGCGGGAGGCCGTGGACCGCGACGAGGTGGGGCGCTATGCCCATCCCCGCTGGATGATCGACCAGCTCAGGTCGGACTGGCCCGATGCGTGGCGGTCCATATTGCATGCCAACAACCGGCATCCTCCCATGACCTTGCGCGTCAACTGCCGTCAGTCTTCGCGTGAAACCTATCTTGCCGGGCTGGAGCGGGCAGGCTTGCGCGGCCACGCCGCAGCCCATGCGGATTCGGCCATTGTGCTGGAGACACCGGTGGACGCGGAACGGCTGCCGGGTTTCGCCCAGGGCGCAGTGTCCGTTCAGGACGCGGCCGCGCAACTGGCGGCGCCGCTGCTCGATGCCCGGCCGGGACAGCGTGTGCTGGACGCCTGCGCCGCGCCGGGGGGCAAGGCCTGTCATATCTTCGAGTGTCAACCGGCCGTGGGTGAGCTGGTGGCCGTGGAAGTGGATGTGGCGCGCCTGGAGCGGATGCGTGAGAACGTGCGGCGCACGGCCGCGCGGGTAACCCTGGTGCGGGGGGATGCCGCCGCGCCGGAGACGTGGTGGGACGGGCAGCCTTTCGACCGTATCCTGCTGGATGCCCCGTGCTCCGCCAGCGGCGTGATACGGCGCAATCCGGACATCAAGATTCTGCGCGAACGCGATGACATCGGGGCCCTGATTCGGTTACAGTCCAGATTGTTACGGGCGCTATGGCCGCTGTTGAGGCCGGGAGGCCTGCTGCTCTACGCCACCTGTTCGGTGTTCCCCGGTGAAAATCACCGTCAGGTGGAGAATTTCCTTGCCTCACACCGGGATGCGCTTGCCGTACCCATCGCGGGCGCCTGGGGGCGGGATATGACGACAGGCAGGCAGATACTGCCTGGTGAGGACGAGATGGATGGGTTTTATTATGCCTGCATCAGGAAAGGCTAGGCGCCAGCACCAGGGCGTTCCGGCAGGCTCCGGCCTGTTGCTCCGCTTTTCCGGATGGATCCGGCACCTGGCGCCCCGTTCCCTGACATGGATGATCCTGGCGGGCATGGCGCCCTTGGCGGTCCATGCGGGTCCCGCGCGCGCCCATGGCATCGAAATCAACGAGGCCCATACCGAACTCATCGATGACGTTCTGTATCTGAGCGCCTCGGCAACCATCCGTCTCAGTGAACCCATGATTGATGCCCTCCATGAGGGGGTGCCGCTGGATTTCAGGCTGCGCATCGAGATCATCCGCCAGCGCGAATTCTGGGCCGACGATATCTTCGCGACCCTGGGACAGCTCTACCGCCTGGAATATCAGGCCCTTACCCAGCAATACCTGATCATCAACCGCAACAGCGGCTCACGGCACAGCATACCCAGCCTGGAGGCGGCCCTGTCCGTGCTGGGCACGGTCGTGCGCCTGCCCATCCTGGATGCCAACCTGCTCGATTCCGGTGCCCGCTATGTGGGGCGCATCCTGTTCAAGCTCGATGATGATGCCCTGCCCGTACCCCTGCGGCTGCGTTCCTATGTCACCACGGACTGGCGTATGAAGAGCGAATGGTTTACATGGTCCATCCAAGACTGAAGCGCCTCAGCAGCGGCTTCCTGCCCATTTTCATTCTTTTTGTGTTTCTCATTGCCTCTCTCTATCTGATGAGCGCGGCGACGGAGAACTCCGAACAATTCGGGCGCATCTATCTGCCCTTGCTGGTCATCAACATTCTGGCCACCATTATTCTGCTGGTGCTGATCGCCTCCAATCTCTACCGGCTTATCCAGCAATACCGCAATCACGCCACCGGTTCGCGCCTGACCATGCGCCTGGTGGTGATGTTCGTCGTCATTGCCCTGGCGCCGGTGTCCGTGGTCTACTATTTTTCACTGCGCTTCATCGAGCGGGGCATCGACAGCTGGTTCGACGTGCGCATCGAGAAGGCCTTCGACGACGCCCTGGCCCTGAGCCGCAAGTCCCTGGACGAGCGCAAGCTCACCTATCTGAAGAAGGCGCGCGCCATCGTGGCGGCCCTGTCCGACGCCGGGAACAAGCAGCTTGCCCTGAAGTTGACGGACCTGCGCGAGGCGCACGGCGCCTACGAACTGGTCCTCATCGGCCGAGGCGACCATATCATCGCCTCCAGCAGCGCCAATTCCACGGCCCTGTTGCCCAACATGCCGCCAGAAAGCATTCTGCTGCAAGTGCAGGGAGGCACTGATTATATCGGGCTGGAAGAGATCAGCGACCAGGGGCTGTTCATCCGCGTGGTCATCGGCAATCCGTCTCCCGAGACGATTGGCGAGCGCTGGGTGCTCAATTCCCTGTTCCCCGTATCGGATCAGATGCAATTACTGGCGGGCAATGTGCAGTCGGGATACAGCCAGTACCAGCAACTGGTCTATCTGCGCAAGCCCCTCAAGTTCAGTTTCACGGTCACCCTGTCCCTGGTGCTGCTGCTGAGTTTCCTGTTCGCCGTGTGGGCGGCTTTCTTCGCGGCCCGGCGCCTGGTGGCGCCTATCCGGGTGCTGGTCATCGGCACCCGGTCGGTGGCCAGCGGGCACTACAACAAACGCCTGCCTTCCTATTCCAATGACGAGCTGGGTTTTCTGGTGGAGTCTTTCAACGAGATGACGGAGAAAATCTCCCAGGCGCGCGACGAGGCGGAGCGCAGCCAGCGGCAGGTGCGCCGCGAGCGGGCCTATCTCCGGGCCGTGCTGGGGCGCCTGTCCTCGGGGGTCATGACCCTGGACAGGCACCGGGTGATCCGCACGGCCAACTCGGCCTTCAGCCATATTCTCGGCGTGGAACTCAAGGACATCGTGGGGCTTCCGGTGCGGGAGCTGTCCGCCACGGGGGAGACGGGCGGGCAGCTTGCCGGCGCCGTGCTTGAGGGGCTCGAAAGCGGCGAGGACTGGCGTAAGGAGATCACCGTCTACAAAGGGGGCGGGAGGCAGGTGTTGATGTGCCGTGGCGCCGCCCTTCCCAGGGTCGAGGGCCGCGCGGCAGGTCATGTCATCGTGGTGGAAGATGTGACGGCGCTGGTCCAGGCGCAGCGCGATGCCGCCTGGGGCGAAGTGGCGCGGCGCCTGGCCCACGAGATCAAGAATCCCCTTACGCCCATCCGGCTGTCCGCGGAGCGCCTGCGGCACAAGTATCTGTCACGCATGAGCCCCGAAGACGCCGGCGTGCTCGACCGCTCCACCCACACCATCGTGCAGCAGGTGGAGGTCATGCGGGACATGGTGCAGGCCTTTTCCGACTATGCCCGGACTCCGGACCTGGACCTGCGGATCGTGGATATCAACAAGATCATAGATGAGGTACTGGACCTGTATCGAGGGCACAAGGACGCCTGCCGTTTCGAAACGGCGCTGGCTCCGGACCTGCCCGCCCTGAAGCTGGACGTGGGGCGCATGCGCCAGTTGCTGCACAACCTCATCAAGAATTCCCTGGAAGCGGCGCAGGGAAAGCCCTGTGAAATTCATATCAGCACCCGTATCGCTTCCGCCCATGGACAGGATGTGCTTGAATTGCGGATCAGGGACAACGGCCCCGGCATCTCCGGGAAGATGATGGGCCATTTCTTCGAGCCGTACGTGACGACCAAGCCCAAGGGCAGCGGCCTGGGCCTGGCGGTGGTCAAGAAAATTGTCGAGGAGCACGGAGGCAGCATCCGCGTGGAGAACCCCGCCGGCGGAGGGGCCGAAGTGATCATTCATCTGCCCTTGCGCGCGGCGCAGCCTGACGGAGAGCAGCGGGCGCACCATGAGGATATCCTGGAAGTGAGCGACGAATATCTGGAAGGCGGAGAACGCATCCTGCAACAGGATGACAAGGAGCAATCCCTATGAGCGCACCCTACGTTCTGGTGGTGGACGACGAGCGCGACATCCGTGAATTGATCAAGGAGATCCTTGAGGATGAAGGCTACGAAGTGGAAGCGGTGGAGAATGCCGCCGAGGCCCGTCATGCCCTGCGCGTGCGGCGCCCCGACCTGGTGTTGCTCGACGTGTGGCTGCCGGACACGGACGGCATCACCCTGTTGAAGGAATGGTCGCCCGGCAACCGGCCCGTCGCTCCCGTGATCATGATTTCCGGTCACGGCACCGTGGAAACCGCCGTCGAGGCTACCCGCCTGGGGGCCTATGATTTCGTGGAGAAGCCGCTTTCCCTGTCCAAGCTGCTGTTGGTGGTCAGGCGCGCTCTGGAGGCCGACCGCCTGCGGCGGGAGAACATCGGCCTGAAGAAATACGCACAGCCCCTCATCGAGCCCGTCGGCAAGAGCAAGACCATGCAGGCCCTCAAGGAACAAGTACGGCGCATCGCCCAGCACAATGCCTGGGTGCTCATCAGGGGGGAGCCGGGCAGCGGCAAGGAAGTTTTCGCCCGTTACCTGCATTTCAACAGCCCGCGCGCCGACGGCCCCTTCATCGAGGTGGGCGTGGGCGCCATAGCGGGAGAACGCGCCGCCAACGAGCTGTTTGGCAGCGAGACGGACGGCGGCATCCACTATGGCTATCTGGAGCAGGCCAATGGCGGCACCTTGTTCCTGAGCGAGGTGGCCGACATGGATGCCACCGTGCAGGCACGGTTCCTGAGCGCCCTGGAGACACGCTCTTTTTTACGGGTGGGCGGGACGGAGCCCATCGAGATCGACGTGCGGGTGGTGGCCGCCACCCACCGCGACCTGGAAGAGGAGGTCAAGGCGGGCAAGTTCCGCGAAGACCTGTATTATCAGCTGAACGTAGTGCCCGTGGAGATCCCGCCCCTGCGCGAACACAGTGAAGACATTCCTGAATTGCTGGAATATTATGTGGACGTTTTCGCCTCCCAGGAGGGCCTGCCCTACCGCAAGTTTTCCGTCGGCGCCTTGAACCGCCTGCGCCAGTACACCTGGGCGGGGAATGTGCGCGAATTGAAAAACCTGGTGCAGCGCCTGCTGATCCTGGGGCGCAACGAGGAAATCTCGGTGGAAGACGTGGAGATCGCCCTGGGCATGCGCAGCAAGCATGCCGGCACGGAGGTGCCCATCGCCTTCGACATGGCCCTGCGCGAGGCCCGCAAGCAGTTCGAGAAGGCCTATTTCGAGTACCAGCTGGGACTCATGGAGGGGAATATCAGCAAGGTGGCCCAGGTGGCTGGAATCGAGCGGACTCATCTATACCGCAAATTGCGAGAACTGGGGATCAAGTGACTCTCCGCCGCGGCGAAAAGCGGGCATGATTCTTTCATCTGCTTGGCAATGAAATCTGATCAATGAAAAGTCGACAATGAAAATCATCATTCTTGGGGCAGGTCAGGTGGGTTCCTCGGTGGCGGAGAACCTGGCGCGCGAGGCCAACGATATCACGGTGGTGGACAGTCAGCCCAAGCGCCTCCACGATCTGCAGGACCGTCTCGATCTGCGCACGGTAGTGGGGCATGCCTCCCATCCCGATGTGCTGCGCCGCGCGGGCGCCGAGGACGCCGACATGGTGATCGCCGTCACCAACAGCGACGAGACCAACATGGTGGCCTGCCAGGTGGCCTATACCCTGTTTCACACGCCCACCAAGATCGCCCGCGTGCGCGCCCGCGATTACCTGGAACATTCCCAGTTGTTTGCCCAGGAGGCCTTGCCTATCGACATGCTCATCAGCCCCGAGCAGGCGGTGATCGACCAGATCCAGCGCCTCATCGAATATCCGGGCGCATTGCAGGTGTTGGACTTCGCGGGGGGCAGGGTGCGGCTGGTGGCGGTCAGGGCCTATTATGGCGGGCCGCTGGTGGGGCACGAACTGCGCGAGATCAAGGAACACATGCCCGGCATCGATACCCGCGTAGCCGCCATCTTCCGCCGCGGCATGCCCATCATCCCGGCCGGAGACACGGTGATCGAGGTGGATGACGAGGTGTTCTTCATCGCCGCCAGGGAAAATATCCGTTCGGTGATGAGCGAGTTGCGCCGCCTCGACAAGAAGGTGAAACGCATCATTCTCATGGGGGGCGGCAACATCGGCAAGGGATTGGCCGCGGCACTGGAGGAAAAGTATCAGGTCAAGCTCATCGACAACAATCCCGCGCGGGTGCAGGTGCTCTCCGAGGAACTCAACAAGACCCTGGTGCTGCTGGGGGACGCGGCGGACGAGGACCTGCTGGTGGAGGAGAATGTGGAGAACGCCGACGTCTTCTGTTCACTCACCAACGATGACGAATCCAATATTCTCTCCGCCATGCTGGCCAAGCGCCTGGGCGCGCGCAAGGTCATGACGCTCATCAACCGCCGCGCTTATGTGGACCTGGTGGAGAGCAGCACCATCGATATCGCCATCTCGCCCCAACTCGCCACCATCGGCGGCCTGCTGGCCCACGTGCGGCGTGGTGACGTGGTGGTGGTGCACTCACTGCGCCGCGGCGCGGCGGAGGCCATCGAGGCCGTGGCCCATGGCGACGAGCGATCCTCCAAGGTGGTAGGGCGCCGGGTGGAGGAAATCAAGCTGCCGCCCGGCACCACCATCGGCGCCGTGGTGCGAGGAGACGAGGTCATCATCGCCCATCACGACACGGTTATCCAGGCCGAGGATCACGTCATCCTGTTCCTGGTGGACAAAAACCGCATTGCCGAAGTGGAGCGCATCTTCCAGGTGGGGATCACCTTTCTTTGAACCAGCCGTAGCGCAGAATGGCATCACCAGGAACCTGAACCCCCATGCAACGCCGTGCCATACAACGCATCATCGGAGTCCTGCTCACCATATTCAGCTTTACCATGCTTCCTCCCGTGCTGGTGGCATGGCTGTATGATGAGGGTACGATGAGAATCTTTCTCACCACCTTCACGGCGACCCTGGTGGCGGGGGCCGTCCTGTGGCTGCCGGTGCGCAAGGACAAGCTGGACCTGCGCCTGCGGGACGGATTTCTCGTGGTGGTCATGTTCTGGGTGGTATTGGGCATTTTCGGCGCCATTCCCTTTTTGTACAATCCGGGGCTGCCTGTGGTGGATGCCGTGTTCGAGTCCCTGTCGGGCCTGACAACCACCGGCGCGACGGTCATCGTGGGGCTCGACAATCTGCCTTACTCGGTGCTCTATTACCGCCAGCAACTGCAGTGGCTGGGCGGCATGGGCATCATCGTCCTGGCCGTGGCCATTCTGCCCATGCTGGGCATCGGCGGCATGCAGTTGTACCGCGCCGAGACGCCAGGCCCCATCAAGGACAACAAGCTGACGCCACGCATCACCGAGACGGCCAAGGCGCTATGGTATATCTATCTGGGGCTGACGGTATTGTGCGCCGGCGCCTATTGGATTGCCGGCATGACCCTGTTCGATGCCATTGCCCACAGTTTTTCCACCGTGGCCATTGGAGGATACTCCACCCATGATGCCAGCATCGGTTACTTCAACAGCACCCTGATCGAGATGGTTGCGGTGGTATTCATGCTGCTGGCGGGTGTCAATTTCGCCCTGCACTTTCTGGCCTGGCGCAATCTCAGTCTCAAGCCCTATATCTCGGATCCGGAATTCAGGACCTATGTGACCTTTCTGGGCATCACGGCCCTCATCACCACCAGCTATCTCTACTACAGCGGCACCTTCTCCACCCCGGGCAGCGCCCTTCATCATGGAATATTCCAGGCCGTCTCCATCGGTACCACCACGGGATTCACCACCGCCCAATATCATATCTGGCCTACCTTTCTTCCGGTATTGCTGCTGCTGAGCAGTTTCATCGGCGGCTGTGCCGGATCCACGGGCGGTGGACTCAAGGTAATGCGCGTATTATTATTGCTCAAGCAGGGCGTGCGCGAGATCAAGCGCCTGATTCATCCCAACGGCCAGTTCCTGGTGAAAGTCGGGGGCAAGGCCTTGTCACCCGAAGTCATGGATTCCATCTGGGGATTCTTCTCCCTGTACGTGATCTGTTTCACCACCATGTCCCTCGTCCTCGCCGCCACCGGCCTGGATCTGGTGACCTCGTTTTCGGCGGTGGCGGCCTGTATCAACAATCTCGGGCCGGGCCTGGGGGAAGTGGGTGCGAATTATGCAAGCATAAACCCGGTGGCCAAGGCGGTGCTCTGTCTGGCCATGTTGCTCGGGCGCCTGGAGATATTCACCCTGCTGGTGTTGTTCACGCCGACATTCTGGCGTAAATAGCCGCGGGAGTCATGAGGATAAATACATTGCAAGACATACGGGAGAAATGGGATGGCATTTATCAGGAACGGGACGGCCAGGCTCCGGGCTCGGCAGACCGGGTGCTGCTGGAGAATGCGCATCTGCTGCCCAGCGGCGGCGAGGCTCTGGAGATCGCCTGCGGCCTGGGCGCCAATGCCCTGTTGCTGGCGCGCCATGGCCTGCATACCCGTGCCTGGGATATCTCGCCCGTTGCCATCGGGCAGTTGCGGGCCGTGGCGGACGGGGCGGGGCTGGATAACCTGCGGGCCGAGGCGGTTGATGTCATGGGCCATCCTCCCGCGCCGCGGAGTTACGATGTGATCGTGATCAGTCATTTCCTGGAGCGGGATCTGGCGCCAGCCATTATGGCGGCCCTGAAGGACGGCGGCCTGTTGTTCTACCAGACCTTCACCCGAACCCGGGTGAGCGATGGCGGCCCGCGCAACGAGGCCTTCAGGCTGGCCGACAATGAATTGCTGGAACTGTTCGCGCCGTTGAAGGTGCTCGTCTACCGCGAGGAGGGCGCCGCCGGCGATGTCACCCGTGGATTCAGGGACGAGGCCCTGCTGGTGGCGCAAAAGGTATCGTGACCGCATATGAAAGAAAAATTCATCGACAGACTGAAACAACGGGTGCTGCTGTGCGACGGCGGTACCGGCACCCTGATACAGGCCGAGGAATGGGACCTGGAGAAGGACTTTCTGGGGTTGGAGAACTGCTCGGAGATTCTTTGCGCCACCCGTCCCGATTTCGTCCAGCGCGTCCACCGCACCTATTTCGAGGCCGGGGCGGACTGCGTGGAAACCAACACCTTCGGCGCCAACAAGATCGTGCTGTCCGAGTTCGACCTGCAGGATCAGGCCTATGAGCTGAACGTCAAGGCGGCCCGTCTCGCCTGCGCGGTTGCGGAAGAGTTCTCCACGCCACAATGGCCGCGCTATGTCCTGGGCTCCATTGGCCCCGGCACCAAGCTGTGCAGCCTGGGACATGTGGACTACGATGCCCTGGAGGCATCCTATGCCGAGCAGGCGCGCGGCCTCCTTGACGGTGGCGCCGATGCCTTCCTGCTGGAGACCAACCAGGATCTGCTGACCCTCAAGGCGGCCATCAACGGCTGCCGCAGTGCGCGCCGCGAGACGGGGCGCGAGGATGCGCCCATCTTCACCCAGGTCACCATCGAGACCACCGGCAGCATGCTGGTGGGCTCCGACATCGCCTGCGCCGTCACCGCCCTGGCGGCCATGGACGTTGACGCCATCGGCCTCAACTGCGCCACTGGCCCCGCCGAGATGTCCGAGCACGTGCAGTATCTGGGCGAGAACTGGCCCGGCTTTATTTCCGTCATGCCCAATGCCGGCCTGCCCATGCTGGTGGATGGAAGGACGGAATATCCCCTGGGGGCGGAGGAACTGGCGGAATGGCAGCAGCGCTTCATCGAGGAGGACGGCGTCAATCTCATTGGCGGTTGTTGCGGCACCACACCGGAACACATCGCCGCCTTGCGCGCCATGCTCGACGAGCGGTCTTCACCCGCGCCCGTGCCGCGCCAGGTGCGCCTCACCCCGGCGGTCAGTTCCCTGTATTCCTCCGTGGCCCTGCGCCAGGAGAACAGCGTCTTCGCCATCGGCGAGCGCTCCAACGCCAACGGCTCCAAGAAGTTCCGCGAACTCCTGGGACAGGAAGACTGGGATGCCCTGGTGAGCATCGGGCGCGAGCAGGTGCGCGAGGGTTCCCACGCCCTCGATGTGTGCGTGGCCTACGTGGGGCGTCCCGAGGCGGTTGACATGGCCGAACTGGTGTCCCGCTACCGCGGGCAGATTACCGTGCCGCTGGTGATCGATTCCACGGAGGCCGAGGTCATCGAGGTGGCCCTCAAGCTGCTCGGTGGCAAGAGCATCATCAACTCCATCAATTTCGAGGATGGCGAGGAGAAGGCGGCGCGGATCCTGGGTTTTGCCAAGAAGTTCGGCACCGCCGTCGTTGCCCTCACCATTGACGAGCAGGGCATGGCCAAGGAGGTGGACGACAAGCTGCGCATCGCCCACCGCCTCTACGATTTTGCCGTCAACCGGCATGGCCTGCCGCCCTCCGATCTCATTTTCGATCCACTCACCTTCACCATCTGCACCGGTGTGGAGGAGGACCGCGATCATGGCAAGAACACCCTCGACGCCATCGAGCGCATCGCCAGGGAGTTGCCCGAGTGCCAGATCATGCTGGGTCTGTCCAATATCTCCTTCGGGCTCAAGCCCGCCGCGCGCCATGTGCTGAATTCCGTCTTTCTCCATCACGCCCAGCAGCGCGGCATGACGGCGGCCATCATCCACGTGTCCAAGATCATGCCCCTGCACAAGATCGGCGAGGCGCAGCGCCAGGCCGCCGAGGACCTGATTTTCAACCGCCGCCGCGAGGGCCGCGATCCCCTGCTGCATTTCGTTGAACTGTTCAAGGATGTGGAAGAGGCCGCCGAGGAGAAGAAACGCCCCTCGACCATCGAGGAAGTGCTCAAGCAGCGCATCATCGATGGCGACAAGCAGGGCCTGGAGGAGGACATCCTCAAGGCCATGGAGAAATATCCACCGCTGGAGATCATCAACACCCTGCTGCTCGACGGCATGAAGGTGGTGGGGGAGCTGTTCGGTTCGGGGGAGATGCAACTGCCCTTCGTGCTGCAGTCTGCTGAGACCATGAAAGCGGCGGTGGCCCTGCTGGAACCGCACATGGAAAAGGTGGAGGGGCAGGAGAAAGGCACCCTGGTGCTGGCCACCGTCAAGGGCGACGTGCACGATATCGGCAAGAACCTGGTGGACATCATTCTCACCAACAACGGCTACAAGGTCATCAACCTGGGCATCAAGCAACCCGTGGGCAACATCATGGAAGCGGCGCGCACCCATGCCGCCGACGCCATCGGCATGTCCGGCCTGCTGGTCAAGTCCACGGTGATCATGAAGGAGAACCTGGAGGAGATGAAGCGCGAGGGGATTTCCATCCCCGTGCTGCTGGGCGGCGCGGCGCTGACGCGGCGCTACGTGGAGCAGGACTGCCGCGAGGCCTACACGGACAAGGAAAGCGTGCACTACGCCAAGGACGCCTTCAGCGGTCTGAGGATCATGGAAGAGATCATGAAACAGAAACGTTGATGATGACGGCCGCCGATACCTGACCGGGCTGCCGGAGGAACCTGTTCTACACATGTCCAACCTGGAAAACTGGCAAGAGGAGAAGCAGTCCGCGGTGCTCTATCGCCTGGTGGCCGCGCGCGAGCCGGACGAGGAAAAGTCGCGCATGTTCATCGCACTGGCCAGGGCCGCCGAGGAGCAGGCGCGCCTCTGGGAAGAGAAGATGCGCGAGGAGGGGGGCGCCCTGCCCGGGACCTTCAGGCTCACGCCCCGCACCCGCATCGTTGCCTGGCTGATCAAGTTGCTGGGGCCGCGCACCATCCGCCCGGTGCTGGCGGCCATGAAGGTGCGCGGCCTGTCCGTCTACAGCAGCGCCATGCTCAGCGAGGGACATGCCATGCCCACCTGCGTGGAGGAAGTGGGTCACCGTCATGCCGGATTCGGTGGAGGCGGTAACCTGCGCGCCGCCGTGTTCGGGGTGAACGACGGCCTGGTATCCAACGCCAGCCTGGTGATGGGCGTTGCGGGGGCGACTCACGATCACAAACTGATACTCATGACGGGCATCGCGGGCATGGTGGCGGGAGCGGCCTCCATGGCGGCGGGTGAGTATGTCTCGGTGCGCTCCCAGCGTGAACTCTACGAATACCAGATCCGCCTCGAACGGGAGGAACTGGAGCAATATCCCGACGAGGAGGCCGAGGAACTGGCCCTGATCTACAATGCCCGCGGCGTGGAGATGGGACGCGCGCGACGGGTCGCCGCCGACCTGCTCAAGGATCCCGAGCACGCCCTCGACACCCTGGCGCGGGAGGAACTGGGCCTGAATCCCGATGACCTGGGCTCTCCACTGGGCGCGGCAGGTTTTTCGTTCTTTTCCTTCTCCCTGGGCGCCTTGATTCCCCTGCTGCCCTTTCTTTATGGAGGCGCTGCCTACCCAGTGGTTTATACTGGGGTCATCACCCTGCTCAGCCTGTTTGGAGTGGGGGCATTGCTCAGTCTCTTCACGGGACGTGACGCTGTGCGCAGTGGTGTGCGCATGATGCTGATTGGTGGTGGTGCAGGTGCTGTCACTTATGCCATTGGCATGGCTCTGGGAGTGGGGTTGTTGTAAATGTCATTGAATAACGCAGAAGAAAGGGCCTAAGCCATGCCGGACCTGTACCCCGACATCAAACCCTACGTGACCCACAGCCTCAAGGTCGATCCTCCCCACGTCCTGCACGTGGAGGAATTCGGCAACCCATCCGGTCTGCCGGTGGCCGTGGTGCACGGCGGGCCCGGCGCCGGCTCGGAGCCCTATCAGCGGCGTTTCTTCGATCCGGACATCTACCGCATCGTGGTGTACGATCAGCGTGGCTGCGGAAAATCCAGTCCCCACGCCGAACTGGAGGGCAACCATACCCAGGCCCTGGTGGAGGACCTGGAGCGCATCCGCGAGCACTTGGGCATCGAGCGCTGGGTGCTGTTCGGTGGATCGTGGGGCTCCACCCTCAGCCTGGTGTATGCCGAAACCCATCCGCAGCGGGTGCTGGGGCTGGTCCTGCGCGGCATCTTCCTGTGCCGTCCCACGGAGATCGAGTGGTTCTACCAGGAAGGGGGCGCCAGCCGCATCTTTCCCGACTATTGGCAGGACTACCTGCGCATCATCCCCGAGAACGAGCGCGATGATCTGCTGCGGGCCTATCACCGCCGCCTCACGGGCGAGAACGAACTCGCCCGGATGGCCGCGGCCAAGGCCTGGTCGAAATGGGAGGCGCGCGCCGCCAGCCTGCAGCTCAATTCGAAAATCATGGGGCACTTCACCGCGCCCTATACCGCCCTCAGCCTGGCGCGCATCGAATGCCACTACTTCGTGAACAACGCCTTTCTCGAACCCGGTCAGATTCTCGCCAATGCCCGCCGCCTGAAGGACATTCCCGGTTATATCATTCATGGCCGCTACGACATCGTGTGTCCCTTGGAAAACGCCTACCTGCTGCATCGCGCCTGGCCCGAAGCGGAATTCCAGATCATCGGCAATGCCGGTCATTCCGCCACCGAGGCGGGCATCCGCAGCGCCCTCATCTCCGCCACCCAGACCCTGGGGCAGCGCCTGTCCTGAGTCATGATCGCCCTGTTGCAGCGTGTCAGCCGCGCCTCCGTCTCAGTGGGGGGAAGCATGATCGCGGAAATCGGCGAAGGATTGCTGGTCTTCGTGGCCGTGGAGCGTGGCGATATGGAGCGCGAGGCCGGAAGGATGCTGGAGCGCATCCTGAACTACCGCGTATTCGAGGACGAGGCGGGGAAGATGAATCTCAGTCTCCAGGACCGGCGGGGGGGGTTGCTGCTGGTGCCCCAGTTCACCCTGGCCGCGGATACCCGCAAGGGAACGCGGCCCAGCTTTACGCCGGCGGCCGGACCGGCGCAGGGACAGCAATTGTTCGATCATCTGGTCAGGGCGGCGGAGCAACGGCATCGGCCGGTGCAGAGCGGCGCCTTCGGCGCCGACATGCGGGTCGCATTGGTCAATGAAGGACCGGTCACCTTCTCCTTGCGCGTGGCGCCGGAGGATACCGGGAATCGCAAGGCGCCCTGACCATGGCGGTGTTTGCCATCGGCGACGTTCAGGGCTGCTTCGACGACCTCCAGCGCTTGCTGGACAAGATACGTTTCGATCCGGCGGCGGACCGCCTGTGGTTCGTCGGTGACCTGGTCAACCGCGGCCCGCGCTCCCTGGAGGCGCTGCGCTTCGTCAAGTCGCTGGGCGAGGGCGCCGTCACCGTGCTGGGCAATCACGACCTGCACCTGCTGGCGGTGGCGGCGGGCATCCGCGGACCCCACCGCCGGGATACCCTGGATCCCATCCTGGAGGCGCCGGACCGCGAGGAACTGCTGACCTGGCTGCGCCACCGTCCCCTCTTGCATCACGACGATGAGAGTGGCTTCACCATGATCCACGCCGGCCTGCCGCCCCAATGGGACCTGCGCCTGGCCCAGGCCTGCGCCCGGGAAGTGGAGACAGTCCTGCGCTCGGACGACGTCGGGGATTTCCTTGCCCGGATGTACGGGGATGCCCCTTCCCGCTGGTGTGACGACCTGGCGGGGTGGGCGCGCCTGCGTTTCATCGTGAACTGCCTGACCCGCCTGCGCTACTGCCGGCATGACGGGGAGCTGGTGCTGGGGGAAAAAGGGCCGCCCGGGCAACAGCGGGGCGATCACCTCCCCTGGTTCGATGTGCCCGGTCGCGCCAGCGCGTCCCTGCGCATCATCTTCGGCCACTGGTCCACCCTGGGTTGCTATGCCCGTGAGGGCATCTATGCCCTGGACAGCGGCTGCCTGTGGGGCGGCGCGCTGACAGCCATGCGCGTGGCCGCTGAACCCCGGTGGTATGCCGTGGATTGTACAGGGGCCTGCCGGCCGGGAGAGGCGTGAGGCGTCAGAAGTCGATATTGGCCAAGGATTTCAGGGTCAGCTCGCGACCCTCGCTGAGCATGTAGTCGGTGAACAGGCGGGCCACCACCGAGAGCTGCTTGCCACGTGGATAACACAATGACCACTGGTCCTCGATGGGAAAGCCCTGCACGTCAAGCAGCACCAGCTCTCCGCTTTGCAATTCGTGGGTGAGGGCGTAGACGGACAGCATGGATATGCCCAGCCCGCCGATGACACCCTGCTTGATGGCCTCGTTGCTGCCCAGGCCGATCTGGCTTTTGAACTGGAAATCGTGCTCGCGGACGAGGCGGTCGATGGAGCCATAGGTGCCGCAGCCGGGTTCCCGCATGATGAAATTCTCCCGCGCCAGTTCCTGGATGGGAATGTTTTTCCGGCCGGCGAGGCGATGGCCGGGGGGCGCCAGCACCACCAGGGGATTGGCCAGAAAGGGCATGCGGTGGATATGGGGCTCCGTCGGCGCCTGGCCCACGATATAGAGATCGTCGAGGTTCTGCTCCAGCCGTTCCAGGACGCGCCGGCGGTTGGTGACCTCCAGGGTGACATTGATCCCCGGGTAACGCTTGCAGAAGGCGCCCAGGATGCGGGGGGCGAAATACTCGGCTGTGGTCACCCCCGACAGGCGCAGATTCCCTTCCTTGACGCCCTTCATGTTGGACACGGTCATTTCGAAGGCGGACAGGGTTTCGAACACGGAATGACAGGTCTCGAGCAACTCGCGGCCTACCTCGGTGAGATGGATGCGCTTGCCGATCTGGTCGAAAAGGGGCATGCCCACCACGGCCGTCAATTTCTTCAGTTGTATGGAGAGGGTGGGCTGGGTGAGGTGCAACTCCGCCGCTGCCGCGGTGATGGAGCCGTTTCTCGCTATGGATTCAAAGGCTTGCAGTTGCCGGAAGGTGGCGTTTCTGATCTTGATCATGGGCGTGGATTTTGTATTGATGTATATCAATTAAATACATTAAAATAATTTACTATCATATATGATAAAACTGTAGCATAGTAGGCGCGTGTTTAATATATAGACCTCCTCTTGTATTAAACTCCGTTGCGCGCATGAGCTTCCTCCCCCTCCCCTTTCAAAGAGCCATGCGCGCTTTTTTTTGCCTTTTTCATGGGTGTTGCTTTGCCGGCCGCCGCGCGACGGTGGCGCCAGTCCAGCGCGAGAGGCGCGCCAATTGAATGAAACGTTACGTTTTTTAAGGGATTACCAGTGGCGAATTCACTTGAGATTAGAGCGGGCCGGGCCTATATTTAGCTTTTGTTATCACGCTGCATATATCTTTAAGGAGGTAGCACATGGGAGTATTAGTTGGCCGTCAGGCCCCGGATTTCACCGCCCCCGCCGTATTGGGTGACGGTTCCATCGTCGATGAGTACACGCTGTCGGAGGCCATCAAGGACAAGTACGCGGTCATCTTTTTCTACCCGCTGGATTTTACCTTTGTGTGCCCCTCGGAACTGATCGCCTTCGACCATCGCCTGGATGAATTCAAGAAGCGCAATGTCGAGGTCATCGGCGTATCCATCGATTCCCACTTCACCCACAATGCCTGGCGCAACACACCGGTTGACAAGGGCGGCATCGGGCCCGTCGGCTACACCCTGGTGGCCGATATGACCCATGGCATCTGCAAGGCCTACGATGTGGAGACGCCCGATGGCGCGGTGGCCTTCCGAGGCTCATTTCTCATCGACAAGGCGGGCGTGGTGCGCCACCAGGTGGTGAACGACCTGCCCCTGGGCAGGAACATCGACGAAATGCTGCGCATGGTGGATGCCCTGCAGTTCCATGAAAAGCACGGAGAAGTCTGCCCCGCGGGCTGGAAGGAGGGTGAGAAGGGAATGGATGCCTCGCCCGAGGGCGTGGCCGAATACCTGGCCAGCAATGCCGACAAGCTGTAAGCACGGGTAGCGGAGACCGAAAAGACAGGCCGGGTGCAGGGAGACTGCGCCCGGCCTTTTTTACACCCCATATGCAGCCCGAGTCCCTCAGCCATCTCGCCGATCTGGTAAAACACACAGCCGATAGTGAACTGCCGCGGCATCTCAGCCGCGGCGCCGGCTCGCGCAAGGCCGATGGCAGCCTGGTGACCGCCTTCGACCGGCGTATGCAGGATGCCCTGGTGGCGGCCCTGGGGAAGGAATGGCCTGATTACGCCCTGCTGGGAGAAGAAATGGAGGCTGGGGCCCAGCAACAGGCCCTGGCGCGGCGCGGCCGGGGGGTGTGGTGTATCGATCCCCTGGATGGGACCACCAACTACGCCGGCGGCATCCCGTATTACGCGGTTTCCGTTGCCTTGTTGCGTGAGGGGCGGGTGGAGCTGGGCGTTGTCTACGACCCCGCCCGGGGCGAGTGTTTCACCGCCGCCAGAGGCCAGGGCGCCTGGTGCAATGCCGAGCCGTTGCGCTCCGCCAGCGGCGGTGTGGACCTTTCGCAGGCGGTTGCCCTCGTCGATTTCAAGCGCCTTGCCCCGGCCCTGGCCCGGCGTCTGGCCACAAACCCGCCTTATCAGTCGCAACGCAGCTTCGGCGCGGTGGCCCTCGACTGGTGCTGGCTGGCGGCGGGACGATGCGATATTTACTTGCACGGGCGGCAGAAGCTGTGGGACTACGCGGCGGGCTGCCTGATCCTGGAAGAGGCCGGCGGCCGGGCCCTCACCCTGGAGGGCGAAGCCGTCTACCAACCCCAACTCGCGGGCCGCTCCGCGGCCGCCGCGCTCGATCCGGGCCTGTTCCGCCAATGGGCCGGATGGCTGGGGATTGAGCAGCCCAACCCACTTGGCGATGGCCTCTGAGTCTATGAAGACAACCAGTCGCGCGCGCCGAGAAACTCCTCGTACAGGCGGGCCTCCGGCGAGCCGGGCTCGGGCCGCCAGTTGTAACGCCACTTCACCAGGGGTGGCAGCGACATGAGGATGGATTCGGTGCGACCGCCCGATTGCAGGCCGAACAGGGTGCCGCGGTCATAGATGAGATTGAATTCCACGTAGCGCCCGCGCCGGTAGAGCTGAAAATCCCTTTCCCGCTCGCCATAAGGGGTGTTCTTGCGCCGCGCCAGGATGGGGCGGTAGGCCTTGATGTAATGATCACCCACGCTTCTCATGAAGGCGAAGCATGACTCGAAGCCCCCCTCGTTGAGGTCGTCGAAGAACAGTCCGCCCACCCCGCGGGTCTCGTTGCGGTGCTTGAGGAAAAAATACTCGTCGCACCATTTCTTGTAGCGTGGATAGACATCTTCGCCGAAGGGGTCGCAGGCCTGTTTGGCCACCGTATGCCAATGGATGGCATCTTCCCTGAAACCATAGTAAGGCGTGAGGTCGAAGCCGCCACCGAACCACCAGATGGGGGTGGCGCCCTCTTTGCGGGCGATGAAGAAACGCACATTGGCATGGGAAGTGGGCACATAGGGGTTGTGGGGATGAATGACCAGGGAGACGCCCATGGCCTCGAAGCGCCGCCCCGCCAGCTCCGGGCGGTGCGCGGTGGCGGCCGCGGGCAGGTTGTCACCGGTCACGTGGGAGAAATTGACGCCACCCTGTTCCAGCGCGGCACCGTCGCTGAGGACGCGGGTGATGCCGCCCCCGCCGCCGCTGCCCTCCCGTTCCCAGGCATCCTCGGCGAACCGGCCCTGGCCATCTTCTTCCTCCAGCTCCCGGCAGATGGCGTTCTGCAGTTCAAGCAAATAGGATTTAACGAGATCGCTGTCGGGTGTCTGCATGGGGTTTCCTCGCATGAGTGCTGATTTTGTTCATCAAGGCGCCAGTCATCCCCCCGGCCGGATGACCTTGCCGGTTGCGCCATCCCTGATTTCGCTGGGGGCGGTGAAGGGACCCGTGGCCCCGGGGAGGATGTAATCCAGGCTGTCCCGGAACTGCCGCCGGACTTCCAGCGTGGTGCGCGCAGGCGCACGCCCCGCCACATTGGCGCTGGTGGAAATCAGGGCGCTATCCGCCGCGCGGCACAGGGCGGCCGCCACCGGATGGGCGGTGACGCGCACCGCAACCGTGGAGTGAGCGCCCCGGATCCATCGCGGCAGTTCAGGATGCGCGGGCAACAGCCAAGTGACATGGCCGGGCCAGGTCTTCCCGATGCGGCGCCGCATGGCGTCGCTCAGCTCGCCGAGATAGGGCCGCAATTGGGCGAATTCCGCGGCGATGAGAATCAGCCCCTTGCTTGCCGGGCGCCGCTTCAAGGCCAGCAGGCGCCGCGCCGCCTCTGCATTCAGCGGGTCGCAGCCCAGCCCGAACACCGCCTCGGTGGGATAGGCGACGACACCGCCGCCGCGGATGATCTCCGCCGCGCGGAAGACATGCCATCGCTGGGGCGTGGCGGGCGCCGCTCGCACTAGGATGTCAGGCTTGCCTGCAGGGCCGCGTTCTTTTCCTGGATGGCGGCGGCGTTGCTCTGCCGTTCCTGCCGGAGGCGGTCGGCCAGCCCGCTGTCGCCGACGGCCATGATCTGGGCGGCGAGATAGGCGGCATTCTTGGCGCCGGCCTTGCCCACGGCCACACAGGCCACCGGGATGCCGCCGGGCATCATGACGGTGGAGAGCAGCGCATCCATGCCCTGCAGGGGGCCGGCATCCAGGGGCACGCCGATCACCGGCCTCACCGTGATGGCGGAAACGGCGCCGGCCAGGTGCGCCGCCAGGCCCGCCGCGGCAATGAAGACGCTGCACCCGCGCGCCTCGGCGTCGGTGACATAGTCGTGGGTGGCCGCCGGGGTGCGGTGAGCCGAGGTGATGCGCACCTCGCAGGGAATCTCCAGTTTTTTCAGAACGTCCAGGGTGGCCTGCATGGTGGGCAGATCGCTGTCGGATCCCATGAGGACGGCAACAAAGGGCTTGCTCATTTTCGACTCCTTCACATTAAGGGGTTGCTAGGGTTACGGATTCTGTTCGCGGGCAATGGCGCGGTAGCCGATATCGTCGCGGTAATACATGTCTTGCCAATGGAGATGCCCGATGTGGGCGTAGGCCTTGCGCTGGGCTTCGCTCACCGAGTCGCCCAGGGCGCACACGCACAACACGCGCCCGCCCGCCGTCACGATGCGGCCATCACGGGTGGTGGTGCCCGAGTGAAAGATTTTGATGTCGTCCGGCGTGGCCACGTCCAGCCCCTCGATGGGGAGGCCCTTGTCGTAGGCGCCGGGATAGCCACCCGCCACCAGCACCACGCCCAGGGCATGGCGCGCGTCCCAGCGGATATCGCCGCACCGGTCCAGGCGCCCGTCGAGGGCCGCCTCGCACAGGGCCACCAGGTCGGATTCGAGGCGCATCATGATGGGCTGGGTCTCGGGGTCGCCGAAGCGGCAGTTGAATTCCAGCACCCGGACGGAGCCGTCCGCCAGGACCATCAGGCCCGCGTAGAGAAATCCGGTGTAAGGGTGGCCGTCCCGGTCCATGCCCGCGATGGTGGGCTCGATGACTTCCTTCATGATGCGTTCATGGACGGCGGGGGTCACCACGGGGGCGGGAGAGTAGGCGCCCATGCCGCCGGTGTTGGGACCCCGGTCGCCGGCGTCGCGGGCCTTGTGGTCCTGGGAGGTGGCCATGGGCAGCACATGCCGGCCATCGGCCAAGACAATGAAACTGGCCTCCTCGCCCTGCAGGAATTCCTCCACCACGATGCGGCGCCCCGCATCCCCGAAGGCATTGCCCGCCAGCATGCCGGTGGCGGCGGCGATGGCCTCATCCACGCTGTGGGCGATGATGACGCCCTTGCCCGCCGCCAGCCCGTCGGCCTTGACCACGATGGGCGCGCCCCGGGCGCGGATATAGGCCGCGGCCTCCTCGGGATCGGAAAAGGTGGCGTAGGATGCCGTGGGGATGCCGTGGCGTTGCAGGAAATCCTTCATGAAGGCCTTGGATCCTTCCAGTCGCGCCGCCTCCTGGACGGGGCCGAAGCAGGGCAGTCCGGCGGCCTGGAAGGCATCCACCACCCCCGCCACCAGGGGCGCCTCGGGGCCGACGATGGTCAGGCCCACCGCGTTTTCCCTGGCGAATTCCACCAGCGCCGGGATATCATCGGCTGCAATGGCCACGTTTTCCATGCCAGGCTCCAGGGCGGTGCCCGCGTTGCCGGGCGCCACGAATACCGTGGCCGCGCGGGGCGACTGGGCGGCCTTCCAGGCCAGGGCGTGCTCGCGTCCTCCACTGCCCACGATCATGATATTGTATGGGTTCAGCATGGTCCCGTTCGGATTTTATAATTAATTGATAGTTAAAAGAAATATGGTTACAATGGAGGCGCATTTCCGAGGTTGGCGGGGCACGCCGGCCACGGGCTCCACTGGTGCCTCACAAAGCCCTCTTGTTCTCGGGCATTTCCCGTAGACTTATCATGAAGCGGATTGTAGCAAGTTGTTCCCCCATTCTGGTATGGCTGAGCGCAATAATATTGATTTTGCCTCAGGCGGCCGGGGCGGCGGGCCTGCGCGGCGACCTGTGGGTGACCGACGGTCCGGTGCATGCCATGGCGGCCGTGGGTGACTATGATGGCGGGCCAGTAGGGGGAGGCATTGTCTTCGACGCGGATACGGTGTTGCTGGATACCGCCTATCCTTACGTGAATGGCAGGGTCAACACGGTGATACCCGACGGCAGCGGCGGCTGGTTTATCGGCGGCGCCTTCACCCAGGTGGGCGGGGCGCCGCGCGACAACATCGCCCGCATCAATGGAGACAAGGGCGTGGACATGGACTGGGATCCCGGCGCCAACGGCGAGGTGCGCACCCTGGCCCTGTCGAGTGATGGCCAGTCCCTCTATGTGGGGGGCGATTTTACCCTCGTGGGGGGTGTAAGCCGCAGCCGGCTGGCGCGGCTGGACAGCGCCACGGGTACAGTGGACGGCGCCTGGAATCCCGGCGCGGACAACAGCGTGCGCGTGCTGGTGCTGTCCCCCGACGGGGCGCGGCTCTATGCCGGTGGCAGTTTCTCGGCCGTGGACGGCGCCCAGCGCAGCCGCCTGGCGGCCCTGGATGCCGGCAGCGGCAGCATTGTCGCCGCCTGGGATCCGTCGCCCGATGGGGACGTGCTTGACATGACCCTCTCCGGGGACGGCGCGGTGCTCTATATCGGTGGCGATTTTCTTTCTGTGGGCGGGCAGCCCCGCAGCCGCCTCGCCGCCATCGGCACGGCGGGCGGCACCGTGGACGGGGCCTGGAACCCGGGCGCCGACGCCACCGTGCGCGCCCTGGGATTTTCCGCCGGGGATGGCAAACTCTATCTCGGGGGAGACTTCACCTTCATCGGCGGAGAGGCGCGCAACCGCCTTGCCGCCATCGATACCCGCGCCATCAACAAGGATCGCGCCACGGCCTGGAACCCCGATGCCGACGGCGCGGTAAACAGCTTCCTGTTGAGCGGGAACACCCTCTACGTGGGGGGCGCGTTCACCACCATTGGCGGTCAGTCCCGCAGCCGTCTGGCGGCGCTCGACACGGGTGTGGACAGCAACAATGCCCTGTCCTGGGATGGGGGCGTGGACAACACGGTCGTTACCATGGCCTTGGCGGGCGGGGCGCTCTTCGTCGGGGGTGACTTCACCACGGCCTCGGACCGCTCCACCCTTTATCTCGGCGGGGACTTCACCTATGTGGGGCCGGCGACCGGTGGCGGCATCGCCATCCAGGCCGATCCCGCCGCGCCGGCCAACGACCAGCCCGATTACGCCTATCCCTCTGTCAATGGTGATGTGCTGGCGGTGGTGCCCGATGGGGCGGGAGGGTGGTACATCGGCGGCCGCTTCGGCCGGGTGGGCAACGCCAAGCTCAACAATATCGCCCATATTAACGGCGACCTGACAGTGGATACGGCGTGGAATCCGGACCCCGACGGACCGGTGCGCGCCCTGGCGCTGTCGGGCACCACGCTCTACGCGGGTGGGGATTTCACGACCCTGGCGGGCGGCGCGGTGACCCGCAACCGGCTGGCGGCGCTGGACACGGCGGCCACGGTCCCGGCGAACATTCCCACGGCGTGGGACCCGGACGCCGACGGACCGGTGCGCGCCCTGGCGCTGTCGGGCACCACGCTCTACGCGGGTGGGGAATTTGCCACCATCAAGAGCATCGGGCGCTCGCGCCTGGCCGCGCTTCCCGCCGATCCCAATGTGCCACTCGATGATACGCCTACCTTGTGGAATCCCGGTGCGGGCGGCGGGGTGCACGCCCTGGCCCTGTCGGGCACCACCCTCTATGCCGGCGGGCGCTTCGTCTCGGTGGGCGGCGTCATGCGCGGCCGCCTTGCCGCCCTCGATCTCAACTCGGGCCAGGCCACCCCCTGGAATCCCGGCGCCGACGGCCTCGTCAGGACCATGATACGCTCCGCCTCGGGCGCTTCCCTGTATCTTGGCGGCGACTTCACCGTCGTCGCGGGCCAGCCCCGCGGCCGCGCCGCGGAGCTGGACCTGGACAGCGGCCTGCCTACCTTCTGGAATCCCGCCGCCGATGCGCCCGTCCATGCCTTGTTGCTGTCCGAGGATGGCACCTCCATCTACGCAGGGGGCGCTTTCTCTGTCATCGGCGGGCAGACCCGCCGGCGCCTGGCCGAGTTGCGTCCCAATGGCTCGGCCACGCTGTGGGCGCCCCAGGTGGCCGGATCCAGCGCCGCCACGCCCACCGATGGCGCCGTCCACGCCCTGGCCCTGCGCGGCGTCACGCTCTATGCGGGCGGCGATTTCTCAGTGGTGGGCAGCACCCCCCATGCCGGCGTCGTGGCCCTCGATACCGCCACGGCCTCTCCCACCGGGTGGGCGCCCCAAGTGGCCGGGGTGGTGTATGCCATGCGGCTTTCGGACGAAGGTGATCTTTTGTACATTGCCGGCGATTTTTCCGCCGTGGGGGGGGACAGCCGCGCCTCCCTCGCCGCCCTCAGCACCGTCAGCAATCTGGCGGCTCCATGGAATCCCCAGGCGGATGGCATCGTATGGGATCTGGTGCAGGCGCGGGACCGGGCCAGCCTCTACATGGGGGGCGCCTTCGGCAGCATCGGTGGCAGCCCGCAACCGGGCCTGGCGGCACTGAGCCGGGAGGAGGGCCAGGTCATCCCGGACTGGGGAGATCAGAGCGACGGGGTGGTGCGCCGCCTGCTCATGCCCGGCAGCGGCGGAACCCTCTACGCGGGCGGGGACTTCATCCGGGTGAACGGCGAGTCCCGCGGTTACCTGGCGGCCCTCGACGCCCTGCCCCTGGAGCGCGATGCCCCCTTCACCACCGCCACTCCGTCCGGCGGCAACTACAACGGCATCAACAACAAGCCCGTGGTGCTGGCATGTGACGATGGCGGGGGATCGGGCTGCGCCGCAACTTACTATACGACCGACGGCTCGACACCCACCACGGCCTCCACCCTCTACACGGAGCCTATTTCCTTGATCGAGGACACGGTGCTGAAATTCTTTTCCGTGGACCGCCTGGGTAATACGGAGAGCGTCAATACGGAGCAGTATTTCCTCGAAATTGTGGCGCCGGTGACCACGGCCTCGCCGGGCACGATGGTATTCAGCAGCCGCAGGCTGGTGGTGACGCTGAGTTGCGTGGACGAGGCTTCCGGTTGCGACCGGACCTTCTATACCACCAACGACGATGCCCCCCTCTCGCAATTCAATGTGTATGGCGGGCCCGTCACAATCAGTGACAATGCCACCCTGCGCTTCTATTCCACCGACAAAGCGGGCAATGTGGAGGTGGTGCGGCGCGAGAATTATGTGAGCAATTATGGCGGCGCCCTGGCCCCATGGTGGCTGCTTGCAGGGCTGGTGTTGCTGCTGCGCCGCGCCAGGCATGCGGGGGCGGCGCGGTGGTGACGGGCATGGCCAGGGGCCTGGCGGCGGTCCTCCTGGTGTGGGGCCTGTGCCTGCCCCCTGCCTGGGCGGCATCCATCCCAGACGATGGCATCGGTGATACGGACGGGGTGGTCAATGCGATCCTGGTCACCGGACAGTTCCTGTATATCGGCGGCAGTTTCACCCAGGTGTTCGAACCCAATGGCCAGGCGGCGCCGCGCAATAATCTGGCCGCGATTGAATTGGCGACGGGGGCGGTGACCGCCTGGAACCCCGACGTGGGCGGCGGCGCCGTCGAGGCCATGACCCTCTCCCGCGACGGCCGGGCCCTCTATATCGGCGGCAGTTTTACCACGGTGGGGGGCGTTGCGCGCAACAACCTGGCCGTCATCGACACCACCACCGATACCAATAACGTGGGCGACTGGGACCCGGATCCCGACGGTCCCGTCAATGCCCTGGCCCTGTCGCAGGACGGCCTGGGCGTCTATGTGGGCGGCGCCTTCACCGCCTTTCAGGGGGGCGCCGTCTCCCGCGCCTACCTGGCCTCCGTGCATGCCCTGACGGGGGATGTCAATCCCTGGTTCACCGGGGTGGACGATGTCGTCCATACCCTGCTGCCTTCCGCCTCGGGCACGACCCTGTTCATCGGCGGGCGGTTCACCATGGCCGGCGGCCTGGCGCGTCCGCGCCTCGCCGAGCTGGAATTGTCCTCGGGGCAGGGCACGGCCTGGAATCCCGCGCCCGACGGCATCGTGCGCGCCCTGGTCCAGGACGGAGACCTGCTCTACGTGGGCGGGGGTTTCACGGCTGTCGATGGCGGCGCGCCGGGCAGCCGCAACTATCTCGCGGCCCTCGACACCACCGCGACCGCCCCCGGCAGCATGGACACGGGCTGGGATGGCGGACTCGATGGCCCCGTGCACGCCATGGCCCTGTCCTATGACCGCGCCATCCTCTACATCGGGGGGGCATTCGCCAACGTCAACGGCACCCTGCCCCGGTCACGCCTCGCCGCCCTGATGACGGGCGCGGGCGGCGCCAATGCCACGGCCTGGGACCCCGGCGCGGCCGGCCCTTCCGTCAACAGCCTGATGATGAATGCCGCGGCCACGAAGCTGTACGTGGGCGGGGATTTCACCGACATCAACAGCGATCCCGCCCCCGATGCGCGCGCGGGCCTGGCGGCCTTCGACGTCTCCCCGCCCGTCACCACGGCGGCGCCGGGAGGGGGCGGCTATCCCGTGGCCCAGGCGGTGACCCTCACCTGCCTGGACAACGCTGGCGGCGCCTGCGCCGCCATCTACGTCACCACCGATGGCGGCACCCCCCAGGCGCAGCCGGGGCACCTGTACGACGGCAATCCCATCACCATTGCCGGCAATACCACCCTGAGATTCTTCGGCGTGGATGGAGAGAGCAACCGCGAGGCGCCGCGCAGCGAGGACTATTACATCGACGCCGTGCCGCCGGTCAGCTCCGCCTCCTTTCCTGGCGGTTCCTACGGCATCCTGGACCTTGAGCCGGTGACGCTGAACTGCGACGACGGCGCGGAGGGTTCCGGGTGCGCGGCGACCTATTTCACCGTGGACGGCTCCACGCCCTCCACCGCCTCCAGTCTCTACCGCAATCCGCTGGAGCTGGGGGATTTCCTGCCCGCGTCGGGAGCCGGCGAGGTGCCCCTCAAGTTTTTCTCCGTGGACAACGCGGGCAACGTGGGCGCCGTGGTGACGGAACAATACCGCCTGGACCTGATGCCGCCGGTGACTTCCGCGTCCCTGCCCGACGGCATGTACGACACGCCCCAGACCGTTACGCTCAACTGCGACGACGGGGACGGCTTCGGCTGCGACATCGTGTACTACACCACCGATGGCAGTCCGGCCTCCGATGGCACCGTCAGCGACATCAATGGCAATCTTATTCCCCCCTCACCTGTTTATGCGCAACCCCTGCGGATCGACAGCGCCACCACCATCAACGTGCTGTCCGTGGACAAGGCGGGCAACAAGAGCGCGGCCCTGGTGGGTATTTATTCCTTCACCCGCCAAGTGGACAGCAGCGGCGGCACGGGCGCCCTGGGTGGCTTGTCCCTGCTGTTACTGGTGGTCTGGCTGGTGTCGCGTGGGCGGGAGGGGCGTCAGTGACGGAAGTGGCGCATGCCGGTGAAGACCATGGCGATGCCATGCTCGTCGGCGGCGGCGATCACCTCTTCGTCGCGCATGGAGCCGCCGGGCTGGATGACGGCGGTCACGCCCACCCCGGCGGCGCTGTCGAGGCCGTCGCGGAAGGGAAAGAAGGCGTCTGAGGCCATCACCGAGCCCTTCACCTCCAGCCCGGCATCGGCCGCCTTGATGGCCGCGATGCGGGCGCTGTACACGCGGCTCATCTGGCCCGCGCCCACGCCGATGGTCATGCCCTCCCGGCAATAGACGATGGCGTTGGATTTGACATACTTGGCCACCTTCCACGCGAACATCAGATCCTCCAGCTCGCGGGCATCGGGCGCGCGCTGCGTGACCACGCGCAGTTCCCGCGGCGTCACCATGCCCTGATCCAGATCCTGGACGAGCAGCCCGCCGCCGACCCGTTTGCAGTCACGGGCGGGGGGCGCGTCGTCCGGACACTCGCCGCAGGCCAGCACGCGCACATTGGGCTTGGCCGCCAACACTTCGCCGGCCTCGGCGAGGACCTCGGGGGCGATGATCACCTCCACGAACTGCTGGTCCAGGATGGCCCGGGCCGTGGCGGCATCCAGGGGACCGTTGAAGGCGATGATGCCGCCAAAGGCCGAGGTGGGATCCGTGCGGTAGGCGCGCTGGTAGGCCTCTTCCAGGTCTTTCCCCAGGGCCACGCCGCAGGGGTTCGCGTGCTTGACGATGACGCAGGCAGGCTTGCCGGGGAAGTTCTTGACGCATTCCAGGGCCGTGTCCGCGTCGGCGATGTTGTTGAAGGACAGGGCCTTGCCCTGCAACTGCCGCGCCGTGCCCACGCTCGCCGCCGAGGCCCCGGGCTCCCGGTAGAAGGCCGCGCCCTGGTGGGGGTTTTCCCCGTAACGCAGGTCCAGGGCCTTGATAAATTGACTGTTCCAGGTGCGTGGAAAGGCCGTGCGTTCCCCGTCTTCGCCGATGGTCCCCAGGTAGTTGGCGATGGCGCCATCGTAGCGCGCGGTATGCTCGAAGGCCTTGACGGCAAGGGAGAACCGCAGCGCGTCGCCCACCGCCCCCTGGTGGGCCTCCATTTCCCGCAGGACCCGGGCATAGTCCGCGCTGTCCACCACGATGGTCACCGCGGCATGATTCTTGGCCGCGGCGCGCACCATGGTGGGACCGCCGATGTCGATGTTCTCGATGGCCTCCGCCAGGGTGCAGCCGGGTTGGGCGACGGTGCGCTCGAAGGGATAGAGGTTCACCACCACCAGGTCGATGGGGGCGATATCATTGGCCGCCATGACGGCATCGTCCGTACCGCGGCGGCCCAGGATGCCGCCATGCACCCTGGGGTGGAGGGTCTTCACCCGTCCGTCCATCATCTCGGGGAAGCCCGTGTAATCGGAAACCTCGGTGACCGCAATGCCGTTTTCCGTGAGCAGCCGGGCCGTGCCGCCGGTGGACAGGATCTCGATGCCCCATTCCGCCAGGCGGCGGGCGAAGGGTATGAGGTCCTGTTTGTCGGAGACGCTGATCAGCGCGCGTTTGATGGGGTTCATGGGCACGGGGCCTGGTTCAGAGGAGCTTGTATTTTTCCAGTTTCTTGCGCAGGGTGCCGCGGTTGATGCCGAGGATTTCCGCGGCGCGGCACTGGTTGCCCCTGGCCTGCTTCATGACCACCTTGAGCATGGGCAGTTCCACCTCGGCGATGACCATTTCATACAGCTTCTGGGGTTCGTGCCCGTCCAGGTCATGGAAATAGCGTTCCAGGGCGGCGGTGACGCAGGCGCTCAAGGGCTGCTGGCGGCGCTCCGTGAAGGTGGCCTGCCCGCAGGATTCTTCCACTTCGGACTCGATCACACTCATGCGGCCATGCCCACGCCGGCCTCCAGGCGGTCGAAGAAGGCCGCCGTCAGCGCCAGTTGTTCCTCCACGTTCTCGGCGCGGTTGACGGCCTGCCGGAAGGCGCCGCCGCCGGGTTGTCCCTTGCTGTACCAGGAAATATGCTTGCGCGCGATACGCACGCCGACGTGTTCACCATAGAATGCATAGAGCGCCTGCAAGTGTTCCAGCATGATGTTCCTGATGGTGGCGATGGGAGGGTCGTTCCTGATTTCCCCCGTCTTGAGATAGTGGTCTATGAGACCGAAGATCCACGGACGTCCCTGGGCGGCCCTGCCGATCATGATACCATCGGCGCCCGTATATTCCAGTACATATTTTGCCTGCTGCGGCGTCCTGATATCGCCATTGGCGATGACGGGAATGGCGATGCGCGACTTGATTTCGGCGATGGTGTCGTACTCGGCCTGGCCGGTGTAGGCGCAGGCGCGGGTGCGCCCGTGGACGGCCAGGGCCTGGATGCCCGCCTGTTCCGCGATGCGCGCGATGGCGACGCCATTGCGGTGCGCCCGGTCCCAGCCGGTGCGGATCTTGAGGGTCACGGGCACGTCCACCGCCGCCACCACGCGGTCCAGGATGCGGCCCACCAGGGCCTCGTCCTGCAACAGGGCCGAGCCGGCCATCACCTTGCAGATTTTCTTCGCCGGGCAGCCCATGTTGATGTCGATGATCTGCGCGCCGTTGTCCACGTTGTAGCGCGCGGCCTCGGCCATCATCTCCGGGTCGGCGCCGGCGATCTGCACCGAGCGCGGCTCCACCTCGCCCGCGTGGTCGGCGCGGCGGCGGGTCTTCTCGCTGCCCCACAGCAGGGAGTTGGACGACACCATCTCGGACACCGCCATGCCGGCCCCCAGGCGCTTGCACAGCTGGCGGAAGGGGCGGTCGGTGACGCCGGCCATGGGCGCCAGCACCAGGTTGTTCTTCAGTTGATAGGGGCCGATTTTCATGTCAAGGGCGTTGGGGTTTTATTCTCCAGCGGCGGCGCGGGACCGCATATGATACCCGCTCTCCCGGAGCGGATAAAGGTGATGAATCAAAAAATACTCAGCGCATGCGAAATTCGAAGTTGACCGCCTCGGGACCGGGGTCGGCCAGCGCCAGGGTGGCCATCACCGGCGTGCCGGGCGCCATGCCCCGCCGCGCATCGACACCTGCCGGCAGGTACTGCGCGGGCTCGAACACGCGCTGCGCGATCACCCGGTCGTCGAGATCCTTGAAACTCAGTTCCAGCCTGGGAAAAGGCTGGGGGAAAGAGGCGTCATTGACCATGGTGAGCGTGACCAGCAGGGCGTCCCGGGCCTGGGGGTGGTCGGCCACGTGGCGGGCGGCGACGCGGATCCTGGCAGGGTCGCGCAACAGGGGGACATCGCAACCCGCAAGCCCGCACACGAAGGCCAGCCAGGGACGCAGGCTGACATGACGGGCCAGATCGGCGCGCTCGAAATAACTGAACTGACCAATGAACAACACCACCATGAGGACCACACCCGCGGACCAGCCCGCCGTATGGGGTGACAGCACCGGGGCCGTCCGCTTTTTCGGCGCCGTCCCGCCCGCCAGGCGCGAGAGCTCCTCGCGGGACACATTGATATTGATGGCCGGTTGAGTGGCCTCGCGCGGCGCTTCCTCCCGAGCCGGGAGCGCGGTTGTCTCCTCGCCGCTTGCGGGCGTCAGCGTCAGCGTAAAGCGATGCCGGCAGTGCCGGCAGGTGATCACCTCCTCATGATGCTGCAGCAGGCTCTCGCTCACCTCGTTGTGGGTGCGGCATTGTGGACACTGGATGAACATGATGGAGTGAAAAAAAACGCCTCTGGACATCGCTACCATTGAACAATCCCCTCTCCCCCTTGGGGGAGAGGGCCAGGGTGAGGGGGCAATACAACAACCCCCAAAACACTCTAACCCGCCTCACACCCCCGATCAATTCCGGCGCCATAGTTAAAAAATCCGCACGGTCTGCCGGAAAACCCCGATTGACACCCCAAAAAGTCCTTCGCTACATTATCTGGCAGATTCGATCACCACCCAGGGAGCAGGGATGTCTTACAATCCGGCACGGAAGCTGTACACACCAATAACCGTCTTCGTCTTTCTCCTGCTCTTTCCGCTCTTTTCAGCCCAGGCGGCCGATCCCCTCTCCGCGGAAGACGCCGACCAGGTGCTCGTGCGCATCGACCAGCTCCACCAGGATACCCCAACCCTGGTCACCGACCCCTGG
>WGFB01000012.1 GCA_015492435.1 Gammaproteobacteria bacterium | reverse complement strand
GTCCGGGCTGGCGGAGGCCCTGCTGGAAACCATGGGGCGCCTTTTCGGGCGGGTGCGCGGCGGGTTGGCGGTGTCCATCATCGTGGTGGGAGCGTTGCTGGCGGCCACCACCGGAGTGGTGGGCGCCACGGTGGTGACCATGGGGGTCATCGCCCTGCCCGCCATGCTCAAACATCGTTACAACCCGGCCCTGGCCACGGGGACCATCGCCGCTTCCGGCACCCTGGGGCAGATCATTCCCCCCAGCATCATTCTCATTCTTCTGGGCGATGTCATCGGCGTGCCCGTGGGGCAGTTGTTCATGGGGGCGGTGACGCCGGGCCTGGTGCTGGTGGGCCTGTTCATGCTTTATGTCCTGTTCATCGCCTGGCTGCGCCCCGCCCTTGCGCCTCCCGTGCCTCCGCCCTCCAAAGAGGACACCGCGCTGGACGGCAGCCTGCTGATCCAGGTCTGCACCAGCCTGTTGCCGCCCCTGCTGCTGGTGGTGGCGGTGCTGGGCTCCATTTTCTTCGGCATCGCCTCGCCCACCGAGTCGGCCGCCCTGGGCGCCCTGGGCGCCATGCTGCTGGCCGCCCTGCACGGGCGCATGAACGTGGCCAACCTGCGCGCCGCCCTGGAACAGACGGCGCGACTCACAAGCATGGTGTTCCTTATCCTCATAGGCGCCACGGCCTTCGGCCTGGTGTTCCGCGGCATGGGGGGCGACATGCTGGTGGAGGACCTGATGCTGGCCATGCCCGGCGGGGAATGGGGCTTCCTGGCCTTGAGCATGGCGCTGATTTTCGTGCTGGGCTTCTTTCTCGATTTCCTGGAGATCTGTTTCATCGTGGTGCCCATCCTGGCGCCCATCGCCGAGCTCATGGGCATCGACCTGCTGTGGTTCGCGGTGCTCATCGCCATGAACCTGCAGACCTCTTTTCTGACCCCGCCCTTCGGCTTCTCCCTGTTCTATCTCAAGGCGGTGGCGCCGCCTTCCGTGCGCATCCAGCACATCTACCGCGGCATCATTCCCTTCGTGGCCCTGCAGGTGGTCACCATCGGCGTGCTGATGGCCTATCCCCAGCTCGCCCTGTGGCTGCCGGAGATGATGGACCGCCTGCAGGGGTTCTGACGCCCGGATGAACAGGTACGCGCCATGACCGAACTGGAATCCCTGCTTTCCCTCGGCGTGGCCCTGGCCATCGGCCTGCTCATCGGCACCGAGCGCGGCTGGCAGCAGCGCGACTCGCGGGAAGGCGAGCGCATCGCCGGGATCCGCACCTATGGTCTCATCGGCCTGCTGGGCGGTCTGGGCGGCCTGCTGGCGGAACATTTCAGCGCCCTGGTGCTGGGCCTCATGTTCATCGGCGTGGCGGGGGTGGTGACCGTGGCCTATCTCATCAATCTGCCCCGCGACAAGGACATCGGCATCACCAGCCTCATCGCCGCCCTGCTGACCTTCGTCCTCGGCGCCATGGCCACCCTGGGCCATGTCTTCGCCGCGGCCGCCGTGGCCGTCACCGCCGCCATCCTGCTGGGCATGAAGCCCGTCATTCACGGCTGGCTGCGCAAGCTGGAACAACAGGAGCTGCATGCCGCCCTGAAGCTGTTGCTCATCACCGTGGTGGTGTTGCCCATTCTTCCCAATCAGGGGTACGGGCCCTGGGAGGCCCTCAATCCCTATGAGATCTGGTGGATGGTGGTGCTCATCGCGGGCCTGTCCTTCAGCGCCTACATCGCCATGAAGGCCGTGGGCGCGGAAAAGGGGGTGATGGTGACGGCCCTGCTGGCGGGACTGGTGTCCTCCACCGCCCTGACCCTCTATTTCGCCCGCCTCTCCCGCGGCGGCGAGGGGCGGCATGTTCTGCTGGCGTCAGGCATCCTGCTGGCCTGCAGCACCATGTTCCCGCGCATCCTGCTGGTGGCGGCGGTGATCAACGCCGGCCTGTTCAGCAGCCTGCTGCTGCCCCTCACGGTGATGACCGTCATCTCCGTGCTGCCCGTGCTGCTGCATCGCCGCCTGGCCGCGCAGGGGCAGGTGCAGACCGGCGAACTGCTTATCAAGAACCCCTTTCAGATCCGCTTCGCCCTGCTCTTCGGCGCCCTCCTGGCCGCCATCACGCTCATCGCCAGGGCGCTCCAGGAGTGGATGGGTGAAACCGGCGTCTACATGCTGGCCGCCGTGTCGGGGGCCATGGATGTGGATGCCATCACCCTGACCCTGTCGCGCATGAGCCTCGACCATCTGCCCGTCGCCATCACCGCCACGGGCATCGTCATCGCCGGGGCGGTGAATACCCTGGTCAAGGCGGGGCTGGCGGGCGTCCTTGGCAGCGCGGAACTGCGCCTCAGGGTGGTGCTGCCCCTGTTGGGCGCGGTGGCCGCGGGTTTGGGCGTGGCCTGGGTGATTTGATATGAAGACGCGCCTTGCCCTGGTCTTCATTCACGGCCTGCTGGGTTTCGACCGCTTGCGGCTGGGTCCCGTGACGCTCGATTATTTCCGGGGTGTCCGGCAGTGCCTGGCCGACCTCCCCGTGGACTGCTATTTTCCGCGCCTGCAGCCCGCCGCGACCGTGGAGAGGCGGGCGCGCCGCCTGGTGGAGTTTCTGGACCCTCTGGGTTCCCGGCCCCGCTGTCTTATCGGTCACAGCCGGGGAGGAATCGATGCCCGTTACGTGGCAGCGAAAGCAGATCCCAGCCGCCTTGTCCGCCATGTGACCACCATCGGGACGCCCCACCGCGGCACGCCCCTGGCGGATTGGTTCCAGCGTTACGGGGGCGCGCTGTTCCGGCCGCTGGTGGCCGAGTTGACCACGGAGGCGTGCCAGCGCTTCAACCGCGCCGTTCCCGACCGCGAGGACATCCCCTATGTGTCCTACGCCGGCAGCCGTCCGCTGGCGGAGATGCCCTTGTGGTACCGCCCGTGGACGAGGCTCATCGCGCGCGCCGCGGGTGACAACGATGCCCAGGTGCCGGTTTCCTCGGCCTGCTGGGGCCAGGCCTGCCATGTGGTGCGGGCCGATCACCTTGAACTCATCGGCTGGTCCCTTGGGCGCGCCGATCCCGCCATCGAGCGCCCCTTTGACCACCTGCGGTTCTATCGCCACATCGCGGAGCAGATGCTGGACAACGTTGACGGCTCGCAGAGATCACCTTGTTCAACCACGAAGCACACGATGATCACGAAGTATTCGGACAGAGAAATGTGAAACGGCAAGTTTCTTCGTGGGTTTTCGTTTGTCCTGACCCGACAGGCGCATAAAATTGCGAGCGCCAACCGAGGATAACATCTTGTTTCATCTGCCCTGCTGCGTGTGACGACTCTAAGCGTTGGCGTTATCCCAGTTTTTATCCAGCAGCAGGCCGCAGGAAGGCGCAAGGTACAAGATACAAAAGGCTACTTCCCTTGTGCCTTGTACCTTGTATCTTGTACCTTTCACAATCCCGGCACCCGATTTTTTGCAATGACTGGTTTAAGGAACACTGAATCTGCCCTCATGCATCTCCATATATTCCAGCACGTCCCCTTCGAAGGCCCGGCCGAGATCGCCCGCTGGGCGGCGCTTCACGGTCATACCATCAGCACCACGCATTTTCATCGCGGCGAGGCCATACCGCCGCAACACGACTACGACTGGCTTATCGTGCTGGGCGGCCCCATGGGCGTCGCGGACGAGGCGCGGCATCCGTGGTTGGTCGCGGAGCGCGGTTTCATCGCCGAGGCCGTCGCCGCGGGCAAGACGATCCTGGGCGTCTGCCTGGGCGCGCAGCTCATCGCCCGCGCCCTGGGCGCGGCGGTGAAAAAAAATCCCTGCAAGGAAATCGGCTGGTTTCCCATCCGCCGCGATCCCGCCCTGGCCGGCTCCTTTCTGGGCGAGGTGTTCCCGGCGGAGATCGAGGTCTTTCACTGGCACGGCGATACCTTCGACCTGCCGCCGGGCGCGATCCCCGTGGCCGCCAGCGCCGCCTGCCGCAATCAGGGCTTTATCCTCGATGAGCGCGTCGTCGGCTTCCAGTTTCACCTGGAGACCCGGCCCGAGGCGGCCGCCAGCCTGCTGGAACACTGCCGCGCGGATCTCGAAGAGGCGCCCACGGTGCAGAGTGCCGGGGAAATCATGGCCGACCCGGCAAGATTCGAGGCCATCAACAGGGTATTGCACGATGTCCTGACCCGCCTGGCCTCCCGCACTTCTCCAAGTTGAATACTCAACATCTCCGCGGCGGACAGGGCGCGTGGATATTGGTAAGATATCCGAATTTTCCCAAGAGGCTTCAGACCATTGCCTGATCTGCTGCGTGTATTGCTGGTGGAGGATTCGGAGGACGACGCCGCCCTCACCCTGCACCAGATCGCCAAGGGTGGATATGAACTCATCCACTTGCGCGTGGATAACGAGGGGGACATGCGCGCCGCGCTGGTGGAGCAGGCGTGGGACCTCATTCTGTGCGATTACAACCTGCCGGGCTTCAGCGGCCTGGCGGCCCTTGAATTGCTGCATGAGAGCGGGCTCGATATTCCCTTCATCATCATCTCGGGCGCCATCGGCGAGGAAACCGCCGTGGAGATCATGAAACTGGGCGCCCATGACTACATCATGAAGGACAATCTGGTGCGCCTGGTGCCCGCCATCGAGCGTGAATTGCGTGAGGCGGGAGAGCGCCGCGCGCGGCGCCGCGCGGAGGAGGATCTGCGCCTGGCGGCCAAGGTATTCGAAGCCAGCGCCGAGGGGATCATGATCACCGATGCCGACTCCCGCATCCTGCGCGTCAACCGCGCTTTCACCGAGATCACCGGCTATGCGGCGGAGGAGGTGATCGGCAAGACGCCGCGGACCATTGCCTCGGGACTCCATGACAGCGATTTCTACCGCCATATGTGGGATTCCATCAATGAACAGGGGTTCTGGCACGGGGAGATCCTCGACCGGCGCAAGAACGGCGAAATCTATCCCGAGTGGCTCACCATCAGCGCCGTGCGCGACGGGCGCGACAGGGTGACCCATTACATCGGCGGATTCACCGACCTCAGCCAGCAGCGCAAGGCGGAGGAAAGAATCCAGCATCTGATTCATTACGACGCGCTCACCGATCTGCCCAACCGGGTGCTGTTCCGTGAGTTTTTTCAGGACGCCATGCGCGCCGCGCGCCGCGGCGGGACGCGCATGGCCTTTTTGCACCTGGACCTGGACCGCTTCATCAAGATCAACGACAGCTTGGGGCACCAGGTGGGCGACCGTATTCTGCGCCAGGTGGGGCGGCGCCTGATGGGCATCGTGCGCAACCAGGACATGGTGGCGCGATACGGGGGGGACGAGTTCATCATCGCCATGACGAATCTGCAAACCATGGAGGAAGTCAGCGCGTTCTCGCGCCTTCTGCTGGATCATTTTACCGAGCCCTTCCGCGACGATGGCCGGGAGATCTTTCTGACGCCCAATATCGGAGTGGCCATCTATCCCGATCATGCGCAGCACTATGATGAACTCATCAAGTTCGCGGACATCGCCCTGCACCACGCCAAGCGTCCGGGCGGGGCGCACGTGGAACTGTACCGCGAGGCCATGAATCGCGAGGCCATGGCGCGCCTCAATCTGGAGAGCGATCTGCGCCGCGCCCTGGAGCGGGAGGAATTCCGCCTGCACTATCAGCCCCAGGTGGATATTGCGAGCGGGCGGGTCATCGGCGCCGAGGCCCTGCTGCGCTGGCAGCGCGCCGACGGGCGCATGGTCCTGCCGGAGGAGTTCATTCCCCTCCTGGAGGAGACCGGGCTGATCATTCCCGTGGGGCGCTGGGTGCTGCGCCAGGCCTGTCTCGACCGCAAGCGCTGGGGACAGGCGGGGCTCGGCCGCATTCCCATCGCGGTGAATCTTTCACCCTGCCAGTTTCACGACCGCCAGTTGGTGAGCATGATCCGCACGGTGCTGGAGGAGACCTCCACACCGTCGCGCAGCCTGGAGCTGGAGATCACGGAGAGCAGCGTGATGGACGATCCGGATTTTGCCCTCAGCACCCTGGAGATCCTGCATCAGATGGGTATCCGCGTCGCCATCGACGACTTCGGCACCGGATACTCGTCCCTGAGTTATCTCAAGCGTTTTCCCATCGATGTGCTCAAGGTGGACCGCTCCTTTGTCACCGGCCTTCCCCATGACGAGGACGACGCGGTGATCATCGACATGATCATCGCCCTCGCCCACCGCCTCAAACTGTGTGTCATCGCCGAGGGGGTGGAGACGGAGGAGCAGTTGCATTTTCTGCAACGGCTGGGGTGTGACAGGGCGCAGGGATATATCCATGGCCGCCCCATGGGAGACGGGGCCTTCCGGCGCTGCCTTGCCGGCGCCGGTTGATTTATTCCTGAACCCGCGGATCCGGGTTATTGTTCTGATGGCCGCGGGCTGCGCGTCCGGCAGGGGCGCGGGTTGGCGCCGTCCCCGGGAAACAGAAAACAGACTTCCCCGTCGCGGTCGGTGCGCAGGACCTTGCCGCTGTGCCGCCGCAGCAGGGCGAGGGTTTCCGCCGCGGGGTAGCCGCGGATATTGTCCTTGTTCACGGATATGGCGCTGTAGCGGGGTTGCGTCCGGGCCAGGAAGTCCCCGTCTCCACTATCGGCCGCGCCGTGGTGTCCCACCACCAGCAGCTCGACGGGTTCCGCCCGTCCGCGCCGCAGCAGCTGGCGCTCCACCGCTTTATCGGCATCGCCCATCAACAAGGCGCGGTGTTTGCCATAGCGCACCTGCAGGACCAGTGAATGGCGGTTGAGATTGTGGCCGGTGAAGGTTTCCGGCCACAGGGCCTCGATGGCGGCGCCGCGCCATTGGATCACATCGCCGGCGGCCATTTTGATGCGTCGTTCATCCTGAGAGAGGGCTTCATCCACCCAGCGCACCATGTCCGGACGCACATGGCGCGGCAGGGGGTGGAAGTTGTAGACCACCGGGGTGTTGGGAAAGGCCTCTCTGATGCGGAAATAACCGCTGGCATGATCGGGGTGGAGGTGTGTCAGGAAAAGATAATCGAGCCGTTGCACGCCCAGGGCGGCGAGGCGCTCCAGCACGTGCCTGGCCATGCCGGCATGGCCCGTGTCCACCAGCACGCCATGTTCCTCCCGCTGCAACAGCACGGCCTGGCCCTCGCCCACGTCCAGCACCACCAGGCGCATGCCGGCCTGCGCCGCTGGCAGCGCCGCCACGCACCAGAGCGTGAAAAGAAGCGGCCACCTCGTCACCGCCGCGCGCCCATCAGGGCCAGCAAGGCGCCCCCCGCGCCGGCCAGGATATTGATGCTGACGTCGCGCAGATCCCCCACGCGGTCCGGCAGCCACCACTGAAACAGTTCATCGAGGCCGGCGAACAGGATGGGAAACGCGAAACCCCACAGGGGGCCGAAGACCAGAACGGAGAGAAAGCCGAACAGCCCGAAAACCAGAAAGTGAATGCGCTCCACCATCACGGGCATGTCCAGCGGCAGCAGGACGAACAGGGGAAAGCTCCACAACAGATGCCAGAGCGCCCGCCACCCCGCGCGGCGTATCAGCCAGACCGCGCCCGCGCCCAGCAGCCCGGCCAGAGCGAGGGAAATCAATGTAATGGCGGTGCCGGCGTCGAGCCATTCTCCCGCGCTGCGTTGCCAGGCGCGCCCGTTCAGGGAGAGCAGGGGAATGAATGCCAGGGATGCACCCCACAGGGCGCGCAGGGTCCAGGTGGAATAGGGGCTGCCGTTCATGAAATGTTTTCCGTCTTGTTGTTCCCTTTCGGAAGGGAGTATAGCAGGCTCATGGAGCGGACCCGGAAAGTCAAATCATTGACGTCTCTGGAGAGAATGGGGGCAGGCGGGACCCGCGAGGCCTGCTGAAATACAGGACCGGCATTTGCATCAGTTTGCACCTGAAACCATGGATTCAGATTGAAATCAACGTGTTGCCAGGGTTTTGCATTGTGATGGAACTCAAGGGCCGCGGGCGGTCTTGAATGTCGCCATGGCGTTGCTGGCATTCAAATTGCTTAATTTGTTGTCAGGATCCTGTACAAAAGACGGAAGACAGCCATGTATTGCAAATATTTTGGTCTGCGCGCCCATCCATTCAAGATCACGCCGGACACGCGGCTGTTCTACAGCGGCGCGCGCCGCGGCGCCATTCTGGATGCCCTGAAATATTCCATTCTGTCCGGAGAAGGCATCATTAAAATGGTCGGGGAAGTGGGCAGCGGCAAGACCATGCTGTGCCGCGCCCTCATCCAGGCGCTGCCGCTCTCGGTGGAAGTCGCCTATCTCGCCAATCCCGGCCTGTCGAGGCTGGAAGTATTGCGCGCCATCAGCCAGGAGCTGGGACTGGCCGAGGTTCCCGTCCATGGCGACCGCCTGGAACTGCTCAACCGCCTCCATCATCACCTCATTTCCCTCCACGGCGAGGGCTGCCGTGTGGTGATCATCGTGGAGGAGGCCCAGGCCATGCCCCTGGAAACCCTGGAGGAGCTGCGCTTCCTGGCCAATCTCGAAACCCGCAGCGAAAAGTTGCTGCAGATTCTGCTCATCGGCCAGCCGGAACTGGACCAGCGCCTCGCCAATCCGGAGATCCGCCAGCTCAGGGACCGCATTACCCAGAATTTCACCCTGCCCTCCTTGCGCCGCGAAGAAGTCGGCGACTATATCCGCTTCAGACTGCATGCCGTGGGCTGCTCGCGCGTGGACCTGTTCTCACCCGCCGCGCTGCGCCTGTTGGCCGCCCGCGGCCGGGGCCTGTTGCGCAGGCTCCATATTCTGGCCGACAAGGCCCTGCTGGCGGCCTATGCCGAAGGTTCCCTGCACGTCACCCGCGCCCATGTGCGGCGCGCGGTGAAAGACAGCGAGTACGCGCGGGAAGGGCGCGCCCCGGCCAGGCGCTTTCTGCCCGCCGGCATCGGTCTGGCCTTCGCCCTGGCGGGATTGATGAGCTACGCCGTCACACCGGTGTTCAAGGCTTCCGGAGTCTCGGACCCGCAACCGGATGTGGCCGGGACGCGGCACGAACCGGCCGCAACCGCTGCCAAGGCAAAGCAACCCGAGGCGGAACCCGTCGGGCTTGCGCCGGGAGAGCTGCTTGCCGGCCGCATCAGCCATACCCGCGAATGGCTGAGTTCCGCCCGGGGAAAGTACACCATCCAGATCGCGCTCATTCAGAACCAAGACCCTTCCGCGCTGGAAAACCTGCTGGCGCAAAGCGATCCCAAGGCGCTGCGTCAGCTCTATATTTATCCCGCCGACATCCGCGGCAGCAAGCACTGGAGCGTGGTCTACGGCAGCTATCCTGACTTCGCTTCCGCCCGGGCCGCGCTCGCGGAGATTCCCGCGGACTTTCGGGCCAACGGTCCTTTTATCCGCTCCTTGCGCTCCATCAGGAAGGAAGCCGTCCCCCTGCTGGCCCTGGCCGGGACGGAGCAGATGCCATGAGGACAACGGTGCTGAATCCCGCTCCCTTGATGCTGGTGACGGCATTGGCGTGGCTGCTGGGCGCCTGCGCCGCCCTGCCTGAGAAGCCAGAGATGACGGGCGAGGGCCATCTGCAGGCCGCTGCACCGGCGCCACGCGCCATTCCCGCGCCGGTGAACGATGTGCCGGCCCTGGCGCCACCCCGCCCCACCCCCCATGTGGAAACCTTCAGCCTGTCGGTGACGGACGTGCCCGTGAACGAATTGCTGTTCAGCCTGGCCCGGGACGCCAAGCTGAACGTGGACATCCATCCCGGCGTGGAGGGGCGGGTGACCCTCAACGTGGTGGAACAGACCCTGCCCCAGATACTCAAGCGCATCTCCGATCAAGTGGCCCTGCGTTACCGCCTGGACGGTCCCAATCTCAAGATCGTCCCCGACAGGCCCTACCTGCAGACCTACCGCGTGGATTACGTCAACATGTCCCGCGACAACAGCAGCTCCGTCAATGTGGCCACCCAGATCGCCACCACCGGCGGCGCATCCGTGGCGGACAGCGGTTCAGCTTCGTCAGCGGAGAGTGGCGGCAGCAACAATTCCCTGACCCGGGTATCCAGCAGCTCCTACAACCGTTTCTGGGAGACCTTGCAGAACAATATCCGCACCCTCCTCGGCGAGGCCACGGACAGCGACGAGGTTTCCTCGGTCATCGTCAACGCCGAGAGCGGCCTGCTCACGGTACGTGCCAGTTCCCGGCAGCATGAGCAGATCCAGCGCTATCTCGACCGCGTGCTGGTCAATGCGCGGCGCCAGGTATTGATCGAGGCCACGGTGGTGGAGGTGGAACTCAGCGATGAATACCAGTTGGGCGTGGACTGGTCGCTGCTGACCGAAGGCAGCAACGGATTCTCCTTCACCCAGTCACTGCTGGGCAACAACTTGGTCGATCCGCCCTTTTCCGTGCTGGAGTTCACCAATCTGAACGGCACCCTGGGCGATATCACCGCCGCCGTGCGCGCCCTGCAGGTGTTTGGAGATGTGAAGGTGCTCTCCAGCCCCAAGATCATGGCCATCAACAACCAGACCGCCCTGCTCAAGGTGGTGGACAACCTGGTCTATTTTACTTTGGAGGCGGACACCGTGGCGGGACAGGTCCAGGTGACCACCAGTTTCACCAGCACGGTGCATACCGTGCCGGTAGGTTTCGTTATGAGCGTCACACCGCAGATCAGCCGCGAGGAACAGGTCATCCTCAATGTACGCCCCACCATTTCGCGGGTCATCGGTTATGTCAACGACCCCAATCCCGCCCTGGCGCAGGCGGAGGTGGTGAGCAGGATTCCGCAGATCCAGGTGCGTGAGATGGAATCGGTGCTGCGGGTGAGTAGCGGACAGACGGCCGTGCTGGGCGGGCTGATTCAGGACAGCATCGATCTCAGCGACAGCGGCGTGCCCTATCTGACCCGCATTCCCGGCCTGGGAAGGTTGTTCACCTATACCAATAACAAGAGCAAGAAATCCGAGCTGGTGATTTTTCTGCGTCCCCAGGTGACGCACAACGCCAGTATTGATGGCGACCTGAGCGGCTACCGCCGCTATCTGCCCCAGGCGCAGCCTGCCATCGGGTCTGTAGATTCATCGTTGCGGGAGGATGCGGGTTCATGAGCCTGTTGATGGACGCCCTGAAACAGGCGGAAGAGAACAAGAACAAAGAGGCATCGCAACCTGGTCTTCCGGCACACGAGCCGCGCGCTGGCGGGATGCCGGATTCTCAGGACGCGCTGGAATTCACCCAGGAGGACCTTTTTCCACCATCCCGGGGGGAGGAATCCATGTCTCTTGCGGAGGAAACGCCCCTGGCGGATGAGGCGCCTGACGCGCCAATCCCGTTACTGGCGGCCCCGCACGAGGCGCAAGCCGATGAAGTCCCCCTGGCCGAGGAACTGGATTTCTCCGAGATCGAGGCCGCCATTGCCACGGAGGCGGATACGGGCGACCCCGCTCCCCCGGTGACGCCTTTGGAGCCACCCTCTGAGC
>WGFB01000011.1 GCA_015492435.1 Gammaproteobacteria bacterium | reverse complement strand
TTCAGCGCTTCAGGCCCGTGCGGGATCAAGGCGCGGCCCGCAGGGAATGGCGAGCCCTTGCCAAGGGGCGCAACGCCGAGCCCGTGCGGGCCTGAAGCGCCTAACCAATTTGATTTTAACAAGACAGGCCGTCGCGTGCCGGTCCACGGACAGCGTTGGCGTTGTTTGCCGTAGAATGACTACGGCGGCACAACGCCGCCTTGCCGTGAACCGGCACGCGACGGCTGAACACGACATATATTGTTGCCGGGTTGATACGATCCCGGGCCCGGCAAATCTGCTACAATCCTCCCCCATGGACGTAACCGAGATACTCGACTCCCTCAACGATGCCCAGCGCGAGGCCGTGGCCGCGCCCGTCGGCAATGCGCTGGTGCTGGCCGGGGCCGGCAGCGGCAAGACCCGGGTGCTGGTGCACCGCATCGCGTGGCTGATCCGCGCCGAGGGGGTGTCCCCCCATGGCATCATGGCGGTGACCTTCACCAACAAGGCGGCGGCGGAGATGCGCGGGCGCATCGAGGACATGCTGGCCATGCCCGCCAGCGGCCTGTGGGTGGGCACCTTCCACGGCCTGGCCCACCGCCTGCTGCGCGCCCACTGGCGGGAGGCGGACCTGCCCCAGACCTTCCAGATCCTCGACAGCGAGGACCAGTACCGCATGATCCGGCGCATTCTCAAGGCCATGAACCTGGACGAGGCCCAGTGGCAGCCGCGCCAGGTGCAGTGGTTCATCAACGCCCGCAAGGACGAGGGCCAGCGCCCCGCCCATATCGACGACCGCGGCGACCCCCACACCGCCCAGATGGTGCAAATCTACCGCACCTACGAAGAGGCCTGCCAGCGCGCCGGGGTGGTGGACTTCGCCGAGCTGCTGCTGCGCGCCCACGAGCTGCTGCGCGACACGCCGCATATCCTCACCCATTACCAGAACCGCTTCCGCCACATCCTGGTGGACGAGTTCCAGGACACCAACGCCATCCAGTACGCCTGGGTGCGCCTGCTGGCCGGGACCGGCAACCACGTCTTCATCGTCGGCGACGACGACCAGTCCATCTACGGCTGGCGCGGCGCGCGCGTGGAGAACATCCAGCGCCTGTCGCGCGACTTCAAGGGGGTGCAGATGCACCGCCTGGAGCAGAACTACCGCTCCACCGCCACCATCCTGAAGGCCGCCAACGCCCTCATCGACAACAACACGGGGCGCCTGGGCAAGAAGCTGTGGACCGAGGACAGGGAAGGGGAACGCATCCAGGTCTATGCGGCCTACAGCGACCTGGACGAGGCGCGCTTCATCGTCGACCGCATCCGCACCTGGATCGCGCAGGGCCGGCGCCGCGGCAGTTGCGCCATTCTCTACCGCTCCAACGCCCAGTCGCGGGTGCTGGAAGAGGCCCTGCTCAGCGCCGGCATCCCCTACCGGGTCTATGGCGGTTTCCGCTTCTTCGAGCGCGCCGAGATCAAGGACGCCCTGGCCTATCTGCGCCTCATCACCTGCCGCGGCGACGACCCCTCCTTCGAGCGCGTGGTCAACACCCCCACGCGGGGCATCGGCAACCGCACCGTGGACCTGGTGCGCGCGCGCGCCAGGGGCGCCGGCATCACCCTGTGGGACGCCGCCTGCCAGTTGATCGCGAGCGGCGAACTGACACCGCGCAGCGCCAACGCCCTGCGCCAGTTCATCGATCTCATCGCGCGCCTGGAACAGGAGACGGACGGCCTGGCGCTGCACGACCAGATCCAGCACGTCATCCAGCACAGCGGCCTCATCGCCCACTTCAAGAAGGAGAAGGGTGAGAAGGGCGAGGCGCGCATCGAGAACCTGGAGGAACTGGTCAACGCCGCGCGCCAGTTCGAATACGACGACGAGGAAGTGGACATGGCGCCGCTGCCCGCCTTCCTCTCCCATGCCGCCCTGGAGGCGGGCGAGGGGCAGGGGGAGGAAACCGACGACTGCGTGCAGCTCATGACCCTCCATTCCGCCAAGGGCCTGGAATTCCCACTGGTGTTCATGGCCGGCATGGAGGAGGGCATCTTTCCCCACGGGCGCTCCAGCCAGGAGGAAGGGCGCCTGGAGGAGGAGCGCCGCCTGTGCTACGTGGGCATCACCCGCGCGCGCCAGCAACTGATCCTCTCCTATGCCGAGACCCGCCGCCTGCACGGCCAGGAGATGTACCAGTCGCCCTCGCGCTTCATCAAGGAAATCCCCCCGGAACTCATCGAGGAAGTGCGCAGCCGTCACAGCACCGCCGCGCCCGTGCCCATGACGCGGCGGGTGAGCAGGCCCGTGGTGGAGGCGGCCGGACCCGGCGGCCTCAAACTGGGGCAGCGTGTCAACCACAGCAAATTCGGCGAGGGCGTGGTGCTCAACTACGAGGGGGAGGGCAGCCATGCCCGCGTCCAGGTCAACTTCAAGCAGGCCGGCCAGAAATGGCTGGTGATGGCCTATGCCAGGCTGGAGCCGGTGTAGCCGGCGCCTCCGCGGGTTCACGCTTCTGTTGTCCTTGCTGGCGGCATCCGCCGCCGTGGCGCAAGACACCCCCGCCCCGCGCGCCGTCATCCTGGAAAAGGCGCGCTTCATCGCGGATCACCTCCCCGGCGCCCCGGCGCGGGGCAGCGAACTGCGCCCCGATGAAACCCTCCTGGCGCGGGCCGCGGAGAAATACCGCATGGCGCCCGCCCGACACACTTATGAAGTCTACCTCGCCCCCACGGGTGAAGACGGCCGCCCCGCGGGCGGGGCCATCTTCCTGGAAACGCCCTACGGGGAGGGCAGCCTGCTGCTGGGACTGGCGCTGAGCGACGAACTGCGGGTGAGGAGGGCTGCCTTGATGGAGGTCAGCCCCCGGTACCGGGAGGATTTTGAGACCACCACCGGCACGGGCATTCTCACCCGCTACACCATGATGTCCGCGCGCCAGCTCGGCTACCTGGCCTCCCAGCTGAAGAAACAGGGCGCGGCGGGTGAAGTGGTGGGAAACGGCATCCATCACATGGGGGCCGTGCTGGCCACCATCCTGGAACAACACCGGCCATGATGAAACCCGCCGCCCTGGCCCTGGGGCCGCTGCTCGGCCTCGCCATTCCCCTGGCCATCGATATCCCGGAACACCCCCATGCCCCGGCCATGGCGGGCATCGCCGCGTGGATGGCCCTGTGGTGGATCACGGAGTGCGTGCCCCTGGCGGTCACCGCCCTGATTCCCCTCCTGGCCCTGCCGCTGACGGGCATCGCCACCGCCAAGGAAGTGGCCCCACGCTACATGACCAGCATCATGTTCCTGTTCATCGGCGGCTTTCTCATCGCCCAGGCCCTGGAGCGCACCGGCCTGCACCGCCGCATCGCCCTGGCCATCCTGACGCGCTGGCACGCCAGCCCCCTGCAGCTCATGGCGGGCTTCGCCGGCGCCACGGCCTTTCTCTCCCTGTGGATCTCCAACACCGCCACCACCATGCTCATGGTCACCGTGGGCCTGGCGGTGCTCAGCCGCCTGGA
>WGFB01000010.1 GCA_015492435.1 Gammaproteobacteria bacterium | reverse complement strand
GTCCTGAGATGCGAGACGATGCGCTCTGCCCCGGCCAGGGTGAGGCGCAGTTCGAAACCGGCGCGGCCGGGCAGGGCGCGGCCCAGGGGGGCGCCCCGCTTCAGCATGGCCTCGATCCTGTTCAGTTGCGCCTCGGTCAGCCTTTTCATGGCGATGGGGTTGCCGCCTTCCCGGATGTCCGCCTCCCTGACCCCATGATGCGCCATTTCGTCCAGGGGCAGATAGATGCGGTCACTCTCGCGCAGGTCCTGTTGAATGTCCTGGAGGAAATTGATCAACTGCAGGGCCGTGCAGATGTTGTCGGAGCGCTCCAGGTTGGTCTCGCCGGCCTTGTCATAGAGGTGCAGCAGCAGGCGGCCCACGGGGTTGGCCGAGTAGCGGCAGTAGCCCAGAACCTCGGAGAAATGCTCGTAGCGCCGCTTGGTGACGTCCATGGTGAAGGCCGTCAGCAGGTCGTGAAACAGTTGCAGGGGCAGGCGGTGGCGGCTGACGACATCGTGGAGGGCGACGAAGATGGGGTGATCACCGCCGCGGTCGTCGCCCAGGCGCCGCAGCCTCTCCCGGTAGTCGTCCAGTTTCTCCAGGCGTTCCCGCGGCGCGAGATCGCCCTCGTCGGCGAAGTCATCGGCGCTCCTGGCGAAGGCGTAGACGACGGCGATGGGATAGCGGAAGCGGGCCGGCGCGAAGCGCGAGGCGACGGGGAAGTTCTCATAGTGGCTGCGCGCCATGCCGAGGCAGCTCGCGTAGGCCGCCTCCAGGTCCGGCGCGCCGCCTCCCTTATTCTTCAACCTTGTTCTCGGCAATCTGCCGCACGCTCTTGTCCAGGGGTTCCAGTGGTTCCACGGGCTTGCCGGCCTTGATGCCCATTTCCGTGAACTTCCGCGCCCCGGGCAGCACCTGGCGCTCGAAGGAGCCCACGGCCTTGTTGTAGTGGTCGACACTGCTGCTGAGATGGCTCCCCAGCTTGGCGAGGTGGCCCGTGAAGGTGGCGATGCGCTTGTAGAGGTCTTCGCCGAGGTCGCGGATCTTTTCCGCATTCTCCGTGACCGCCTGCTGGTTCCAGCCGAAGGCGATGGCGCGCAGCAGGGCCACCAGGCTGGTGGGGGTGGCGAGGATGACTTTCTTGCCCAGGGCCTCTTCCAGCAGGCCGGGGTTCTGGTCCAGGGCGGCGCTCAGGAAGTGTTCGCCGGGAATGAACAGCACCACGAAGTCGGGACTGTGCTTGAATTGTTTCCAGTAGGCCTTGCTCGCCAGTTCCTGGACCCGCTCCCGCATCTTGCGGCTGTGGTGCTCCAGGGCCAGTTGGCGCGCCGCGTCGTCGGGGGCCTCGATGGCATTGAGATAGGCGTCCAGGGGGGTCTTCACGTCGATGACGATCTCGCGCCCGCCGGGCATGCGCACGATCATGTCCGGACGCACGGCGCCGCCCTCCGTGAGCGTGTGCTCCTGCTCGTAGAAGTCGCAGTATTCCACCATGCCCGCCAGTTCCACCAGGCGTTTCAGGGTCAGCTCGCCCCATTGCCCGCGCACCTCGGGACGGCGCAGGGCCTTCACCAGGTTGCGGGTCTCGCCGTGGAGCAGTTGCTGGGTCTGGGCCATGGTTTCCAGGTGCTTGGTGATGGAGCCATAGCTCTCCTTGCGCTCGTGTTCCATGAGGCGGATCTGCTGCTGGGTCTTGTCCAGCAGTTCCCTGATGGGCTTGACCAGGTTCTCGATGGCCTTTTCCTTTTCCGTGAGATCGCTGCGCGCCTGGATGTTGAACTGCTGCAGCTTCTCGCGCGCCAGCTTGAGGAATTCCTCGTTGTTGCTCTTGAGGGCCTCGCTGGAGAGGGCGCCGAAGGTCTGGGCCAGTTGCTCCCGCGCCTGCTCCAGCAGGGCCAGCTTTTCATCGGCGGCGTGTTTTTCCATTTCCAGGCGCGTCTTCAGGGCGGTGTTCTCTTCCCTGAGGCGGGCGATGTTGCCTTGAGACCGCAGGTGCATCAGCAGGGCGCCCAGGATGGCGGCCACCGCGGCGGCGATGAGGAGTATGAGGACGTCCATGCTCACGGCAAGATCCATCGGAGAATATCCAAAGGGCGCTCGACGAGACCGTCGGCCTGCCAGGTCTCCGGCGCGTCGTCGGCGCCGATGTAGCCGAACAGGGCCACCAGGGTCTTCATCCCGGCGCTGTTGCCCGCCTCGATGTCGCGCCGCGCGTCTCCCACATAGAGGCATTGTTCCCCTTCGAGGCCGGTCTGGCGGCAGGCGTGCAGCATGGGCCCGGGGTGGGGCTTGGTGTTGGGGGTGCTGTCCCCGCTGACGATGCAGGCGGCGCGTTGCGCGAGCCCCAGGCCTTCCATGAGCGGCTCCGTGAGCCAGCCCGGCTTGTTGGTGATCACCCCCCACGGGATGCGGCGGTCTTCCAGTGCCTGCAGCAGCGCCGCCATGCCCGGAAAGAGGCGGGTCTTGTAGGTCAGGTGCGCATTGTAGATCTCCAGCAGGCGCTGGCGCAGGAAGTCATAGGAGATATGCCCCGGCCCCACATCGAACCCGAGGCGCAGCAGGGCGGTGGCGCCATGGGAAACCACGGGGCGGATGTCAGCGTAGGGCAGGGGCACGAGCTGCTGTTCCTTGCGCAGGGTATTGAGGGCATAGGCCAGGTCGGGCGCGGTGTCCGCCAGGGTGCCATCGAGATCGAAGAACACGCCTTTGATGGGGGAAGATGCAGCGAGATTCATGTCTTATTTCATCCGGTCTTTCCAATGCCCCGGTTCTCTATGCAGATTGGCAACCGAGACAATCACTATTTCGCTTTCCAGGATGGAATAAATCAGACCGTATGGGAATCTCGCCATCTGGCAACGCCTGGTATTTTCTGAAAGGGGATGCCACGCATGGGGAAAACCTGAAATTCTGTCAAGGGCGTTTAGGACTTCCTGAAGGAACTGCTGGCCCAGTCCAGGGGACTGGAATTCGTAATATGCGATTGCCTGATCTAATTCGTATTCTGCTTCTTCCAGGAAAACAATTTTCATTTGTATTTTGATAAGGCTTCTTCCAGTGAAATTCCCTTGATCTTTCCTTGTCTGTAGGCTTCCAGCCTGGATTCAGCCTCTTCCGCCCACAGTGCATCGAGTTCCTTATCCGGCTTGTCCAGGCTTGATATCAACTGGTCCACCAGTTTGGCTTTCTCGGCGGGTTCAAGCTGTATGGCCTGTTTCAATATCTCCTTGGCAGTAAGCATCGTTCACCTGTTTTATTAACCCGGCAACAATATATATCGTGTTCAGCCGTCGCGTGCCGGTTCACGGCAAGGCGGCGTTGCGCCGCCGTAGTCATTCTACGGCAAGCAACGCCAACGCCGTCCGTGGGCCGGCACGCGGCGGCCTGCCTTTTCAAATCAATTGGTTAGGCGCTTCAGGCCCGCACGGGCTCAGCGTTGCGCCCCTTGGCAAGGGCTCGCCATTCCCCGCGGGCCGCGCCTTGATCCCGCACGGGCCTGAAGCGCTGAACATGATATATATTGTTGCCGGGTT
>WGFB01000009.1 GCA_015492435.1 Gammaproteobacteria bacterium | reverse complement strand
GCGCCCCGGTGCTTGGTGGCGTATAGAGAATGCCGAGCACATGTTGGCATTACGTCTCAATCGGGCCAATAAACAGTGGAGCAGCTATTGGGACAATGAGTTGCCGCAAGCGGCATGATTGGAGAACACATCAGTTTGAATCGCACCCGATCCAGCATCTATCGCTTCAGTGACGCAAATGTTCCCCGTTGCGCCTGCGCGTCGACTGGTAGAGATGTGCTTCGAGATCGAGCCGTTTCCAGTCCTCGCCTGAAATAATGCGCCGGTCGCCATTCAGATACTCAATTACAATGCTAGTCAAGTGCTTACCGGTATATGCCACGGCCCATACCTTGATGAGCTGCCCTGTCACATTCATATACCAGCTGCCGATTTCTGGTTTGATATTGAGCGCCATGACTCCCCCCTGTTACTGCGATTCCGGATTGCCTGTTTCCCCGCTTCGATGATAGCAAAACTCTCCTCACCGTCATAGCATGCTCTTTGCCCTGCCGGGAAGAAGAATGTTGGTGAATCCATGCTCCCTGAGTATCGGGCGGTCAAGTCCCAATTTTGCTGTATATTCTTCTCCGCGGGATCGGTGTTGCTCCGGGTTCAGTGGTCAAGATTAACCACACTTCCTTCCTTCTGGTCTGCAAGCTGTTGGGTTGCCCACCACTCGTGAAAATCACTCATGTCCAGATAGCGCCGACTTTACCACTCCTCGTGAATCTCGGCCAGCAACGCACTGATGAGACGGTGCGCGGATTCCTCGTTGGGGAAGATCCGGATCACCCGCTCCCGACGCCGTATCTCCTGGATCAGACGCTCCTGCATGTTGGTCGACTTCAGGCGTCGCCGATACTTCTCCGGCAACGCCAGACCAGGGCCTGCTCGGAGCGCTGATAGCGCTGGAAAATCTCCGTCGAGAACGTCCCGTCCCGGAACTGCGGCGGAAGCAGCGTCAGCGGCCCCACGTGGCTGTAGAGCTGCCGGAAATGGTAACCGTTCCGGTACCCCCGCCCGAGTCAAAATCCATCTTTTGAAACAGATGGATAGTAGGGCAGGCCAATTGGCAACCATTTAACTATTCTGTTGAATATTAAAGAAATAATATTTTTACGTTGGAAATATTGCCACTAATATCCAGGCAGCCACGGCTGGGGTAGGCTGCCATCTCTGGAATTCCGCTACGCTTGCTACGTGGCAAGGTGGATTGGCATATATGGCTGCGTACAAGCGGGCGCTCAGGCTATCCCGGCTGATTCACCAGTCCATCTGCGCATAGAGCAGATCCGGCTCAAATGCTATATAATGTCATATATAGCTAACATTAACCGTTTTTAGTAGATATAATGTGGATTATCGAGTACATTATTATCTTGTGAGCACTGTCTATGATCAACAAGCGGATATTTGCCAGTCGCTGGGACGCAGACTTCGGCAATTAAGAATCCAGCACAATGAATCCCAGGCCATTTTTGCTGAAAGGATGGGGGTTTCTCGTCAGACCTATGCCAAGATGGAAAAGGGTCATCCTTCCACACCAATCGGTTTGTGGGTGAGGGCATCAAGTCTCTTGAACCGCGAGGACGAATGGGAGCAGCTCTTCAAGGAAACACGCAGTTTGTTTGAGCAATTCGAGCAGACACAACAACCACGGCGTCAACGGGTCGGGCGGGCGAGAAAATGATCCGCCTGAATGTCTTCCTGACCCTGCCTCATGGCGAAACCTGTCTGGCGGGCGAGTTGATCGCCGCCGATCCTGAGGGGCGCCGGGGCTCCATTCATGGCGAGTTTCGCTATGCGCAGACGTATCTGGACAGGCCTGACGCGTTTCCGCTTGATCCCCACGCATTGCCTTTGGCCCAGGATATCTTTGCAGCAAACCGGCCCAAGGCGGGGGTGCACGGCGTCTTTGAAGATGCCCTGCCGGATGATTGGGGGCGGCGCCTACTGGTGCGCCAATATCGTCTGCCCCGCCAGGAACAGCGAGTGCCTGATTTACTGGCCTACCTGGGGCAGGGTTTAGGGGCCTTGAGTTTTGCCAGAGAATCGGTCGAGCCGCGAACACAAGAGGCGCCGCTGCATTCATTAACCGGTTTACTGAATGCGGCGCAGGCCTTCGAAGCCGGAGAAGCGCTTGAAGATGAAGCACTTGCCCGATTATTCGAGGCCGGCAGTTCACCGGGGGGTGCCCGGCCCAAGGCCCTGATCCATGATGCGGGTGTTGACTGGATTGCCAAATTTCCCAGCGTAAAAGATCAATATGACGTGGTGTCACTCGAAGCCGCGACCCTGCAATTGGCCCGTGATGCCGGTATCACGGTGCCTGAGTTTAGCTGTTACCCCTGTGGTGAGCGCAAGGTGCTCCTGTCCAAACGCTTTGATGTGACAGGGGAGGGGAGGCGCCATGTCATCAGTATGCAGTCGTTACTACAGGCCGATGATTATTATGTGCTGGGTTATGAGGACATGGCGAATGTGCTACGGCGCTTTTCTGCTTACCCTGGAGATGACTTGCACGAGCTCTACCGCCGCATGGTCTTTAATGCCCTGATTGGTAATACCGACGATCATTTGAAGAACTTCTCGATGATGCATGATGAGCAGGGTTATCAGCTGACCCCCGCGTATGATCTGGTGCCCAATCTGGCCCAGAACCGTGAACACGTCCTGCGCTTTGGGCTGACGGCATCCCCGCCGTCGAAAGACGAGCTGCTACAGATTGCCAAGCAATATAACTTGCAATCCAGGCGGGCTTTGGTGGTGATTGATGAGGTTGTGAATGCGGTATTACGGTGGGAGCAAGTTTTTGAGAACTATGAAGTGCCACAGCATGACATCATGAGATTGAGAAAGGATATCAAGGCCAGGGCGGTGCTGAGCAAATGATATCACCCTTGGCGCAGCGGATAGTGATCGCCAAGGGCAGCATATACGGTAGTGTTGTTGCATCTTATAGTGTCAAAACTTGCAGCTTAGGGTGTCATCCACAGATGTTCTGAAGTTGTTAAAGTGTTGTGGTGTCAGCCGCATTTAGACTCGCCGCAATTGAGGCAGGTCAGGCAGCCGTCCATCTGGATCATGGCCTTGGTGTTGCACTTGTTGCAGAGCTGGGCGCCCGCGGGGAAGGCGTTGTCGTTCTGGTTGTTCTGCTCGTCCTGGGAGGCACTGTATTCCTCGCGTTTCTGGGCGATGAATGCCTTCTGGTGGTTGTCGAGGTTTTCACTGTTGAGCATGCCGATGGATTTAAGGTGGTGCTCGATGACGTCGCCGATCTCGGCCACCAGGGAGGGCATGAACTTGCCGCCTTTCTTGAAGTAGCCGCCACGGGGATCGAACACGGAACGCAGTTCCTCCACCAGGAAGGTGATGTCGCCGCCCTTCCTGAATACGGCGGAGATGATGCGGGTGAGGGCGACGATCCACTGGAAGTGGTCCATGTTCTTGGAGTTGATGAAGATCTCGAAGGGGCGCCGCAGTTCGTGTTCGGTGCCCTCGTTGAGGATGACGTCGTTGATGGTGACGTAGAGGGCGTGTTCGCTGAGGGGCGTCTTGACCTTGTAGGTGGAGCCCAGCAGCATGTCGGGCCGCTCGAGTTTTTCGTGCATCTGGATGATGTTGGACGGGTCGCCGGCCTGGGGTTGAGCCGTGTCCGCAGTCTTGTCTTCGCTCTTGCTGGCGACTTCGTAGTCGACGATTTTTTTGTCTATCTTGATGGCCATGTTCTTGCTCCTTGGTAATGCCGGGACGCGCTTCCCTGGCGTGTTCAGTGTTTTCCGTAATACCCTTCCTTGAGAGCGTCGTAGAGGTTGGCGGCGGTGTGTATCTCGCCGTCGTACTCGATTTCCTCGTTGCCCCTGGCCTCGACGACGGTGCCGTCTTCCAGGACGAAACGGTAGATCGTGTTTTCCAGGTCCTGCTCCTTGACCAGCACGCCCTGGAAGGCCTCCGGGTTGAAGCGGAAGGTGGTGCAGCCCTTCAGGCCCTTCTCGTAGGCGTAGAGGTAGATATCCTTGAAGTCCTCATAGGGATAGTCGCTGGGCACGTTGGCCGTTTTGGAGATGGACGAGTCCACCCACAACTGGGCCGCCGCCTGAACGTCCACGTGTTGCCTGGGATGGATGTCGTCCGCGGCGATGAAATACTCGGGCAGCCTGTTTTCACCCTCCCCGGTATCGGGCATGGCGTCCTGGTTGACCAGCTGCCGGTAGGCCAGCAGTTCGAAGGAATAGACGTCCACCTTCTCCTTGGTCTTCTTGCCCTCGCGGATCACGTTGCGCGAGTAGTGATGGGCGAAGCTGGGCTCGATGCCGTTGCTGGCGTTGTTGGCCAGGGACAGGGAGATGGTGCCCGTGGGCGCGATGGAGGTGTGATGGGTGAAGCGCGCCCCTTCCGCTGCAAGGTTTTCCACCAGTTCCGGCTCGACGGCGGCGATCTTTTGCATGTAGCGGCTGTAGCGCGCGTGCAGCACCTTGCCCTTGACGATGTCGCCGGGCTTGTAACCGTCACGGGCCATTTCCGGACGCTTGCGCAGCATTTCATCCGTGACGGTGAAGTCCTGCTCCAGGATGGGGGCGCAGCCTTTCTCGCGGGCGAGTTCCAGGGCCGTATGCCAGCCCGTGAGGGCCATTTCACGGGTGACCCGCTCGGTGAATTCCAGTGAATCCTGGTCGCCGTATTTCATGCGCAGCATGGTCAAGGTGGAGCCCAGTCCCAGATAGCCCATGCCGTGGCGGCGCTTGCTCATGATCTCCTCGCGCTGCTGGGGCAGGGGCAGGCCGTTGATTTCCACCACGTTGTCGAGCATGCGCGTGAAAATGGCGACCACCTTGCGGTATTCCTCCCAGTCGAACTGCGCCTTGTCGGTGAAGGGCGCCCGGACGAACTTGGTGAGGTTGACGGAGCCCAGCAGGCAGGAGCCGTAAGGGGGCAGGGGTTGTTCCCCGCAATTGTGGGCATGGAGACCGTTGGCGTCGAAGGTGTTGATGCCGGGGATCTGCACATCGTACACGTCCTCCACGCCGTCGGGCTCGATGGCCTCCACGCGCGCCACGAATCGCTCGCGGTTGAGTTTGCGCCTGTAGCGGGACAGGTGCCGTTCCAGGCGTTCCTGCTTGTCCACGTCGGCAAAGCCCACCCTCTCATGGAAGCGCAGCAGGTTCTCGTTGCTGATGACCAGCTCGTGCTGGTCCCGGACGGCATAGGATGCCTCGCCGCCCTTGCCGTCCGGCAGCAGGCGGCTGCCCGCCTTGCGCCGGAAGCGGTAGAGGCGGGAGGCGATGCCCAGGCGCAGCAGCATGCGCTGCACGGCCTCCAGGCAGGCCAGGTCCGATTGGGCGAGGCGCACGCTGCCGCCCTTCTCGTGGCTGCCCTGGACGGAACCATCCGCGTCGAACAGGCCGCGCAGGAAGCCCCGGTAGAATTCACTGGAGGCGCGCTCCATGATGGGGGTGACGGCCTTGTTGCCGGGCGTCATGCCCGCCTCTTCCGCCAGCCGCTTCAGGGCCGCGGTGGAGAGGCGGTATTCGTTGCGCCCAGCGATAGCCTGCCAGCCCTGAAAATCGCCGCGATGGGGCAGGGCGCGGGCGGCCTGCAGGGCGGCGTCCATGACGGCGCGGATTCCTTGGGGCAGCGGGGCCTCCGCGCCGTTGGCGGCCAGGGCGGATGTCCAGACGGAGAGGACGGCCTTGTCGGTTTTCAGGGTGCCGTCTCCCAGCAGAAGGCCGAGCAGATAGCCCTGCTCCCTGTTGTAGGGGCCTTCCCAGCCCTGCGCCGCGCGGTGATCGTTGAGCAGCACGCGGTCGCCCGCGCGCAATTTGCCAGCCTCGCACCATTCGGTGTCGGTGGCATAACGGGTGAAGCGGGTGACCCGGCGCACGCGATGATCCGCGGTCAGGCGCAGGTGATAGCCCTCGCTGGTCATGAGCCTGACCACGGGCTTGGTGGCGGTCCTGAAGAACCCTTCCCGTGTGGAGGCATGGGCCTGGCCATCGACGATGGCGTGGAATGGCCGCCCCACCAGGTCGCGGACCTGGCGGGGGCCTTGCGCCGTCTGTACCCAGGTTTCCGCCGTGACGCAGGGATTGGTGGCGCGGATGTTCTCGCAGAACCAGTTGTTGTTCATCTCGTTGACCTTGTCGATGAGGATGAAGCCGGGTTCCGCGTAGTCGTAGGTGGAGGACATGATGACATCCCACAGGCGGCGCGCACGGATTTTCCTGCTGATCTTGCAGGCCACCAGCCCTTGCTCGTTGGTGATGTAGTCGCTCTTGGTGGGCCAGTCGCGCCAGACCACCTTGTCCGGGTCGTCGAGGTCGAGGGACTCGTTGTAGGCCTCCGTGGGGGTGATGGGAAAGGCCAGCGGCCATTGCCGGTCGTTCTTCACGGCATCCATGAACTCTTCCGTGATGAGCAGGGAGAGGTTGAACTGGCGCAGGCGGCCGTCCTCGCGCTTGGCCTTGATGAAGTCCAGCACATCGGGGTGGCCGATGTCGAAGGTGCCCATCTGGGCGCCGCGCCGCCCGCCGGCGGAGGAGACGGTGAAACACATCTTGTCGTAGATGTCCATGAAGGACATGGGGCCGGAGGTGTAGGCGCCGGCGCCGGAGACGTAGCCGCCCTTGGGGCGCAGGGTGGAGAATTCGTAGCCGATGCCGCAGCCCGCCTTGAGGGTCAGGCCGGCCTCGTGGACCTTCTCCAGGATCCCGTCCATGGAGTCCTTGATGGTGCCGGAGACGGTGCAGTTGATGGTGGAGGTGGCGGGCTTGTGTTCCAGGGCGCCGGCATTGGAGGTGATGCGGCCGGCGGGGATGGCGCCATGGCGCAGGGCCCACAGGAAGGCCTCGTACCATTTCTCGCGGGCGTCCAGGGAGGTCTCCACGTCCGCCAGGGCGCGGGCCACGCGCTTGTAGGTGTCGTCTATGGTTTCGTCGATGCAGACGCCGTCCTTGCTCTTGAGGCGGTATTTCTTGTCCCAGATGTCGAGGGAGGCCGGTTGCAGCTTGATATTGGGGGCGTTGTCGGAAATGATGCGCAGGTGTGCGGATTCCATATTGTTGTTAACTCCATGAATCGAATTCAGTTATTTGATGCGTTCCGTAGTTGCGGCGCCGTGCGCGGCCCGCGCGCTGTTCATGTCACGAACCCTGGCAGGAAACACAATATATTGTGTTTGGAAATCTGATTCTCTTGCAAATGGTGGAACCTGTCAACGCTTTTTTCAAGTCCGGGCCGCAGTCTTGCCGGCCTAAAATTTATGCTTTATTTTCATCATGTTAATAGCTATTTTTGGGTTGGGGAACGGTCGAACCCAGAGGTTTTTGATCAGGCTTTGAGATAGGGGCGTGGAAACCCCTGACCACAACATATTGTGGTGCATGGTTCATGCCAGAATTTTCTGACATTTCGTGATGGAAAAACGCCTGTCAGGGCGCTTCCGGCGCCCTGGTCAGAACGTGGGGGGGTATCGGCCCGGGCATGGCCGGGCCGGATGCTTATTTGGCGGAGTGACCCTTGAGTTCTACTTCCACCCGCTCGTTCTTGGCAATGCCGGCGTAATATTCCCGCAGGATGGCCAGTACCTCGGGGCGGCTGAACTCGGCGGGTACCTCCTCATCCTCGGAGAGGGCCTTGCGTAATTTGGTGCCTGAGAGGAGCAGGCGGTCGCCGCCTTCGTGGGGGCAGGTGCGCATGGAGGCCATGCCGTTGCATTTGTAGCACCAGAAGGTCCAGTCGATCTTCAGGGGCTTGGTCAGCAGGGCGTCCGCCGGGATTTCGTCGAAGATATGATGGGCATCAAAGGGGCCGTAATAGTCGCCCACGCCCGCATGGTCCCTGCCGACCAGCAGATGGGAGCACCCGTAGTTCTGGCGGAACAGGGCGTGCAGCAGGGCCTCGCGGGGGCCGGCATAGCGCATGTCCAGGGGATAGCCGGCATGCACCACGGTATTTTCCACGAAATATTCGTTGACCAGGGCGTCGATGGCCGCGCTGCGCACCTCGGCGGGAATGTCGCCCGGCTTGAGTTTGCCGAGCAGGGAATGGATCAGCACTCCGTCGCAGATCTCGATGGCGATCTTGGTCAGGTATTCGTGGGAGCGGTGCATGGGGTTGCGGGTCTGGAAGGCCGCGACGGTGGACCAGCCCTTTTTCTCGAACAGGGCGCGGGTCTGGGCCGGGGTCATGTAGATGTCGGGGAAACGGCTGGCGAAATCCCCCTGGGAGAGCACCTTGACGGGGCCGGCCAGATTGATATCGCCTTGCTCCATCACCATTTTTACGCCAGGGTGGGCGATGTCCGTGGTCTTGTAGACGGTCATGCACTCATGGGCCTTGTCGATCTCGTATTTCTCCGTCACCTGCATGGTGGCCATGATTTCGTCCGTCTCACCGTTGACCAGGGCGATTTCCGAGCCGGTCTTGATGTCCTCCGCGGTAGCGCGGTCCGTGGACAGGGTGATGGGAATGGGCCAGAACAGGCCATTGGCCATCTTGTAGCCGTCGCATACGCCCTGCCAGTCGCTGTGGGTCATGAAGCCTTCCAGGGGCGTGAAGCCGCCGATGCCCATCATGATCAGGTCGCCCACCTCGCGGGAGCTGATGCGGATGCTGGGCAGGCTCTGGGCGCGGTTCTGTTCTTCAGTCAGGGCTTCACCCTCCAGCAGGAGGGGCTTGAGTTCATTGCTGCCGTGAGGTTTGACGAGTTGTGACATGGGTATTGTGCTCCTTAACGCATGGCGCCGCGGCTCGAAGAGGCGCCATCTGATTGGGTTTTACTGCCGCCGAATGGCATCACATGGTAGCAAAAATCACGATGAAGGTGGGGAGATTTTGCTATTTCAGATTCAGCTCGATGGGCACCGGATGGGGTGAGGGTGTTTCCGGCTGCAGGGTGACATGTTCAATGGCGTAACGGGATTTCAGCAGTTCCTTCAAGCGCGCCAGGGTGTCTTCCCAATGGCTCAGATCCTCGATCACCACATGGGCCGACAGGGCCACCAAACCCGAGGACAAGGTCCATATGTGCAGGTCGTGTATTGAATTGACGCCTCTAACTCCTGCCATGGCGCGGCCCACCTCGGGCAGGTCGAGGTAGGGGGGCACGCCTTCCATGATGACGTGCAGGACATCGCGCAGCAAGCGCACGCTGGACCACAGGATGAGGGCGCAGATGAGCAGGGAAAGCAGGGGATCGATCGGCGTCCAGCCCGTGAAATAAATCACCGCGCCGGCCAGGAGGGCCGCGACCGAGCCCAGCAGGTCGCCCAGCACATGCAGCAATGCCGCGCGTGTGTTGAGGGTCTGTTCGCCACCATGGAGAATCTTTGCCACATAGAGATTCACCAGCAGGCCGATGAAGGCGATGATCATCACCGCGCCACCGGCCACTTCGTGGGGGTGGCGCAGGCGCTCGATGGCGTGGTAGGCGATGCTTGCCACGATGATTAGCATGAACAGGCCATTGACCATGGCGGCCACGACCTCGGCGCGCACCAGGCCATAGGAGTGGCGGCTGGAGGGCGGCTGACGCGATACCCAGGCGGCGAAGGCCGCCAGACCCAGGGCCGTTGCGTCGGTGAGCATGTGCCCGGCGTCGCCCAGCAAAGCCAGGGAGCCCGACCACCAGCCGCCCAGCGCCTCGATGAGGGCATAGGAGAGGGTAACGGCGAGTCCCGTGATCAGTGTTCGGTCGGCGGAGGCGGTGTGCTGGTGGGTATGATGAGCCACGGCGGCATGGGAGTCGGAGTCAGATTTCCTGGCGGCGTGACCGCCCTTGATTCAAGGTTGCGGCCTTCTCTGTTTGTGGATCCGGTTCAAAAACACGGTTTCTCGGGTGAATCGTCGTAACGCCTGATGCTGTCCACGATTTCCTGCCTGGCCTTGTCGGGTCCTGTCCAGCCCTCGATGCGCACCCATTTGTTGGGCTCCAGATCCTTGTAATGCTCAAAAAAATGGGTCAGTTGCGCCAGCAGGTTGGGGGGCAGGTCCTGTCCGGAATGAACGTGACTATATATACTGCTGAGCTTGTCGGTGGGTACGGCAAGAATCTTGGCGTCCACGCCGGATTCGTCGGTCATTTCCAGCATGTCCACCGGGCGGCAGGTGATCACCGAGCCGCTGATGAGCGGGACGGGCGTGACCACGAGAACGTCCACCGGATCGCCATCCTCCGAGAGGCTGTGGGGCACATAGCCGTAATTGCAGGGGTAGAACATGGCCGTGGCCATGAAGCGGTCCACGAACATGGCGCCGCTTTCCTTGTCCACCTCGTATTTGACGGGGTCGCTATGAGAAGGGATCTCGATGATGACGTTGATTTCATTGGGAACATTTTGACCGGGGTTGACCCTGTCCAGATTCATGGCTTGGCTCCTGAGCGTTACATCAATTTTGTGAGCGCGCATTATACCCGTACTTCGCCGGTATGATAAATCCGATGCGTGTTCCCCGCCATTGATTTGCGTAAGTGATTTGTCTATTCTTTCATGTGGCTTGCGCGCAGCGCGCGGAGACAGTCATTCCGGGGATGTTTCCATGTCCCGCCAGACGACCGCCAGGACAGAATATTTACAACAAGAACAGTAAGCTACCAATGTAGTCAAGATCTTCCAACGACAATAATATCAGTGACCTGACAGGGGGAGACATGAGCTTTTCTCATTTGTTGCCGCCGCTATTCGGCGCCGCAGGCTTGTATATAGCCTATCGAATCTATCTACTGGTCAAGGAATATCCCGCCGGCTCGGGAAAGATAACGGAGATCGCCGATGCCATCCACCAGGGGGCCATGGTCTTCATACGCCGTGAATACAGGATGCTGGGTATTTTCGTCGCGGTGGTTGCTGTCTTGCTGTTGTTCTCCCTGGGGATCGGGACGACCTTTGCCTTTCTCGTCGGCGCTCTGAGTTCGGCGACGGCCGGGTACATCGGCATGTACACGGCAACTCAGGCCAATGTGCGCACCACCGAGGCGGCCCACACCAAGGGGGCATCCGATGCCCTCACCGTCGCCTTTTTCGGCGGTTCCATCATGGGCCTGGTGGTGGCGTCCATCGGCCTTTTCGGGCTGGGGATCCTCTATCTCTTCTTTGGCGGTGACCCGGAGACGGCGGCCAAGATCCATGGGTTCGGCATGGGCGCCTCCAGCGTCGCCTTGTTCTCCCGTGTGGGCGGCGGCATCTACACCAAGAGCGCCGACGTGGGCGCCGACCTGGTGGGCAAGGTGGAGGCCGGCATTCCGGAGGACGATCCCCGCAATCCGGGTGTGATCGCCGACAACGTGGGTGACAACGTGGGCGATGTGGCCGGCATGGGATCGGATATTTTCGAGTCCTATTGCGGCGCCATGATCGCCACCATTGCCATGGCCTCCACCATGTCCCTGGCGCAACTCGCCAACCTGGGTGAGCGCGCCGACCTGATGTTCCTGCCTTTGGCGCTGGCCTCGGGTGGCCTGATCTGTTCCGTGCTCGGCGTCGCCATGGTGAAAAAGTTTTCCAACAAGGCGGCGGACGTGGCCCTGCGCATCGGCACCATCGGGGCCTCGGTAGCCTTCATCCTGCTGGCCTACCTCATCATCAAAATGGTGGGCGTGCACGGTTCCGCCTGGGGCGCGGTGCTGGTGGGCTCCTTGGGCGGCATCATCATCGGTCTGGTGACGGAATACTACACGGCCGCCGCCCCCGTGCGTCACATCGCCAAGGCGGGGGAGACCGGGCCGGCCACGGTGATGATCACCGGCCTGGCCACGGGCATGCAATCCGTTGTGGTGCCTCTGTTGACCCTCGCGGGAATCATCTATGTTTCCAGTGAACTATGCGGCCTCTATGGCGTGGGTATTGCGGCGGTAGGCATGCTGGCCACGGTGGGTATCACCATGGCCATCGATGCCTATGGTCCCGTGGCGGACAACGCAGGCGGGATCGCCGAAATGGCTGAACTGGGCGAGGATACCCGCAAGATCACCGATTCTCTGGACGAACTGGGCAATACCACTGCCGCTATCGGCAAGGGCTTCGCCATCGGGGCCGCGGCCCTGGCGGCGTTGGCCATCATTACCGCCTATGTGCAGGAAGTCTCTTTGCATGTGGAAAACTTCAGCCTGGAGCTGGGTAATCCCCATGTCCTGATGGGCATGTTTTTGGGAGGCATTTTCCCCTTCCTGGTGGCAGCTCTGACCATGACGGCGGTGGGTGACGCGGCTTTCGACATGATCAAGGAGATCCGCCGCCAGTTCCGCGAGATCCCGGGGTTGCTGGAGGGGACGGCCAAGCCAGACAACGAGCGCTGCGTGGATATCGCCACTCAGGCCGCGTTGAAAAAGATGATCCTGCCGGGCGTCCTGGCGGTATCGGCGCCCGTGGTGGTGGGATTCGGCATCGGTCCCCAGGCCCTGGGCGGGATGCTGGGTGGCGCCCTGGTGGCCGGCGTGCTCCTGGCCCTGACCATGGCCAATGCCGGAGGCGCCTGGGACAATGCCAAGAAATATGTGGAGAAAGGCAACCTCGGCGGCAAGGGTTCCGATGTCCACAAGGCCGCCGTGGTGGGTGACACCGTCGGTGATCCCTTCAAGGATACCTCCGGGCCTTCCATGAACATCCTGATCAATGTGCTGGCGATCGTCAGCCTGGTGATCGCTCCGCTGCTGGGTGGTTAGGCCGGGATGGAGGCGGGTCCGGGGCGTCTCCCCGGACCCGCGCCGGCGCGATCAGATCTTGAAGTCCTGGTTCAGTTTCTTCCTGACTGCCACGTTTTTCAGGCGGACATAGCGCGGCAGTCCATCCTTGTAGGGTGGGTAGTCTTCCCCGCGCATCAACGGGGCGAGATAATCGCGGCACTTCTTGGTGATGCCGAAGCCGTCGCGGCTGATGAAGCTCTTGGGCATCATCTTTTCCACGTTGGCCACCTTCTTGAGAGGCGCCATGCCCACTTTCCAGCGGTAGGGCTTGTTGGAGGCGCGCACGATGGTGGGCATCACCGAGTTGTGGCCTTGCAGGGCGAATTGCACCGCCGCCCTGCCCATGGCGTATGCCTGCTCCACGTCCGTTTTGGAGGCGATATGGCGCGCGGCGCGCTGCAGGTAATCGGCGACCCCCCAGTGATACTTGTATCCCAGGCCTTCCTTGATGATGTTGGCCACCACGGGCGCCACCCCTCCCAACTGCGCGTGCCCGAAGGCGTCCCGCAGCCCCTGGTCGGCGAGAAATTTGCCACTGCGGTCGCGCACGCCCTCGGAGACCACCACCGAACAATAGCCAAATTCCTTGACCATGGTCTTCACTTTGTCCAGAAAACGTTTCTTGTTGAATGTCACCTCGGGAAAGAGGATGACGATGGGAAGTTCGTCCTTTTCGGTGGAGGCCATGCCGCCGGCAGCGGCGATCCAGCCGGCGTGGCGGCCCATGACCTCGAGCACGAACACCTTGGTGGAGGTCTTGGCCATGGAGGCGACGTCGAAGCTGGCCTCCAGAGTGGAGATCGCGATGTATTTGGCCACCGAGCCGAAGCCGGGGCAGTTGTCGGTGATGGGCAGGTCATTGTCCACGGTCTTGGGAACATGGATGGCCTGGATGGGATAGCCCATGCGCTCGGAAAGCTGGGAAACCTTGAGGCAGGTGTCGGCCGAGTCTCCCCCGCCGTTATAGAAGAAGTAGCCGATATTATGAGCCTCGAAGACGGCAATGAGGCGCTCGTATTCGCGCCGGTTCTCCTCCAGGCCCTTGAGTTTGTAGCGGCAGGAACCGAAGGCTCCGGACGGAGTGTGGCGCAAGGCGGCAATGGCGCTGGCGGATTCTCGGCTGGTATCGATGAGATCCTCGGTCAGGGCGCCAATGATTCCGTTACGGCCCGCGTACACCTTGCCGATTTTGTCCTTGTGGCCACGCGCCGTCTCGATCACTCCGCAGGCGGTGGCGTTGATGACGGCGGTGACGCCTCCAGACTGGGCATAAAAGGCATTTTTCTTTTTAGTCATTGTTCTCTCCCTCCGGTGATGGCTGCAGTTTTGCTCTCGCGCAAAATAGATAGCATGGCCCACGGGCAACACGCACGCAAGCGAGCTTTTCATCCCGTCAAAAAAACGGTATAAGCATACAATACTCGGCTGGGAATGAAATTGAAGCCGCGCTAGGAGGCTGTCGGACTTAGGATGAATCTACTGCGGCGGCGTGAAATGAGCCCATTTCCCACTCGCCTCGCTACGATCACCTAAGTCCGACAGCCTCCTAGCCCGCATTTTCCGCCAGGAGTCGGGATGGTCGCGTGGAGAATTGGATGGCTAGACGGATGGTAAGGGAGGGACAAAGGGGCGTCACGGTTGCAAACTGTCCGCTGCATGGTTACCCTGTTACGCGCCCAATGTGGTAGATAAAATATAACAGCCTGTTTTTCAAGGCGAATAATAAAGGCTCAGGTACAGAGAAAAGCGGGGTAAAGGCAAATGAGAATTGTGCTGCTGGGAGCGCCGGGGTCGGGGAAGGGAACGCAGGGCAAACTGATGGCCAGCAAGTACCATGTACCGCAGATTTCAACGGGAGATCTGCTGCGCGCGGCGGTCAAGGCGGGCACGCCCCTGGGCCTGCAGGCCAGGGCGGCCATGGACGCCGGGCGGCTGGTTTCCGATGAAATCGTGCTGGGCATGATACGCGAGCGCCTGGAAGAGGACGATACGCGGGACGGCTTCATCCTGGACGGCTTTCCGCGCAATCTGGCGCAGGCGCGCGCCCTGGATGACACCCTGGCCAAGCTGGGCAAGCCACTGGATATGGCGCTGCTCATCGATATCGATCTGGATGTGCTGATGCAGCGCATCACCGGGCGCCGCACCTGCGAGTCCTGCGGGCAGATGTACAACATCTATACCTCCCCGCCCAAGCTGGAAGACCGTTGCGACAAATGTGGCGGCAATCTGCGCCATCGCGCCGATGACAACGAGGAAACCATCAGCAACCGCCTCAGGGTCTACGAGCATCAGACGACGCCGCTTGTCGATTATTATCGCACCCAGGGCCTGCTCAAGACCGTGCAGGGCGTGGGAGAGATCCAGGATATTTTCAAGGCCATTGTCAAGGTCATCGACTGGGCGATGGCGCAGGAAGGAACCGAGAAAGCGGCGGATTCCGTGCCTTCCGGGAAAAAGACTGCCGCCAGGAAGGCGGCGGTAAGCGCCAAGCCAAAGGCCGCTACACAGAAAAAGGCGGACACAAAGAAAAAAGTCGTCAAAAAGAAGGCTGCCGCAAAGAAAAAAACCACTAAAGCGGTCAAGAAAAAGCCCGCAGCCAAGAAGGCTACTACAAAAAAGAAGGCCACAGTGAAAAAGAAAGCCGTGGTGAAGAAAAAAGCGCCGGCCAAGAAAAAGGTCACGTCTAGAAAAACCACTGCCAAGAAAAAGGCGGCGGCGAAGAAAAAAGCGGTGAAGAAGGCGGGCGTCAAAAAAAAGAAGGCCGCAACAAAGAAGGCCGCGGTCAAAAAGAAGGTCACGGCGAAAAAGAAAACCGTAAAGCAAAAGACGGCGGTTAAAAAGAAGGCTGTAAAGAAAAAGCCCGCGGCGAAGAAGAAGACCGCGGCGAAAGCCACCCGCAAGAAAGTGGCCAGGAAACGCTGACCTGAACCCGCGGATTCAGGGCTGATGCACACATCAACCGGCTTGGCGGCCGCCCAGTGGAGAGGAAGCTGACGTGTCCACAAAAGACATCAAGAGCGGAATGTTCCCCGCGCGCAGGATGCGCAGAATGCGCCGTGACGATTTCAGTAGGCGCCTCATGCGGGAGACGGCGCTGTGCGTGGATGACCTGATCTGGCCTGTATTCGTTCTGGAGGGCGCGGGGCAGCGCGAGGCGGTGTCTTCCATGCCGGGGGTGGAGCGCCTCAGCATCGATATGCTGCTGGAGGAGGCAGCGCGGGTGGTTGAGCTTGGGATTCCTGCCGTTGCCTTGTTCCCGGTCACGCCCGCGGCCTTCAAGAGCGAGGATGCCCGCGAGGCCTATAATCCAGAAGGGCTGGCCCAGCGTGCCGTCATGGCGCTGAAAAAGGAATATCCCCACCTGGGCATCATCACCGATGTGGCCCTGGATCCTTTCACCACCCATGGACAGGATGGGCTCATCGACGAAGAGGGATATGTCCTCAACGACGAAACCGTCGAGGTGCTGGTGAAACAGGCCCTCTCTCATGCCGCCGCCGGTGCCGATATCGTGGCCCCCTCGGACATGATGGATGGACGGGTGGGCGCCATCCGCACGGCCCTGGAAGCGGCGGGGCACATCCATACCCGCATCCTGGCCTATTCCGCCAAGTATGCCTCCAGTTTCTATGGGCCTTTCAGGGATGCCGTCGGGTCGGCGGCCAACCTGGGCGCCGGCAACAAGTACACTTATCAGATGGATCCGGCCAACTCCGACGAGGCCCTGTGGGAAGTGGGGCTCGACCTGGAGGAGGGGGCGGACATGGTCATGGTCAAGCCGGGCATGCCCTATCTGGATATCGTGCGCCGCCTCAAGGACCAGTTCGGCGTACCCACCTTTGTTTATCAGGTCAGTGGCGAATACGCCATGTTGAAGGCCGCCAGTGACAATGGCTGGCTGGATGAGCGGGCCGTGGTGCTGGAGTCCCTGCTGTCCATCAAGCGCGCCGGGGCCGATGCCATACTGACCTACTACGCCAGGGACGTGGCTGCGTGGCTGCGGCAGGGGTAGGCCCATCCATCATTTTTCTTTTTGCCTCGAAGGATACGGAGATCACGAAGGTTGTGCTGGATTTGCTTGTGAAGCATTTGTCAGGTGTCTAATCTAAAGGCAATACTTTCAAGCAAGTGGCTTTTTTGCCATGAAAATAAAGTCTTTGTGTCCTTCGTGGTAAAAAACGCGCCCCCCTGACCCTCGTTTCCGACGACAGAATTCTTTTGAGAGGATCACCGTATGTCTGATTACCTGTTTCGCATGTTTGGCCGCTCACCTGTCGGTCCCCTGCAACAGCACATGGAGCGTGCCTCAGCCTGCGTTTCCCAACTCGTGCCCTTTTTCGAGGCCGTGATCCAGCAGGATCACGGGCAGATGCAGGCGCTCCAGGAGTCCATCGTGACTTTGGAAAACGAGGCTGACGAACTGAAGCGGGAATTGAGGTTGCAGTTGCCCAAGGGGATGTTCCTGCCAGTGGACCGCCGCGATTTGCTGGAGGTCATCGCCATGCAGGATTACATGGCCAACAAGGCCAAGGATATCGCCGGCCTGATGCTGGGGCGCAGAATGACCATTCCAAAGCCGCTCACTAAGAAAATGATGAAATATGTCAGGCGCAGTGTCGATGCCGCCCTTCAGGCCCGGAAGGTCATCAACGAGTTCGACGAGCTACTGGAGACGGGATTCAGGGGGCAGGAGGCCAAACTGGTCACCCGGCTCATCAAGGGGTTGAACAAGATCGAGAACGACACCGATGTGCTGCAGGTGGAGATACGTTCCATGTTGTTCGAGATCGAGAAGGCTCTGCCGCCGGTGGATGTCATGTTTCTCTATCAGATCATCCAGTGGATCGGCGATGTCGCCGATCTCGCCCAGCGGGTGGGCAGCCGCCTGCAACTGATGCTGGCCAAGTAGCGGGGCTGGGCAATGGACTTCGGAACCACTTTCATTATTCTGGCGATCGCCTTCGGGTTTTTCATGGCATGGGGCATTGGCGCCAACGACGTGGCCAATGCCATGGGGACCTCGGTGGGATCCGGGGCGTTGACCATCAGACAGGCGGTCATCATTGCCGCCATTTTCGAGTTTGCCGGCGCCTTCCTGGCGGGGGGCGAGGTGACCCAGACTATACGTAAGGGCATGGTCGATGCCAATATGCTGGCCGCGACCCCTGAACTGCTGGTGTATGGCATGCTGGCCTCCCTGCTGGCGGCGGGGATCTGGCTGCTGGTGGCCTCATATTTCGGCTGGCCCGTCTCCACGACTCATTCCATCGTGGGCGCCATCGTTGGCTTTGCCGCCGTCGGCATCGGCATGGAGGCCGTGCATTGGAACAAGGTGGGCACCATTGTCATGAGCTGGGTGGTGTCGCCATTGCTGGCGGGTTCCATCGCCTATGGGCTTTTCCTCAGCGTCCAGCGCCTGATCATCGATACCAGCGATCCCTTCGCCAATGCCAAGCGTTTCGTGCCGGTCTATATTTTTCTGACGGGTTTTGTCATTACCCTGGTGACGGTATTCAAGGGCCTCAAGCATGTAGGGCTGGAGCTGAGCACCCTGGAGTGTTATCTGCTCGCCATCTTGGCCGGCGCCATTATTACGGGTGTCAGCCAGGTCTACATCCGCCGCATCAAGATCGATCCCAAGGCCGATCAGGAATTTCACTTTACCAATGTGGAGAAGGTTTTCGCCGTGTTGATGATGGTCACGGCGTGCGCCATGGCCTTTGCCCACGGATCCAATGACGTGGCCAATGCCGTGGGTCCCATAGCCGCCGTGGTCAGCATCGTGGAGCACGATGGCGCGGTGACCCAGAAGTCGGCGCTCCCCTTGTGGATCCTGGTGCTGGGAGGGGTGGGTATTGTCATTGGCCTGATAACCTATGGGCACAAGGTCATTGCCACCATCGGCACGCGCATCACGGAGCTGACGCCCAGCCGCGGCTTTGCGGCAACCCTGGCGGCGGCCACGACGGTCGTGCTGGCGTCGGGCACGGGATTGCCCATTTCCACTACCCATACCCTGGTGGGGGCGGTGTTGGGTGTGGGTCTGGCGCGCGGTATCGCGGCCTTGAATATGCGTGTCATACGCACCATTTTCATGTCATGGGTGGTGACCCTGCCAGCGGGCGGTTTCCTCGCCATTCTATTTTTCTTCATCCTCAAGGGTATCTTTTACAATTGAGCCTAGGGCACGACATGGATTCATTGTTCGATTTCGATGGGCCGCCGGACCGTTATGCGGTTATGGGCAACCCGGTCAGCCACAGCAAGTCACCACAGATTCACCAGGCCCTCGCGCGGCAGACGGGGCAGCGCATCGTCTATGAGGCCATTCAGGTTGATCCCGGCGGTTTCAGTCAGGCGGTGGGCAATTTCCGTGCCGCTGGCGGCAAGGGCCTGAACGTCACCGTGCCATTCAAGCAGGAGGCGTGGACCTATGCCGAGGAGCGCAGTGAGCGGGCCGAGCAGGCTGGTGCCGTCAATACCCTGCTTTTTCTCGACAGTGGGCTGGTACGGGGCGACAACACGGATGGCGTGGGAATGGTGCGGGACATCGTCCTCAACCACGGTTGCGCCATCTCCGGCAGGCGGTTGTTGATATTGGGGGCGGGCGGCGCGGTGCGCGGGGTGCTGGGGCCCGTGCTCGCTGAGCGGCCTGCCAGGGTCGTCATTGCCAACCGCACCGCCGAAAAGGCCGAAATACTGGCTCGGGCGTTTGGTGGAAACCTGGTGATGGAGGGTTGTGGCTTCGATGCCTTGGGTGATGAAACGTTCGATCTTGTCATTAACGGCACAGCGGCTAGCCTCCATGGAGAAAGCCTGCCTTTGCCTGATGGCATTCTCGCCGTTCACGGGGCCTGCTATGACATGATGTATGGCCTGGAGGTCAATCCATTCCTGCAATGGGGCGAGGCGCAAGGCGCGTCGCGGCTCATGGACGGGCTGGGGATGCTGGTCGAGCAGGCGGCAGAATCTTTCTGGCTGTGGCGGGGTGTTCGTCCCGATACGGCGCCGGTGATCGCCTCCTTGCGTGGCGGCTGAGGGGGCCTGAAGCGCTGAACACGACATATATTGTTGCCGGGTTAATAACGTTTTGATTTCATAAGGTTAGGGAACCTCTGATCAATTCATGAACCGGCGTCTGGCGGCTGAAATGTCCCGGCTCTGCGTTGAAAATCTTGGCAATAGCATGCTATTGCCTGCGCTTTTCGCCTTGATCCGGAACATTTCATCTCGCCATCTATCCGGTCCAGAATTAATCAGAGGTTCCTTAGGTTTGGCCTCGCAGGGTGGGGCAATAAAAAAAGGCCCGTGGTAACGGGCCTTTTTTATTGCCTGGGTAAAAAGAATCAGAATGCGTGATTTGTTATTCCTGGTTCCTTTTACTTCTTCTTGGCAGCCGCCTTTTTCTTGGCGGTTTTCTTTTTCGGCGCGGCCTTTTTCTTGGCGGCGGCTTTTTTCTTGGCTACTTTCTTTTTGGGCGCTGCTTTTTTCTTTGCGGTTTTCTTTTTGGCGGCGGCTTTTTTCTTGGCTACCTTCTTTTTGGGCGCTGCTTTTTTCTTTGCGACTTTTTTCTTGGCAGCGGCCTTTTTCTTGGTTGCGGCTTTCTTCTTTACGACTTTCTTCTTGGCGGCAGCTTTCTTCTTTACGACTTTCTTTTTGACTGCGGCTTTTTTCTTAACAACTTTTTTCTTGGCTACTGCTTTTTTCTTGGCTACGGCTTTCTTTTTCGTTGCTACTTTCTTTTTGGCGACAGATTTTTTTGTGGCCATCGTTTATCCTCCGAGTGTTAAACGCAATTAAGTATAATCATCTTTACACATATTGCTAGTATTTGCGCAAAAAATTCTACATTCGAGATTGTGTATCGACTGGCGCTTTTTATTCTTGAATGATTTCAATGGAGATCGTGTCTGTGTTTTCTTTCGTCATGCGTAACAACTTCCGGGTGATGCAGTCCACCGGATGGTTTGCATGATATGTTGCTCACGCTATATATACAGCATGAAACGCATGTGTCAGACAATGTCCAAACATTGGCGGGTGTGATGATGCGGGCCGGGCGAGGTTATGTTTCGTCGAGCTTGAGCGGCGTGCGTGGAGCACGAGGCGCCGTCATGGCGCGCGAAAGGTTTTCCTGAAAGGAGGCATTTTTGAATGCTCCGGCTGCATTCCACCGTGCCCGAAACGCGGTTATCAGTACCCGGAGCGTTGTTTTGCAATGACTGAGGCTAGTCCATCAGGGAGAGAATGAACCGCCACTCCCTGTCACTGACAGGCATGATGGAAAGGCGGTTGCCCCGCTGTAACAGTTTCATGGAACCGAGTTCGGGATGCTGTTTCAGCTCGCGCAGGGTGATGATTCTTTTCAGTTTGCGCTTGAACCGGACGTCTACCATGAACCAGCGGGGCCGGTCCGGACTGCTCTTGGGGTCATGATAGGGGCTGCCTGGGTCCCAGGATGTAAAATCAGGATAGGCGTCCCTGACGATCTCCATGATGCCGGCGATGCCGGGTTCACTGCAGTTGGAGTGATAGAAAAAGGCCAGATCCCCCTTCTTCATCTCGTCGCGCATGAAATTTCGCGCCTGGTAGTTGCGTATGCCGTCCCAGTGATCGGTGCGGCGGGGTTGCGCGGCCAGATCGTCGATGGAATAAGTATCCGGTTCGGATTTCATGAGCCAGTATTTCATGGGTGCGCCCTCATGGATAGATGGTGGTTTCCGTGATGACGCCGTGCAAGGGGACGTCCCAGGGCTCCGGCTCGATGTGCCTGACCCGTTGAAAATCGTATGCCACGCCAAAGACCCGGGGTTTGATCCAGCAGTGGCGAAGATTGAGAAACGCCAGGGTGCGGTCATAGTATCCCCCTCCCATGCCCAGGCGATGTCCTGCCTCGTCAAAAGCGACCAGCGGTGTCAGGATTAGGTCGAGCTGCCGCGCGGTCAGGCAATGGCGCCGGGAAATTGCCGGCTCGGGGATGCCAAGATGGTTTTTGTAAAGGTCATCGTCTTTGTGGAATGGGGCAAACAGGAGCCGGTTGCGGGATCGTCCGTTGAGCACGGGCAGGTAGCAGCGTTTCCCCATCGCCCAGGCCTGCTCGACCAGGGGTAATAAATCCACTTCGCCATTACAGGGAAAATAACAGGCAATGCGCCGGCTGCTGAGGAAGGTCCGGGTGGTGGCGCACAGGCGGCATATCAGGAGAGCGGCCTGGTGGCGCTGGGCGCGGTTCAGGGCGGCGCGCCTGGCGCGCATCCGGCGGCGGATTTCCTTACGGTCGGCCATGCACGGCCCGGGGAGGAAAGAGGAGGGCATTCCCCATACTCGTCGTCGTGAACCTTCGCCCTTGAACCAGAGGTTCAGGTGGGAACATTGATGATATCGTAGGCTTCCCGCCCTTCGCGGGCCTGCTCAATAATATCAATACTCTGTCCCCTGGGCAGTTTATTAGGCTCAAGAGTATTTTCCAGTTCACTAACGGGCGTTACAGGGTATGCCCATATCAGAAAATCATTCGTCCCGCGCTTTCGCGGGGCGGGTCAGCCGAGTTCCAGTTGTCTGCCCTTGTCCAGCATGGTATCAATCTTGAGCTGCAATGCCCTCAGCCTGGGCGCTGTGTGTAGTTCAAAATTATCCACCTGCCCTTTATATTTCAGCAGGTCGTGGGTGATGTTCAGCGCCGCCATGATGGAGATTCTGTCCATGCCGATGACCTTGCCCGTGTCACGCACTTCCTTCATTTTGCCGTTCAGGAAGCTGGCTGAATTCACCAGGGCGTCGCGCTCACCCGGCGCACAGGAAACCCTGTATTCCTTGTCCAGGATATTGATGGTTACAGGTGAGGGGCTTTCGGTGCTCATAGCTCGACTTCGAGGGTTTTCAGGCGCGTGATCATGCTCGAAATTTTGGACTGGGAAAGCTGATTCTTTTCGTTCAGGGCATTTTTCTCCCTCAACAACTGCCGATTCTGTTTTCTCAGCCGCTCATTTTCCTCCATCAGGGTTTCGCAGAGCTGCAACAGTTCTTCGACGCTTGCCGTGAGTTTTTCGATATCCAAGGGATTCTTGTCTTGTGTGCTCATGACTTAACTATAGTTCGCCACCTTTTTTCGGTCAATGGTGGATTCCCAGAAGGGGGCAATCTTTACAGGTGATGGGCTGGCCCGGTGGTACGACAACCCCCGGTTTCAGCAGGTGCCGGCCAGGAGAGTGCGGAAATGGCGGGTTCTCCCGCGCATGAAGTCCACCCGGAGGCGGTTGAAGGTGCAACCGCCGCCTCTAGAACAGCACATATGGGAATGTGATAGGTACAAGATGCAAGGGAAGCGGCCTTTTGTATCTTGTACCTTGTATCTTTTGCCTTCCTTGTGGGCCTGCGGTTGGATAAAACCTGGCGTGACGCCAACGCCAGGAGTCGTCACCACCGGAAGGGCGTATGAAACAAGGTGTTATCCTCGCATGGCACTCGCAATTTATGCAACAGTCGGGTTAACGTGGCGCATACGATGGTTTATGATGAACAGTTCAGCGTTGAACCGGGCCCGCCATGAGAATGGATTATACCCAAGTCAATATTGCCTTCCGCCGCCTGGGCCTTGCCCAGGAAACGGCGGAAGCGCACGGGCTGCTCTGCGGCCTGATCTGCACCCGGCGGACAGTGAGTCAGGAGGCATGGCTGGGGCATCTGCTTGAGGGGCCGGTGGAACATTTACTGGTTCCGGAAGAAAACGCCGGGCAGGGTCAGGAGCAGGTCATTTTGCACCAATTATATAAGGAAACCCTGCTGCAGATTCGCGATGCCGAATTCGGATTCCGCCTCCTGTTGCCTGACGACGAGCAGCCGCTGTCCGTGCGCACCCAGGCGCTTGCGGACTGGAGCAAGGGTTTTCTCTATGGCCTGGCTGCGGGAGGGCTGGAGAATACTGGGGAGGCGCCCGGCAACGTAGAGGAGATTGTCAGGGACATGATTGAAATTTCCCGGGTTTATCATGATGATGAGGAAGTGGATGAGGACGAGGACCTCGACGAGGCCTCCTTCATGGAGTTGGCGGAATATGTGCGTGTCGGCGTCATGCTGATCCACGAAGAGTTGCAGGCGGAACGTGAGCAGAACGACGACAAGGTATTGCATTGAGATGAAGGAATTCGCCCGGCGCCGCAAGCGCCTGATGCACATGATGGGGCGGGACGGGATCGCCATCCTGCCCACCATGCCCGTCGCCACGCGCAACCGGGATATCGAATATCCCTACCGCCCCGACAGCGATTTTTACTACCTGACGGGTTTCTCCGAACCCCAGGCCGTACTGGTGCTCATCCCCGGCAGGCCCCAGGGCAGTTACATCCTCTTCTGCCAGGCGCGGGATCCCGAGCTGGAACTGTGGACGGGGCCACGCCACGGCCCGGAAGGGGCCAAGACGGTTTTCGGCGCCGATGACGCCTTTCCCATTTCGGACATCGACGAGATCCTGCCGGGATTGCTGGAGAACCGGGAAAAGGTCTATTACACCATGGGCGGCAGTCCCGAATACGACCAGAAGATTCCCGAGTGGCTGAAACAGATTCGTCAGAAGTCCCGCGCCGGCGTCCATGTCCCCGGGGAGATCGTGTCCCTGGAACACCTGCTGCACGAAATGCGCCTGTTCAAGAGCCGCAAGGAGATCACCCTCATGCGCCGCGCGGCGAAGATCTCGGCGCAGGCCCATGTGCGCGCCATGCAGGTCTGCAGGCCGGGCATGTGGGAGTATGAGATCGAGGCGGAACTGCTTCACGTGTTCATGCGCAACGGCTGCCGGCACACCGCCTATCCGCCCATCGTCGGCGGGGGTGCCAATGCCTGCGTCCTCCATTACACGGACAACAGGGCCCAGCTGCAGGACGGTGACCTGTTGTTGATCGATGCGGGCGCCGAGCTGGAGTGTTATGCCGCCGACATCACCCGCACCTTTCCGGTCAATGGCCGTTTCAGCGAGCCGCAACGCCTCATCTACGAACTGGTGCTGGAGGCGCAACTTGCCGCCATCGACAAGATCCGCCCGGGCAATCACTGGATGGACCCCCATCAGGCGGCGGTGCGCGTATTGACCCGTGGCCTGCGCAAGCTGGGCCTGCTCAGGGGCGACCAGCGCACGCTTATCAAGAAGGGCGCCTACAGGCGTTTCTTCATGCACCGCACCGGGCACTGGCTGGGCATGGATGTGCACGACGTGGGCGACTACAAGGTGGGGGAGACGTGGCGCATGCTGGAGCCCGGCATGGTGATGACGGTGGAGCCGGGCCTCTATATCCCGGCCGGCAGCAAGGGCGTGGCGAAGAAATGGTGGAACATCGGCGTGCGCATCGAGGACGATGTACTGGTGACGCGCCATGGGTGCGATGTGCTCAGCAAGGACGTGCCCAAGTCCGTTGAGGAAATCGAGGCCTTGATGAATGGCTGAAATGGAATACGACTACGACCTGATCATCGTCGGCGGCGGCATGGTGGGCGCCAGCCTGGCCTGCGCCCTGGGCGGGCGCGGCCTGCGCATCGCCGTCGTGGAGGCCGTGCCCCTGCGCGCCGCCTCCCAGCCCAGTTATGACGACCGCAGCATCGCCCTGGCCTATGGCAGCCGCCGCATCTTTTCCGCCATGGGCCTGTGGGACGAACTGGCCGCCTCCGTGACGCCCATCAGGAAGATTCACGTATCGGACCGCGGCCACTTCGGCATGCTGAGGATGGACGCCGCCCGCCACGGCTACGACGCCCTGGGTTACGTGGTGGAAAACCGCGAACTGGGCAAGCTGTTCGCCGCGCGCCTCAAGGCGCTGGACGACGTTGATTTGCTGTGTCCCGCGGAGCTGGAAGGGCTGGAGACGGACGCCGGCCGGGCCTGCGTGCAGATCGCCATGGAAGGCGGGAAAAGGCAGTTCACGGCGCGGCTGCTCGTCGGCGCCGATGGCGGTCGTTCACAGGTGAGGGAACTGGCGGGCATCGGCACCCGCCGCTGGGACTACGGCCAGTGCGCCGTGATCGCCAATGTCACCCCGGGCCGCCCCCACCGCGGTGTCGCCTACGAACGGTTCACCGACAGCGGTCCCCTGGCCATGCTGCCCATGAGCGATAACCGCTGCTCCCTGGTGTGGACCGTGAACCAGGGAGAGGAAGAGGCATTGCTGGCCCTGGACGACGCGTCTTTTCTGGCGCGCCTCCAGGCGCGTTTCGGATATCGCCTCGGCGAGCTGCGGAAGACCGGGCGGCGCAGCGCCTATCCCCTGGCGCTGGTGATGGCCGAACCCGCGGACACACCGCGCCTGGCCCTCATCGGCAACGCCGCCCATACCCTGCATCCCGTCGCCGGGCAGGGTTTCAACCTGGGCATCCGGGACGTGGCGGTTCTGGCCGAAGTGATCGCCCAGGCCCGGCTGGCCGGCGGGGACATCGGCGCCGCGCGGGTGCTGAGGCGCTACAATGCCTGGCGGCGGGCGGACCAGAACAGGGTGGCGCGCCTCACCGACGGGCTGGTGCGCCTGTTCAGCACCACCCTGCCGCCCGTGGTGGTGGGGCGCAACCTGGGGCTGCTGGTGCTCGACCGCGTGGCGCCCGCCAAGCGGCTCATGATGCGCCAGGCCATGGGGCTGGCCGGGCGCCTGCCACGCCTGGCGCGCGGCCTGCCCATTCCGGGCGGGGACGGGGCATGAGCCGCCACTACGACATCGTCATCGTCGGCGCCGGCATGGTGGGCGCCGCCCTGGCCTGCATGCTGGGCGGCAGCCGTTACCGGGTGGCCGTCATCGAGGCGCAGCGTCCCAAGACCCGCTGGCCCAGGGACAGCGTGGACCTGCGCGTGTCGGCCATCTCCGCCGCCTCCCAGCAGATCTTCATGGCGCTGGATGCCTGGGAGCGCATGGTGGCGCTGGGGGTCAGCCCCTATTACGAGATGCACGTGTGGGACGCCACGGGCAATGGCGCCATTCATTTCGACTGCGCCTCCGTCGGCGAGCCGTGGCTGGGCCATATCATCGAGAACCGCGTCATTCAGCGCGCCTTGCTGGAGCGCATGAAGGCCTTCGACAACATCGAGCTGATCTGTCCCGCCCGCATCACCACCATCGAGGACGAGGCGGAGCAGGTATGCGTGCGTCTCGAGGACGAAGACGCCATTGGCGCCGCCCTGGTGGTGGGCGCCGATGGCGGCAATTCCCGGGTGCGCCAGCAGGCGGGCATCGCCACGCGGGGCTGGGCCTATGAGCAGAAGGCGGTGGTGGCCACCGTCGCCACCCGCAAGCCCCATCAGGAGACGGCCTGGCAGCGTTTCATGCCCGATGGCCCCCTCGCCTTTCTCCCGCTGCGCGACGGGCGCAGCTCCATCGTCTGGTCCACCGCCCCTGGTCATGCCGACGAACTGCTGGCTCTGGATGACCAGGCCTTCTGCCGGGCCCTGGGCGAAGCCTTCGAGTACCGGCTGGGGGAGATTTCGGGGACGGGGCCGCGTGCCGCGTTTCCCCTGCGCCTGCGGCACAGCACCCGCTACATCGCCCCGCGCCGCGCCCTGGTGGGGGACGCCGCCCATATGATTCACCCACTGGCGGGGCAGGGAGTGAACCTCGGTTTTCTCGATGCGGCCGCCTTGTCCGAGGTCCTGCTGGACGCCCTGGCCCAGGACCGGCCCTTCTATTCCCAGGGCGTGCTGCGCCGCTACGAGCGCTGGCGCAAGGGGGACAATCTGCTGACCATGTCGGCCATGGATGGTTTCAAGCGTCTCTTTGGCTCGCCCTCCCTGCCCCTGCGCCTGCTGCGCAATACGGGCCTCAGGCTGGCCAATATCGAAAGCCCGGTGAAGCAGGGACTCATCCGCCAGGCCATGGGGCTGAAGGGCGATCTGCCGCGGCTGGCGCGCTGGACGGGCATCTGACTGCCACGCGGCACGGGTTCGGGTCGCCTTGCCGTGGTGCCGGGGGCACTCATATCGACCCTCGCTTCCCCCTGAATTCGAATGCGCCTCAGCCCGCCACCAGCCATTCACCGTCTAACTGCATGTTGCCGGATGAAATGACCCGGTTTCTGCCCCCCGCCTTGGCGTCATAGAGGGCCTTGTCGGCTTGTCCGACGAGAAACTCACCGCTTACGGGATGGGTCTGGTCCAGGGAGCCGGGATCGAGGGTGGCGATGCCGATGGAAATGGTGACGCCGAAGCCGGGTGCGTCCCGTTCCAGGCCGAAGCCGCGCGCGGCAATGCTGCCGCGTATGCGTTCCGCCACTTCCATGGCCGCGGCATTGCACGTTTGAGACAGCAGCGCCGCGAATTCCTCGCCGCCATAGCGCGCCAGTACGTCGTTGCCGCGCATCTGGGCGCGTATCAGGGATGCCACTTCCATCAACACGCGATCTCCCATCTGGTGGCCGTAACGGTCGTTGATCTGTTTGAAATGGTCGATGTCCAGCAGCAGGCACGAAAGGGGCTGTTGCTCACGGATGGCGTGGGCTACTTCCTCGCCCAGGCGCTGATCGAAGAACCGGCGGTTGTTGACGGCCGTGAGGGTGTCGGTCAGGCCCTGGCGTTTGAGGCGTTCGTGGTTGACGGCATTTTCCAGGCAGATGGCCACCACGCCGCCCAGGTGTTCGAAGAAATCCGTGCGTACGCCCTTAATGAAGCGGGTATCGGTGTGGCTGCCGATGTTGAGGCTGCCGATGAGCCTGCCGTGGCGCACCAGGGGCAGCAGGGCCACGCTGGCGGGGCGGGGCGACCCCGGGACGAACAGGCGCGCATGCTGGCGCGGGCGGTAGGCGCTCAGGGTGGGAAACAGGGAATGGGGATAGAGGGTTTCCAGTTCCGCGGGTTCTGAGGCGAACATGAGAGTGGGATGTTGTTCCAGATCGATATGGGCTTCTTCGAGAATGCGTTGAATCTCGTATTCCGGGTCCAGCAGCACGAGGGTGACCATGTCCCACTTGAAAGTGGCGTAATCCGGGTAAAGTATGGCCTTGATGAGGTCATAGAGTGAATGGAGCCCGATGAGATGAAGCTCCAGGGACTGGAAGCGCCGCAGCTTGCGCTCGTTCTGGCGCGCCTGCGCCATGAAGTCTTCCAGTTTGCGGCGCAGCAGCTGATTTTCCGTGCGGGTGTTTCTGGCCATGATGTACGTCGGGAATCGCGGGACTATTAACCCGGCAACCTGCCTTTTTCAAATCAATTCGTTAGGCGCCTCAGGCCCGCACGGGCTCGGCGTTCCCCGCGGGCCGCGCCTTGATCCCGCACGGGCCTGAAGCGCTGAACACGACATATATTGTTGCCGTGTTAATAATGTTGAGACGCCTCGGGTACGGGCAGGCGTTCCATAAGATAGCACAGGCAGTCCTGACGGATCACCTGCGGGTTCAGGGTGAGCATGGCGGGCATGACTTCGGTGCGGGTACAGATCCTTTGATCGTCGAAAGTGAAATAGGCGCTACTGACTTCCTCGCCCCGTTCGTCGCGCACATCCAGGCGCGCGCGCTTGTTGGGGTCGGTATGGGCCAGGCAGGTGCCGGCGGGGAGTTCCGAGAAATTGAGGCGGTCGAGATCCTCGATGAAGCGGATATCCGTGGACGTGTCGCCGAAGCCGAAGGAGATGTCGCGGGGAATCTTGACAATGGCAACGGTGTGAAACAGGTCGATGTCTCCCGGCACGACCGGGTGGGCTGGAAACTCGGACAAGTTGAGAGCGGCGTCCAGATAGCGGAAGGCGTGCTCGATGCCACGCGGTTCCCCCGGCCGCCCGCATTCCAGGGTGACCGCCGGGCACAGCCGGGCGAAGGCCGCCGACTGCACCCCTTCCGGCTTGGTGAAGTAGACCACGGTGCGGTTGAACAGGGCCGCCAGATGGAGAAAGCGGTGGTCGAGGCGGTTGATGCAGGCATAGTGAGGATTGTGGCCGGTGTTGTTGTGGATATCGATGCTGGCCACCACCTTGCGTTGCGCCATTTCCTCGACCACGCGTTGCACGGCGTCATGCTCGGGTGTGCCGTTGCCTTGCCAGATGCGGTTGTAGTCGGGTTGATGATCGAGGCGGCGCAGGCCGAACCGCGCCGCCGCGACGTTGCCCACGAAGATCGACAGGTCGCGCGGCAGCCCGCGCCCCTGATAGCGGCGCAGCAGTTTTTGCACCGCCAGCAGGCCCGTGTATTCATTGCCGTGGAGCAGGATGGAGACGAACACGGGTGGCGAGCGCCGGCCCTCCAGGTGGATGAGCGTAGGGCCGGAGAGAATGGTGTGCAGGCGGGTGGGTTCGCAATTCAGAAATCCCCCGGGCAAGGCATCCAGGATGGTCAGCATGGGCAGCCCGGTCACAGTGTCCATTGATGCACCGGTTTGCCGCTTTCCTGGCGTTCCAGGTAGGCGGACGTCAGGTCCTTCATGTCGCACTGATGTTTTTCCGCGTAGGCCCGTTGCCAGGCGGCCCCGTTCTGGCCGCTGCGCAGGCGTTGCTCGATGATGCCCAGGTAATAGTCGCCCTCGGCCGGATCCAGGCCCAGCTTGTTCAGTCCCGCCCGGGCCAGGGGCAGCAACTCGTCCAGCAACAGGTCGAGGATGGCGCCACGCTTGCCGTTGAGCCAGGTCACCTTGGCGCGCAGCCCCGTCCTGGCGGCATTGTAGAAATTGCGCCGCGCCTCCTCGAAGGGCAGCAGGGATTCCGGCGGCACAGCCTGGGTGCCGAGTTCGTAGACCAGGCCGAAGAACAGCGCAGCGTTGGCAAAGCTGTCGCGGATGGTGGGGCCGGCGGGCACCACGCGGTGCTCGATGCGCAAATGGTTCTCACCCCCTTCATCCACCCCGATGAGGGGACGGTTCCAGCGCCAGATGGTGCCATTGTGCAGGCGCAGGTGAGCCAGTTTCTCGGTGGCTTCGTCCATGCATGCCGGCAGCAGGATGGGGAAACAGGCCTGATTCTTGAGATAACACTCATAGAGGGAATCCCGCACGTATTCCACTCCGAAGTTCACGCGTTGCTGGGCGCCGCACTCGGGGGAGTCGAAACCGCCCACGGCGATGGCCTGTTCGAACAGGGGAATGCGCGATTCATCCCAGAGGTTCCTGCCGAACAGAAAGGGCGAGTTGGCCGCCGCGGCGACGATGGGCGCGGAAACGATCTGCGCCGCGTTGTACATGCGCACCGACAGCTCCTGCCCGATCTGCAGGTGAATCTGGAAAGAGGTGGCGGCGGCTTCCAGCATGACGTCGTAGTGGGCCGTGCGCAGATGCTGGAAGCCCTGGATGTCGAGCCCGATGGGTTCTCCTCTGCGCAGGCGCAGTACCTGTTCATTGAGGGCCCGGTAGCGCTCCATGCTGGACATGTTTTCCAGATTGAGGTCGCGGTCGCGCACCGTGGGCAGGGTGCCGATCATCAGCATGGAGGCGCCGAGCGCGGCGGCAATGTCGTTGCAGCGGCGCCAGGTGTCGCGCAGTTCCGCCTCCATGCGGGACAGGGCATCGCCTTCCAGGGAAAGAGGACTGCCGTTGATTTCAATGTTGAACTTGGCCAGCTCGGGGACCACCAGCAGGTCCCTGCCCTGTTCGAGAAAGGCGTCGTTGACGGGGCTGGGTACCCCGTTACCGTCTACCAGCCAGGCTTCCAGTTCGAAGCCGCCCTTGGGATGCCCGCGGGCAAAGAGATTGTTGGCGAACCACTCGCCCAGTAGAGCGGTTTCCTCCCGCAACCGTTTTTCGTAGGTTTTGAAGTCCTGTTTGAAAAAACGGCTGCTGCTTACCTCGGTGCCCATGGAGGCATTATGCGCCATTTTCCAGGGACGGTAAAACCGTGCCGGGAGTCTGTGCCATCATCGCAAAAAGCCGCTTGGGCAGAGGGTGGCGGATCTTGGATTCAGGGTGGAAAAATACAAGGAACAAGATTACATGGTAATGGGAAGAGCCTGTTGTACCATGGGCCCTGACGCGCGCTCAGGAGCGCGTCAGGGCGGCCTCAACCTCGTTGCGGGTCGCGGTTCCCGCCAGCAGCTCAATCAGTGTCAGGGCGAAATCCATGGCGGTACCCGGCCCGCGTGACGTGATCACCTTGCCGTCCACAACCACGGCGTCGCTCTGCAAGGTGATGTTCCCCGGATCCAGGCTCTCCAGCACGCCGGGATAGGCCGTGGCGCGCCGTCCCCGCAGCAGGCCGGCATGGGCAAGCACCTTGGGCGCCGCGCAGATGGCGGCCGTGAAACGGTCCTTGGCCGACATGTCCCGCAGCAGCTCGTGGATACGTCCATCGTTGTCGAGATGGTCCGCGCCCGGCAGTCCGCCCGGCAGAACCACCATATCGTATTCGCCGCCCAGCGCCTCGTCGAGGGTCGTATCCGGCATCAGTACCGTACCGCGGCTGGCATGCACCGGGCCGCTCTCCAGGCCGGCGGTGATGACCTCGATATTTGCGCGTCTCAGCAGATCGATAAGGGTGACGGCCTCAAGTTCTTCACAGCCTTGGGCCAGGGGAATGAGTACCTTCATGGAGCGCCTCCTTCAATGATCGGAATCGGGTCTCCAGCCTGCCAGGCGGGCGATGGCCGGAGGACTTTGGCTAATTCTCGATATTCGCCACACCGGTTTCAAGCGAGCGCTTGACCAGCAGGGGCGCGGGGCGGTGTCCCTTCAACCATTGCGCCCGTTCGATCAATTCCGAGACGGGCAGCAGCACGATGCCACGCTCCTCCAGCAGGGGCAGGGCCTCGTCGAGAAAGGCCAGGGTCTGCGGGTGAGGATGCCCGATGGCGAGCGCGACCCCCTCCCGGCGGGCAATGGTCAGCAGGCGGCGGAATTCCCGCTCAATGGCGCGCGGATCGAGCACGTTGTCCAGGAAAACATTGCGGCTGATGCCCGGGACACGGAATTCATTGGCTACCTGTTGGGCCACGGTGTAGCGCGTGGTGCGGCTGTCCACGAAATACAAATTCCCCTGGCGCGCGATTTCCTCCATCAGCCAGCTCATGGCCGTGGGGTCCTGGGTCAGGAGGCTGCCCATGTGATTGTTGATGCCACGCACATAGGGCACCGAACCCAGCCCGTTGAGTATGCTGACGATGAAATCCTGGCGCGTCATGCCCGGCCGCAAACCCCCATGCCCGAGGCGGCGGCGGTCCTGGGTTTCCATGGGGATATGCAGCATGACCTCCTTGCCCAGGCGGTGGGCGAGAGTGGCCAGGCTCCGCGCATAGGGCGAGTGGGGAAGAAAAGAATATGTCAGTCTCGCGGGTATCCGCACGGCATGGAGCCCCAGCGCATGGCGCTCGCCCATGTCGTCGATGATGATGCTGATGGCCGGCCTGTCGAGGGTGGTGAGGTAATTCGGGGGGGAACGATCTTCTGCCTGGGCCTGGCATGCTAACACTATCGTCATAAAACAGACGACCCAGCGTGCGATCATGTAATCGATAATCTCGTCTATTTTGTACGGCCATCATGGCTGCCATGACGGCATTAGCGCAAGAGAATACCCGCACGCATGGGAAAAGACAAGCGGGAAATGGAGAAAATATACGGTAATGATTTATCGGGGAAAGATGCGTCACCCCGCGTGGACGACGCGGGGTGACGTTGACGTTATGGAATCCCTGATCAATTCTGGAATCAGGGGTTCCTTGGTTACGATCCGTGTTTTTGCAGAATCTGAATGCCCTTGAGCAGATTCAGCGCCTCATAGAGCTGATAGTCTTCGTTCAGCAATTGCGCGCGCCTTTCTTCATCCGTCTGCTGTTCATCCTGGGCATCCCCTTCTCCCTTCTTTCCGTCACCGTTCTCCAGGTGACGGGCCAGGTCAGCTTCCTTGACAGGCGTGAATTCATTCTGCTCCAGCGCGGTGACCTTGACGCGTTCCAGCTTGATGTCCGGGACGATACCTTCGGCCTGGATGGAGCGGCCGGAAGGAGTATAGTAGCGCGCCGTGGTCAGCTTGAGCGCGGCGCCGTTCTTCATGGGCAGCACGGTCTGCACGGACCCCTTGCCGAAGGACTTGTTGCCCATGATGATCGCGCGGTGGTGATCCTGTAGCGCGCCGGCGACAATCTCGGAAGCCGAAGCGGAACCGACGTTGATCAGAACCACCATGGGCGCCTTGTCCAGCACGTCCTTGGGCGTGGCCTTGAACTCCACCTCGGAATCCGATGCGCGGCCCTTGGTATAGACGATCAGGCCCTTTTCCAGAAAGGCATCCGCCACATCCACGGCGGCGCTCAGCACACCGCCGGGATTGTTGCGCAGATCCAGCACCAGGCCCTGCAGGGGACCGTCGTTTTCCTTCCTCAGTTTGTCGATGGCGTCCAGCAGGTTTTCGGAGGTGTTGGACTGAAACTGGGTAATGCGCACGTAGCCAAAACCCGGATCCAGCAGGCGGTGCTTGACGCTGGTCACCTTGATGATGGCGCGGGTGATCTTGATCTTGAGGGGTTTGTCCAGGCCCTCGCGCACGATGGTGAGGACGATGTCCGTATCGGGCTCGCCGCGCATGATCTCCACCGCATCCCTGAGGGTGAGCCCCTTGACCGGCGTGTCATCGAGACGGATGATCAGGTCGCCCGCCACGATTCCGGCGCGTTGCGCAGGCGTGTCGTCGATGGGCGCGATGACCTTGACGAAACCATCCTCCATACCCACCTCGATGCCCAGGCCACCGAATTCGCCGGTGGTGCCCACCTGCAGTTCCTTGTAGTCATCGGGATCCAGATAGGCGGAGTGGGGATCCAGTCCGGACAGCATGCCACGAATGGCGTTCTCGAGCAGGTCTTTGTCTTCAACAGGCTCGACATAGTTGCTCTTGATGTTGGCAAAGATATCCGAAAAGGTGCGCAGTTCCTGCAGCGGCAGGGGGCCAAAATCGGCATTGTCGCGGTCGGCGAAAACACTGAATCCCAGGGACAAGGTGACGCCCAGGGTCAGCCCGAGGCTGAGGATCAAGAAATTACGGGTCTTTGACTTCATATTGTCTCCATGAATGCGGCTCCGCTGCTGCGGACCCGGGAAGGCTGCGGTGGTTCACGCGGGGTCTGTTACACTCCTGTATCTGGTAACCCGCTATTATTCCATGCGTTTTCCTCCGGCCTCCGAAGAAATTGAACATAACAGCACCTGTCAGTGCCATACTTTACCAGAAATGGCCCCGGCGCATCTAAAAAGCCGTTCTTTCAAGGCCATAGAACCCGCCATCCTGGTGAGAAATGCGGGTAACAATGCGGGTTAACGGCGCGCCTGCAACCATTTAAGGGGGTTGGCGGGCTTGCCGTTGTGGCGGATCTCGAAATACAGCCCGGGGTTGGCGCGGCCCCCGCTGTTGCCCACCGTGGCGATGACTTCACCCCGCGACACCCACTCGCCCACGCTCTTGTACAGGCTCTGGTTGTGGGCATACAGGCTCATGTAGCCATCGCCATGGTCGATGATGACCAGCAGGCCGAAACCGCGCAACCAGTCGGCGTAGGCCACCCGTCCGGCATGGACACTGCGCACTTCCTCGCCTTCCCCCGCGCGGATGACGATACCCTGCCAGCGCAATTTCCCGGTATTGTTGCGCCGGCTGCCAAAACGGGCAGCGATTTTTCCACTGACCGGCCATATCAGACGCCCCTTGGCGGCGGGAAAGGGCCGCCCCTCACTTGTATCAGGAGGTATATCGGTCAATACGCTCTGGAGTTGATTCACCAGGCTGGCCAGCGCCTTTTCGTCCTGGATTAAGGCTTGCAGGCGCTGCTCCTTGGTCTGTATTTCCCGCTCCAGCCTGGCCAGCACCTCCTGGCGCCGGCCGCGCTGGCGCTCCTTTTCCCTTACCTGGGACTCCTGCTGGCCGAGGAGGTTCTGCAAGCCCTCCGTCTCGCGCGTGATGCGCGTTTCCAGCGTGTCGATTGCCTTCAGGCTGCGTTGTATCTCCTCGATCTGCCTGGCGCGCGCGCGATTGAAATAATCAAAATAGGCCAGGGTGCGGCCGATCCGCGCCGGGTCCTGCTGGTTGAGGATGATTTTCAGATACCCCTGCCGGCCCATGGCGTAACTGGCCAGGATCTGCTGCCTCAGGGCCTCGCGCTGCCGGGCCAAGGCTTCCTGCTGTTCCTGGTGGTGTTGCTGCAAGCGCGTCAGCTCTTGCTGCTTGAGGCGCAAGTCCGCCCGGGTTTTTCTCAAGGCGCGGCTGAGGCGCCCGATCTCCTTCTCGGCGGCTTTCAGCGCCTGACGCAGGGCCTGCTGGCGATCACGGGTCTTATCCAGGGAGGCCTGCAATTGACGGATTTTCTCGCGCAAGCCCTGGAGCTGGGCGGCCTTTTCCCGGGCGGCGCCGTCCTCCCCGGCGGACACAGGTGGCACCGGACTGATCACCAGCACCAATGCCAGGAATAAACCCCCTTTCCTCGCAAAGGCGGCGCTCAGCACATCACGCCTCACAGCCTTGGCATCCGGGTTTCAGGCGTCCCGCAGGGTAACCAGGGATTCGCCTTCCATTTCCGCCGGCTTGTCCAGGCCCAGCAGATCCAGCATGGTGGGCGCCACATCGGAGAGGGCGCCCCCGCCGCGCAGCGTGGCCGGCCGCCCCACGTAGATCAGCGGCACGGGATTGGAGGTATGGGCCGTGTGCGGCTTGCCCGTGGCGGGATCACACATCTGCTCGGCATTGCCATGATCGGCGGTGATGATCATTTCGCCCCCGGCCTTGTCCACCGCCTCGCGGAGACGGCCCAGGCAGCCATCGATGGTCTCGATCGCCTTGACGGCCGCGTCGAACTGCCCCGTATGCCCCACCATGTCGGGATTGGCGTAATTGCAGATGATGACTTCGTGTTCTCCTCCGCTGATGGCGGACAACAGGGTGTCCGTGACTTCCACGGCGCTCATTTCCGGCTTCTGGTCATAGGTGGCCACTTTGGGCGAGGGAATCAGGATGCGCTCCTCGCCGGGAAACGGCGCTTCCTGACCGCCGTTGAAGAAAAAGGTCACATGGGCATATTTCTCGGTTTCCGCCACCCGCAACTGCCGCAACCCCAGCCGGGAGATATACTCGCCAAAGACATTGCGCAGCCGGGTGGGGGGAAAGGCGACGGGGACATCCAGGTCCTTGCTGTATTCCGTCAGGCTGACAAAACAGCCCGGCCGGGGACGCGCGCCGCGCTCGAAGTCCGCGAAACGTTCGTCCACGAAAGCGTGGGACAACTCCCGGGCGCGGTCGGCACGGAAATTCATGAAGATCACCACATCGCCATCCTCCACCCGCACGGGGCGCGCGCCTTCGGGCACGATGGCCGTGGCCTTCACGAACTCGTCCGTCTCGCCGCGCCCGTAGGCCTGTTCCACGGCGTTTACCGCATCGGGCGCCTGATACTCCGCCTTGCCATGGCAGATGAGATCGTAGGCCATTTTCACGCGCTCCCAGCGCCTGTCGCGGTCCATGGCATAATAGCGTCCCACCACCGAAGCCACCCGGCCCGCTCCCAGCCGCGAGAACAATTCCTCGGCCGCCTGCAGGGAGGGCGCCGCGCTCTGGGGAGGCGTGTCGCGGCCATCGAGGAAGGCGTGCAGGTACACCTTCTGAGCGCCCTGAGCCACGGCCAGGCGGAGCATGGCGTGGATCTGCTGCTCATGGCTGTGCACGCCGCCCGGGGAGAGCAGCCCCATGACATGAACCGCCTTGTCCGTTGCCACTGCCTGCCGCACGGCATTCAGCAGCACGGTATTGTGGTCGAATTCATCGTCGGTGATGGCCTTATCTATGCGCGTGAACTCCTGGTAGACCACGCGCCCGGCGCCAAGATTGAGGTGCCCTACTTCCGAATTGCCCATCTGCCGCTCGGGCAGGCCGACCTGCATGCCCGAGCCTTCGATCAGGGTGTGGGCATGGTCCTCCCACAGTTGGTCCCAGTTAGGCGTGCTGGCCGAGAGGATGGCGTTGCAACGGGGATTCTCGCTGTATCCCCAGCCGTCCAGGACCACCAGCAGCAAAGGCTTGAAGGGTATATGTGGCGTGTTGGAACTCATGAGTATGTCAGTTTTTTCTCAGGCTGCCGAAAATGGCTGCCATGATAATGCTTCCCGGCGCAAAAGTATAACCTCGGGCGGGAAAGGGTGTTCCAATCGGGCCGGGCTGAGTATGCAGTCATTGCAAAAAATTGGATGCTGGGATTGTGAAAGGCACAAGATGTAAGGTACAAGATACAACGGAAGCAGCTTTTTGTATCTTGTACTTTCCTTGTGGCCTGGTGTGACGCCGACGCTTGGACCGTCACGCGCGGCAGGGCGTATGAAACGAGGTGTTTGCTGCATCTTGCACCAAAATACGCAACTGTCAGGTATACTTGCCTTCATCAATTCAAGACGGGGGAAGAGGATTACAGCGCAATGGGTACGTTCATCTTGGAAAACTGGCCGTTGTTTCTGGCCCTGGTGTTCATCATTATACTCCTGCTGATGAACTCGGCACGCGGCAGGCTGCTGGGTTTCAATGAAATCAAGACGGCCGAGGCCGTGCAGATCATGAGCCGCGACGATCCCGTCGTCATCGATACCCGGTCCCCCGAGGAGTTTTCCCAGGGACACATTCTTAATGCCCTCAATATCCCCCATGATCAGATGGAGGCGCGGCTGGGAGAACTGGAACCCCACAAGCAGGACAAGGTCATCGTCTACTGCCGCACCGGACAGCGCTCCGCCAAGGCCGCATCCCTCCTGGCCAAGAACGGCTTCACCGGCGTCTACAAGATGAATGGCGGCATGCTGGCCTGGCAGGGCGCCAACCTGCCCGTGGTCACCTCCCCTTCCGGAGACGGGGACACGGATAGCGAGGACTGAGAGGGCGGCCCCAGGCTCCCTCAACTCGACTTTTCCTTGGGGCAATGCAAGAATAGCCCACGCGGCCGCGGTGACCGCGGGGCGGGGCGCGCCGCCCCGGAGACTGGCCGGGATTCCCGAAGACGCAATTGCAAGGTAAACCATACATGTCAGAAACGAATGCAGCCAATACCCAGCCGGAGCAACCGCCGGTCCTGATCCGGAAGGTCTACTTGAAGGACAGCTCCTTCGAAGCGCCCAATACGCCCCAGATTTTCTCGGAGAACTGGAAGCCGGAGGTGAATATCCAGTTATCCAATTCGGGTACCTCGCTGGGCAACAACGCCTACGAGGTGGTGCTCAGCATCACCATCACCACCAAGCTGGGAGACAAGACCGCCTATCTCATCGAAGTGCACCAGGCCGGCATCTTCGAAACCTCCGGCATCCCCGAGGAGGACATTCCCCGCTTTCTGGGAACCTTCTGTCCCGCCAACCTGTTTCCCTATCTGCGCCAGACCGTGGACGATCTGCTGCACAAGGGGGGATTTCCGGGCTTTCTGCTAACGCCCGTGGATTTCGACGCCATCTATGAAGGTCAGGCGCAACAGAAACAGCAGCAGGCCGCGGCGGGCGAGGCCAAGCACTGAGGCGCCGGATCACATAGGCGCCGCGACCGGATCGTCATGACAACGCCGCAAACCGAATCCCTTGCCGTGCTGGGCGCCGGCGCGTGGGGCACGGCGCTGGCGGTGCTGCTGGCGCGCAACGGGGTCCAGGCGAGGCTATGGGGGCACGAGGCCCCTCACATGGAGCGCCTGGTTCGCGAGCGCTGCAATGCGCAATTCCTGCCGGACATCGACTTTCCCGAAAGCCTGCGGGCCTGTGTCACGCTGGAAGAGGCATTGGACGGCGTGCGCGACATCCTCCTGGCCGTGCCCTGCGCCGGTTTCCGCGACACCCTGCGGCTTGTTGCCGAGACGGCCCCGGGCGACATCCGCCTGGCCTGGGCCAGCAAGGGCATGGAGCCTGGAACGGGCAAGCTGCTGCACGAAATCGTCTCCGAGGTCCTGGGGCGAGGCACACCCCAGGCGGTCATCTCGGGTCCCACCTTCGCCCATGAAGTGGCGCGGGCGTTGCCCACCGCCATCGCCGCCGCGGCCAGCGACAGGGAATTCGCCCATGACCTGGTGAGATACCTGCACAATGCGCGTTTCCGGGTATACACCTCCCAGGACATGATCGGCCTGGAGGTGGGCGGCGCCATCAAGAACGTCCACGCCATCGCGGCCGGCATCGCCGACGGCCTGGGCTTCGGGGCCAATACCCGCGCCGCCCTGGTCACCCGCGGCCTGGTGGAAATGACCCGTCTCGGCGTAGCCCTGGGGGCAAGGCGTGAGACCTTCATGGGGCTGGCGGGGCTGGGCGACCTGGTACTGACCTGCACCGACGACCAGTCCCGCAACCGCCGCCTGGGGCTCGCCCTCGCCGGTGGCAAGGCTTTGCGGGAGGCTGTTGATGAGATCGGCCAGGCCGTGGAAGGCATCCAGAGCGCCGTGGAAACCATGGGCCTGGCGCGCCGCCATGGCATCGCCATGCCCATCACCGAGCAGGTCTACCAGGTGCTCCACGAAGGAAAACCGCCACGCCAGGCCGTGGACGACCTGCTGTCCCGCCACCCCCGGGAAGAGACCTTTGGAGCCTGAACGGAGAACACCGTGAGGGCCATGATACTCGCGGCCGGCCGGGGCGAGCGCATGCGTCCGTTGACGGACGCCACTCCCAAGCCCCTGTTGCGGGCCGGGGGACGCGCCCTCATCGAATATCACATCACCGCCCTGGTGCGGGCGGGCTACCACGACATCGTCATCAATCACGCCTGGCTGGGCGCGCAGATCGAGGACTTTCTGGGCGATGGCGACCGGTACGGCGCACGCATCCGCTATTCGCCGGAAGGCGATGAAGGGCTTGAAACCGGGGGCGGTATCCGCCGCGCCCTGCCCCTGCTGGGCGACGGTCCCTTCGTGGTGGTCAATGGCGATATCTGGACGGATTATGCTTACGGGCGCCTGCCCCGCGCGCTTTCCGGCCTGGCCCACCTGGTGGTTGTCCCCAATCCGGATTTCAATCCTGGCGGAGATTTCGCCCTGCGCGCCGGCGTGATACACAACACCGGCGAGCCGCTTTATACCTTCAGCGGCATCGGCGTCTATGACGCGCGCCTGTTCGCCTCCTGCCGCGAGGAGCGCTTCCCCCTCGCGCCCCTGCTGCGTTGTGCCGCGGACGCGGGCCAGGTCAGTGGTGAATTTCATCCCGGACGGTGGTTCGATGTCGGCACGCCCCGCCGCCTCACGGAGCTGGATCACCTGCTGACCGCGCGCGGGTGATTTTTCCGTTCACTTCGATTCTGAATTGGCATACGGGCCGGGTTGTAACCCGGCATCCGGGAATCCGCCGGGTTTCGCTGTGATCAGCTCAACGGCTACGGCCAGCCTTCAGTGATTGCCGGGCCGGGCGCTGAAGAGCAAGAAGGCGCCGGCGCCGCCCAGCAGCCATCCCAGCAGGGGAACGGCGCCCAGCGAGAAGCCCCCTGCCATGTTCCAGCTGCTGACCACGGTTGCCGTGATGAGCAGCGCGGCGCCGCCGATGGCGCCGTAGGTGCGGCGGTTGGCCTTGTGGATCTCGGCGCGCACCGCCTCCAGTTCCCGGGACTTGAATTCCACGGCCAGCCTGCCCTCGTGGATCTTCTCCAGTGCCTCGTTCAGCAGCAGCGGCATGTGGGGCAGTTTTTCCAGCACCTGGGGGCTGGTCTTGTAGAGGGCCTTGACGAAGGCCTTGGGCCCCACATGGTCGGTGGTCCAGCGTTCCAGGAAGGGCTTGGCCGTCTGCCACAGGTCCAGGTCGGGATAGAGCTGGCGTCCCAGGCCCTCGATATTGAGCAGTGTCTTCTGCAGCAGGATCAACTGGGGCTGGACCACCATGTTGAAGCGGCGCGCCGTCTGAAACAGGTGCAAGAGCAGGCGCCCGAAGGAGATATCCTTGAGGGGGCGCTCGAAAATGGGCTCGCACACGCTGCGGATGGCGCTCTCGAATTCGTCGACGCGGGTGTTTTCGGGCACCCAGCGGGACTGCACGTGCAGCTCTGCCACGCGGTGGTAGTCGCGGTTGAAGAAGGCGAGGAAGTTCTCCGCCAGGTAGCGCTGGTCCTCGGGGCTGAGGGTGCCCATGATGCCGAAGTCCACGGCGATGTACTGGCCCCCGGGCGAGACGAAGATGTTGCCGGGATGCATGTCGGCATGAAAGAAATTGTGGCGGAACACCTGGGTGAAGAAGATCTCCACGCCCCGTTCCGAGAGCTGTTTCATGTCGATGCCCTGGGCGCGCAGCTCGTCCACGTTGCCGATGGGCGTGCCGCTGATGCGCTCCATGACCATGACGTTCTTGCGCGTGTAGGGCCAGTAGACCTCCGGGACGTAGAGAAGCCCGGAACCGGAGAAGTTGCGCCGCAACTGGGAGGCGTTGGCGGCCTCGCGCACCAGGTCCAGTTCGTCGAAGATGGTTTTTTCGTATTCCTGGATCACCTCGCGGGGACGCAGGCGGTGGCCCTCGGACCAGTAGCGCTCGGCCAGGTCGGCGATGATGTAGAGCAGGCCCACGTCGCGGCGGATGACATCGGCGATGCCCGGCCGCACCACCTTGACGATCACCTCCCGCCCGTCCTTGAGGCGCGCCGCGTGCACCTGGGCGATGGAGGCGGAGGCCATGGGGGTTTCGTCGAAGCTTGCGAACATGTCGTCCACGCTGTCGCCCAGGGACTGTTCCACCATCTGGCGGGCGATGTGGCCGGGAAAGGGCGGCACGGCGTCCTGCAGGCGCGCCAGTTCGTCGGCGATGTCTTCCGGCAGCAGGTCGCGCCGCGTGGAGAGGATCTGTCCGAACTTGACGAAGATGGGCCCCAGGTCCTCCAGGGTGCGGCGGATGCGCACGGCGCGCGGTTCCCGCTCCTGGCGCCGCCAGTTCCAGGGGGCGAGGTAGAGCAGGAAGCGCACCGGGCGGAACAGGTGGGTGGCGAAGACGATCTCGTCGAGGCCGTGCTTGACCAGGGTGCGGTTGATCTTCAGCAACCGCAACAGTTGCGCGGGACGGATCACGCCGGGTTCTCCGGCGTCTGCTTCAATTCGCGGATTCTGCGCCGCAGGCGCTGGATGCGTTGTTCCAGGCGGTCGGCATCGTTTCTCAGGCGGTCCACGGCGGACAGAAAGGATTCCACTTCGTCGGGATGGGGCAGGTAGCGCCCTTCCTCCTGCAGGTATTCACCCACGTCCTGCTGGAGGGCTTCGCGGGTCTCGGCCCCCCACTGCACAACGCCGCGCCCGAGGTTGCCGGCCTGGTGGGCGGCCACGTCGCCGATCAGCCTGGAGAGATGTTCCTCCCAGTCGATATGGACGCCCTGGAAGAAGGCCTGGAAGCGGCGCCCCGTTTCCGTATCGCCCGTGATCTCCAGTTCTCCGCCCAGGGCCGCGCGCTCCCCCGGTGACGCGAGGCCCGCCTTGAGGAGGGTCAGGGGCGTGCCTTCCAGCATGGTGTCGGGCGCGCCTTCCGCGGGTTGGGGCATGACCTCCATGCGGCCCTCTTCCACCGCCAGGGAGAATTCCAGTTGCAGGCCGCGCAGGCGGATGGTGACGACCTTGCCTTCCAGGGAGATGAGCCGTTCACGGCTGTCGGGGTCCAGGGCGAGCCAGGCATCGAGGGCGGCGCCCAGGGCGTCGCAGGCGGCCCGGGTGACCGTGTTCGCGGCGGGTCTGGATTGCGCCTTGCGGGATTCAGTACTTGTAGCCATGATGCAGGGCGACGATGCCGGTGGAAAAGTTGTGATAGCCACAGTTCTCGAAACCGGCCGCTTCCATCATGGCGCGCAGGGTATCCTGGTCGGGATGCATGCGGATGGATTCCGCCAGGTAGCGGTAGCTGTCGCTGTCGTTGGCGATGATCCTGCCCATGCGCGGCAGGATATTGAAGGAATAGAAGTCGTAGAGGCCGCTGACCAGGGGCACGCGGGTTTTGGAGAATTCCAGGACCATGAGGCGTCCGCCGGGCTTGAGCACGCGATGGAAGGAGGCGAGGGCGGCCTCCTTGCGGGTCACGTTGCGCAGTCCGAAGGCGATGGTGACGCAGTCGAAGGTATTGTCAGGAAACGGCAGAGTCTCCGCGTCGGCCTGCACGTAGGCGATGTTGCCCGCGATGCCCCGGTTGGTCAGGCGCTGGCGCCCCTGTTTCAGCATGCTGGCGTTGATGTCGGTGGCCACCACCTGTCCCGCATCGCCCACCTGGCGGGCGAGGCGCGCGCTGAGATCGCCGGTGCCGGCGGCCACGTCCAGTACGGTCTGCCCCGGACGGATGTGGCACAGCTGGATGGTGAGCCACTTCCACAGGCGGTGAATGCCAAAGGACATGACGTCATTCATCACGTCGTAGCGGTCCGCCACCGAGTCGAAGACCTGGGCGACACGGTGCTTCTTAGCTTCTTCCGGGACTTTCTCGAAGCCGAAATGGGTGGTTTTGCTGTCGTTCTCGTTCACGATTCTTCCTTGCGCTGATGGCCCGCCGCCGCGAGCTGGTCCAGGTAGGCCCGCCAGAGCCGGTCCTTCTGGCTGCCGAGCCGGTAGAGTACGGGCCAGGAGTACAGGCCGGTGTCGTGGCCGTCGTCGAAGGCGAGGCGCACGGCGTAGCTGCCGACGGGCTCGATGGCGGTGATGTTCACGTCTTCCTTGCCCACCTGCAGGGTCTCCTGTCCCGGGCCGTGACCCTGCACCTCGGCGGAGGGCGAATAGACCCGCAGGTATTCGCAGGGCAGCTCGAAATGACTGCCGTCGTCGAAGACGACCTCCAGGAGGCGCGACTTCTGATGCAGGCGGATGCTGGTGGGTCTGGGTGAGGCGTCGTGGCGGGTCATGGGCGTGCCGGGGTTACAGAATGTAACGGCTCAGGTCTTCGTCCTGCACCAGCTTGTCCAGGTGGGCGTTGACATAAGCGGCGTCGATGACCGCGGTCTTGCCGGACATGTCGGAGGCCTCGAAGGACAGGGTTTCCATGACCCGCTCCATGACCGTGTGCAGGCGGCGGGCGCCGATGTTCTCGGTGCGCTCGTTGACCTGCCAGGCGATCTCCGCGAGGCGGGCGATGCCGTCGGCGCTGAATTCGAGATGGAGGTTCTCGGTCTCCATGAGAGCCTGGTACTGCTGGGTCAGGGAGGCGTCCGTCTCGGTGAGGATGCGCACGAAGTCGTCCACCGACAGGGCTTCCAGCTCAACGCGGATGGGCAGCCTGCCTTGCAGCTCCGGGATCAGGTCCGAGGGCTTGCTGAGGTGAAAGGCGCCCGAGGCGATGAACAGGATGTGGTCGGTCTTGACCATGCCGAACTTGGTGGAGACCGTGCAGCCCTCCACCAGGGGCAGGAGGTCGCGCTGCACCCCCTCGCGGGAGACGTCCGGGCCGCTGCTGTGATCGGAGCGCCGCGCGATCTTGTCGATCTCGTCGAGAAAGACGATGCCGTTCTGCTCCAGGTTCTGCATGGCGCGGGTCTTGATCTCCTCCTCGTTGACCAGCTTGGCGGCCTCCTCGTCGCACAACAGCTTGTAGGCCTGCTTGATGGGCAGGCGGCGTTTCCTGGTGCGGCTGCCGGCCATGTTCTGGAACAGGGTGGAGAGCTGGTTGCTCATCTCCTCCATGCCCGGCGGGGTCATGATCTCCACGCCCACGGGGGCCGCCGCCAGTTCCACCTCGATCTCGCGCTCATCCAGTTGGCCCTCGCGCAGTTTCTTGCGGAATTTCTGGCGGGTGGCGGCCATGCTGTCGGCATCACCGCCTTCTCCGCGCGCCGCCGGCAGCAGGATGTCGAGGATGCGTTCCTCGGCCATGTCCTCGGCCCGGTGACGCACCTTCTCCATCTCGGTTTCCCTGGTCATTTTTACGGAGATGTCCGCCAGATCGCGAATGATGGATTCGACATCCCTGCCAACGTAGCCCACTTCCGTGAATTTGCTGGCTTCCACCTTGATAAAGGGCGCGCGGGCCAGCTTGGAGACGCGGCGCGCGATTTCCGTCTTGCCCACGCCGGTGGGGCCGATCATCAGGATGTTCTTGGGTGTGATTTCGTTGCGCAGGCTCTCGTCCACCTGCATGCGCCGCCAGCGGTTGCGCAGGGCGATGGCCACGGCGCGCTTGGCATTGTGTTGCCCGATGATGTGCTTGTCCAGTTCCTGGACGATTTCACGGGGTGTCATTTCGGACATGATCGATTATTCACCTGTCGAGAGTTCTTCAATGGTCAGATTGCGGTTGGTGTAGACGCAGATGTCGGCGGCGATGCCCAGGGCCTGCTCCACGATGGCGCGCGCTTCCAGCTCCGTATTCTCCAGCAGGGCGCGCGCCGCGGCCTGGGCGTAGGGGCCGCCCGAGCCGATGGCGATGAGATTGTTCTCCGGTTCGATCACGTCGCCGTTGCCGGAAATGATGAGGGAGGATTTGCTGTCGGCAATGGCCAGCAGGGCCTCCAGGCGGCGCAGCATGCGGTCGGTGCGCCAGTCCTTGGCCAGTTCCACGGCGGCGCGCAGCAGGTTGCCGGAATACATTTCCAGTTTGCCTTCGAAGCGCTCGAAGAGGGTGAAGGCGTCGGCGGTGCCCCCGGCGAAACCCGCCAGCACCTGGTCGTTGTAGAGCCTGCGCACCTTGCGCGCATTGCCCTTCATGACGGTGTTGCCCATGGACACCTGTCCGTCGCCGCCCAGAACGACCTTGCCGTTTCTGCGCACGCTGAGGATGGTCGTGCCGCGGAATTGTTCCACTGTGTTTTCTCCTTGCAATGCCCCGGCTTTTTCACGGGGCGGACCATGAATTGTACACCATCTGCGTGGCGGGACAGAATCTTCCGCCGGGAAGGTGCCGGGGAGAGGCCGGACGATTCCAGTTCAGTCCTTCAAATCCATTTTGCCGCGTTTCTTGCGCGCGCGCGGGTGGGCCTTGTCGTAGACCCTGGCCAGGTGCTGGAAATCCAGGTGGGTGTAGATCTGGGTGGTGGAGATGTCTTCGTGTCCCAGCAGTTCCTGCACGGCGCGCAGGTCGGCGCTGGATTCCAGCAGGTGGCTGGCGAAACTGTGGCGCAGCATGTGGGGATGGACCCTGCCGGGCAGGAGCTGTCTGTGCGCCTGCCGCTGGATGCGCTGCTGAATGGCGCGCGGCGTGAGGCGCTTTCCCCGGCGGCTCAGAAACAGGGCCTGGGTGTCATCGCGCGCGAGGCCGGCTCGCTGCGCCAGCCAGGCTTCGAGGGCGCGGCGGGCGTGGCCACCGACGGGGAGGATACGGGTCTTGCGGCCCTTGCCCGTCACTTCAACCGTGGCGTTGGCCAGGTCCAGGTGCCTGAGATCGAGGGCGGCCAGTTCACCGAGGCGCAGCCCCGAGGAATAGAACAGCTCCATGATGGCGCGGTCACGGATATCCAGAATCCCCCCGCCCGAGAAGGCGAGGAGCTGGCTGGTCTGGTCCACGTCCAGCACGTCCGGGAGGCGGCGCGCTGTCCGCGGCGCCTGGGTATCCACGGCGGGATTGTGCTTCATGGCGCCTTCCCGTATCAGAAAGGCGCAGAAGCCGCGCACCGATGACAGCAGGCGCTGCAGGCTGGCGCTGCCCAGGCCCTTGCGGTGATGGGCGGCGACGAAGTTGCGGATGTGGGAATGATCCAGCGCCGTCCATTCCTCGATCCCGGCGTCCCTGCAGTAGTCCACGAGCTTGCGCAGATCGCGCATATAGGCCAGGCATGTATGGGATGAGTAGCGTTTCTCGACCTGAAGATAGTCGCGGTATCTGTCCAGCCAGGCCCGGTAAGCGATCAAGGGGAGGGCGCGGAGAGATGGGGGGCCAGCTTGCGTCCGATCAGCTCGCCCATGTATTGCAGGTAGACCGTGCCCATTTCGGCGTTGAAACGGTGCTCGTCATGGCTGCCGATGGCGAGCAGTCCCTTGCCAGGTATGTCCTTGAGCGCCAGGGGAATCAAGGCCGCGGTGGTGGTTTCCCTGCCTTCTTCCGGAAAGATCCGGGCCAGCACGTTCTCGTTGAATTTACCACAGCAGGGTTTTTCATTGGCGATGAGCCGGGTGAGTTCTTGCGGCGTTTCATCCTCGGCGCCATGGATGAATACCTGGATAAAGTCGTCCTCGTGGATGCCCGGCAGTTGGCGCAGGGGCAGGCTGGTGAAATGCAGTGCGGCGGCGTCGGCGTGGAAATCGCCCTGCAGGGTGGCGCGCAGCAGGTCGATCATGTCCGGCAACCGCTCCGTGTCGAGCAGGTCGAGAGTCAGTTGCTGCAGGCGCAGGATGAGGCGTTCATTGTCCTGGGCGATCCGGATCAGTTCCTGCAGTTGTTCCCGGTGCTGATGATTCTGGCGCCGCAGGATGGCCACCTGGCGCTCGATCAGGGAAGTGGCCGCCCCGGTTTCATGGGACAGGTTCAGTTCGGCGAGCACATCGGGGTGAGCGGCGAAGAAATCGGGGTGCGTGCGCAGGTATTTGACGACGGCGGCCTCGTCCGCCAGTTCCGCCGCCGGATTCTGGTCTTGCCCGGTATTCATACTTCCAGGGTTCCTTCAAAAACGAATGTGGCTGGTCCCGTCATCATAACGGAACTTCCCGGACCTGGCCATGCAATTGTCAGGTCTCCACCGCGCAGGGAGAGGGTGCAACGCGCATCCATCAGATCGCGGCGGCGGGCGGCGACCATGGCGGCGCAGGCGCCGCTGCCACAGGCCAGGGTCTCCCCCGCGCCACGCTCATGGACGCGCAGGCGGGCATGGGCACGTCCGCCGATTTCGAGGAAGCCCACGTTGACCCGCTGGGGAAAGCGTTCGTGGCGCTCGATCAGTGGCCCGAGCCGCGCCACGGGCGCCTCATCGACATCGTCCACCAGGAGCACGGCATGGGGGTTGCCGAGAGACAGGGCGCTGATCTCATAGTCTTCGCCTTCCACGCTCAGGAGATAAGCGGGGGCGGGCGCATCCGCCACGAAGGGGATCTCCCGGGGCTCGAAACGGGGCGTGCCCATGTCCACGGTGATCATGCCGTCGTCTTCGATACGGGTGCGCACCACTCCGCCCAGGGTCTCCAGGGCCAGTTCACGCTTGTCCGTCAGCCCCCGGTCATGGACATAGCGGGCAAAGCAACGCGCCCCGTTGCCACAGGCGCCCACTTCTTCTCCATCGGCATTGAAGATGCGGTAACGGAAGTCGTGGGCCGGATCCCGCGCCCGTTCGACGATCAGCACCTGATCACAGCCGACACCGAAATGGCGGTCTGCCAGAAAGCGGATCTGCCGTGAAGTCAGACGGAGGGCGCGCGCCGTGTCGTCGATAACCACGAAGTCGTTCCCCAAGCCATGCATTTTGGTGAATTGGATGTTCATGGAAATCAATGTCCCGGTAACGTCAATAAACCCAGTCATTGCAATAGATTAGGTATTGGGATTGTGAAAGGTAAAAGATACAAGGTACAAGGGAATCAGCCTTTTGTATCTTGTACCTTCCCTGGATAAGGCCTGATGTACTGCCGGGAAAAGTGTGTGTTTTCCTGCTTGAGATTGGCCCGATTCTCGCTTGTCAAATAGGTAACATAGTCTGCCCTCAAACAGGCGGTTTGTCACCAGCGCCGCACTCTTGGCATGATGATGCCGCGCGTGTTGGTGGTACACTGAGCGTGTCATCGGGCAGGTCACTGACTGATCCGGAACCTGCGGGAGGTCAACCCATGATCATTCTGAAGCAAATCAACCAATATATTATTCAAACCGTGACTTTCGGACTGATCCTGGCTGTAGCGGCACTGGTGTTTACCATCGCCGTCGGTTTCACCGCCGCGCTCTATACGCCGGGCAACAGCACCGAGATCGCCATGAAGACAGTATACATTTATACCGTGCCTTACTCGGTCTATTTCCTGCTGGGATATTTTCTGCACAACCTGAAGCATTCGCGCATCATCAACAGCACGTTTAATCTGGGCGCCATGGCGCTGGTCGGGATGTGGGTGATGATTATTCTGCGCACCTCGTCGGCGACCCTGTTCTCGCCGGACCTGAATCTGGTGGTGGTGGACAATTTCACCTCCACCGCCGTGGTGGTGGCGGCATTGAGCGGGTTGATGTTGCTGGAATCCCATTGGATTCATTGAGCAGGACAGGGTACACCCCGCCATCCTGCAATATATATTGTTGCCGGGTTAATAGCGGCCGCCTGGTCTCCACCTGAATCCACGGACTCAGGTTCCAGACAGGCCGCGCTTGAGGGTGCGGGTGGTAAAGAGGCTGTCTTTCAGGCCGATATTGAGCTGCACGTCATCGATGGTGAAACGGGTGGCGTGGCCGTTCTGCACGTTCTTGACCTGCATTTCACGCCAGATCCAGGCGCCATCGATGTTCTCCCACTGAATGGCCTGAGTCTTCAGCAGGGCGCCGTTGAGATCGTAGTATTCCACCCGTGATTTGACGCATTCATCCCCGTTCTTTCCCTTCTTGTACCATACCCGTTTCTTGCTGTAGAGGGTGTCCTTTTCCCTGGGCCTGCTTTCGACGATATAGAAATCCGCATCCTCGTCGACCAGGGTATGGGTGTCGTCGTCCACGGCCCGGGGCGCCATGTCGCCATAGGTGAGGTCGGAATTGAGAAAATTGTTGTTGAGATCCTGGATGGGAATCTTGCGCAGGGTCTTGGTCTTGGGGAGATAGAGCCACTGGGCGTCGTGCTTGTGCACGCCCGGGCTGTAGGTCCAGCGCAGGAAGGCGACTCCCTTGCTGTCCGGGGGATAGGTGGTGACCAGCAGGGTCTTGCTCATGATGTCGTCCTGGCCATTGCTGTTTTTCCAGTGGCGCACGAATTCCTGGCGCTTGGTGTCGCCCGCCTTGTTGATGAGTTCGATGGTCAGCCTGGTCTTGAGATCCTGGCCGGGAATCTTGTTGCCGCACTGGCGCACGATGTCCTCCGCGCCCGGGGCAGCCAGGGCCGCGCCCGAATGCAAGAGCGCTGTGGCGATCAGGGTGGAAAAAAACCAGGATGCGCGCTGGATGGGTGGCATATCGGATCCTCTCGGTTGACTGTGATGGTACGCCCGGGGATGTCGGGCGGTTTGCGTGGAATGACATATATTGTTGCCGGATTAAGGAACCTCTGATTAATTCATGAACCGGCGTCTGGCGGCTGAAATGTCCCGGCTCTGCGTTGAAAAGCTTGGCAATAGCATGCGATTACCTGCGTTTTTCGCCTTGATCTGGAACATTTCATCTCGCCATCCATCCGGTCCAGAATTAATCAGAGGTTCCTTAGTAATTTAACGCAATCAGCGGGTTTTGTCGACTTCATGCGCCATTCAGCGTGTATTCATCTGTTCCCGCTGAGAATGATATACGGCTGAAAGTATTCACTGAGAAGGAGAACGGATCATGACTACGCGAGATTCAATTTCTTGGTTGACGGCGGCCATCGCGGCCCTGGTCATCATCATTTTGGGCATGAGTCCCGCCCTGGCCCGCGCGGATGAGCGGACCCATCATGTCAAGCCCCGCCATGCCCCAGTCCTTGTGGAGCGCCCACGGCATCATGGCGACTGGGAACATGGGTACCATGGCTACGTGGCCCCGGGCCATGTCGTCAGGCGCGAGGTGGTCTACGAAATCCACCGCCCTCTCCATCGCGAAGTCGTGCATGCGCGGCCCTCGCTTTCCCTGGTGATTCCGCTGCCCCTGTTCCTGCACTGACAAGGAAGTTGTGTGCCGCTCACAGGTCGTTGATGCTGAAAGAATTCCTTGGTTTTAGGATTCCGCGCGCCGGCCGATAAACTAGAATAGTAAGGAATGCACCGGCGCATGCCGGGAGTTCCGCGGCAGACACTGAAGGCTGTCATTGTCCCGCCGGCGGAGGGAGTCATCAGGCGATAACCGGGTGAGAGGAGGCATCTATGAAAATCAGCCACAAGATGAACCTGATGCTGGTGGCCAATACCGTCCTGATGATTGCGGTGGTGGCCTGGGGATTGTCCAAGTTGATGAGTATCGAGGAGGAGGTCAAGGAAATCGCGGAAGAGGACATCCCCCTGCTGGAATCCCTGACCTCGATTACCGTGGGCCAGCTGGAACAGGCCGTGGCGTTGGAGAAGGCCTTGCGCGCCGGCCATGTCAGGAATCCCGAACTGGATGGTCTGGACGGGGTGCGGAGGGAACATCAGCGCTTCGCGGAATTGGACGAGCGTATCGTCGCCGAGATTGAAAAGGGCATGGGTGTGGCGCGCGCTGGCGTGGAAGTGGCCCATTCGGAGGCATCCCGGACCGAGTTTCAGCGTCTTTTGTCCGAGCTGGACCGCATCGGCGAGGAGCATGAGAAATACAGCCGGCATGTGGCGGAAGCTTTTGCCCTGATCGAGGCAGGCCGGGCGGCGGATGCGGAGGAACTTGCCGCCACGGCCGAGCGCGAGGGCGCCAAGCTGGACGGGGAACTCGAGGCCCTGCTGGCGGAGGTGGAGAAATTCACCGAACAGTCCATCCTCACGGTCAAAGAGGAGGAGCATGCCGCCGTGGTGGGCATGTCGGCCATCGCCGGGGGCAGTATCATGATCGGCGTGGGGCTCGGCGTGTGGATGACGGGGGGAATCCGGCGCTCGCTGCGCGCCACCAACGAGGTGATACGCGACATCGCCACCAACAAGGATCTCGCCCTGCGCGTGCCCGAGGGCAAGGATGAGCTGGGCGAAATGGGGGCGAACTTCAATTTCATGATGGACAGCATGCAGGCGGTGTTGCACCAGGTGGCCTCCGCCTCCACCCAACTGGCCTCAGCGGCGGAGGAGTTGTCGGCCGTGACGACCCAGTCCCGCACCTCCGCCGAGCGCCAGAAGGGGGAAACGGAGCAGGTTGCCACCGCCATGACACAGATGACGGCCTCCATGCACGAGGTGGCGAGAAATGCGTCGGAGGCGGCCCGGGCTGTCGGAGACGCCAATCAGGAAGCTGAGAAGAACAATGAGGTGGTGGGCGGAGCCATTGCCTCCATACAGTCCCTGGCCGGCGAAATCGAGAATGCCTCCCGCGTGATCGAACTGCTTGCCGGTGACAGCGAGAGCATCGGTTCCGTTCTGGACGTGATCAAGGACATTGCCGAGCAGACCAACCTGTTGGCGTTGAATGCCGCCATCGAGGCCGCGCGCGCCGGTGAACAGGGGCGGGGCTTTGCCGTGGTGGCGGACGAGGTGCGCACGCTGGCGCAGCGCACCCAGGAGTCCACCGACGAGATCCAGCAGACCATCGAGAAACTGCAGGGCCGTGCCCGGGAGGCGGTGAGTGTGATGAGCCATGGCAGTGAGCGGGCCGCGCACAGCCTGGAGAATGTGGCCTCCAGCAACGAGTCCCTCGAAAAAATCCTTTGCTCAGTAGGGGTTATCAGTGACATGACGACCCAGATCGCCAGCGCGGCGGAACAGCAGACCATGGTTTCCGAGGAGATCAACCGCAGCATCGTCTCCATCAGCGAGGTATCGTGCGATGTGAGCGAAGGCGCGGGGCAGACCGAGATCGCCAGCCACGATATCGCCAAGCTGGCCGTGGATCTGCAAGGGACGGTAAATCAGTTCAAGGTGTAAAGAGGGCCTCTTGCGGGTCAGTCATCCGCAATGTCAGTTCCACGGCACACCGGGCGGGTGGTGCGCAGGCCCTTGAGGGCTGCGCACCACCTTACCGGGCCGGCGCCCCTGCCGGAGCCTTTTTCCGATATGCCCGCCATCCTGGAGAGAAATATGGGCTAGCCTCCATCTGGTATGAGTTTTGCTCCATTGAGAGATAAAGCGATGGAGCGGCTTGCATCTGGCCAGATGGAGGCAGATCCCGGTGTTTGCGTCTGCCGGTTGCCTGTATTGGTTTCCAACTGAATCAGTCGGGATTTCAACAGGATACCACTTGCTCCCATTGCCGCATCGAATCCAGAGGAGGATCATGCAATGAGCAACAAATTCCTGGCGGGCATGGTGATACTGGGTGTCATGTTTATGGCATTGCTGATGTCGGGGGTCAAGGTCAAGTCCAATGCCAACATCTCCTATTCGGACTTCCTGAACAAGCTGGCCAACGACGAGGTCACGGAAGTGTTCATCGATGACGGTGTCATCTATGGCCGTACCACCAACAACGTTCCCTTCAAGACCGACACACCCAACGATCCCGGCCTGATGGGCGATCTCATCGAGCACAATGTCAGGATTACCGCCGCGCCCAAGGGCTCCGGCCTGGCGCAGATCCTGTTGTCCTGGTTTCCCATACTGTTGCTCATCGCCGTGTGGATTTATTACATGAGGCGCATGCAGGGCGGCAGCCGCGGCGGGGCGGTCAAGTTCGGCAAGTCCAAGTCGCGTGAGTTCAAGGCGGGCGAGGTGAAGGTGCGCTTTGCCGACGTGGCCGGCATCGAGGAGGCCAAGGAGGAAGTGGCCGAGATCGTGGATTTCCTGCGCAATGCCGAGCGTTTCAACAAGGTGGGCGGACGCATCCCGCGCGGCGTGCTCATGGTGGGGTCGCCGGGAACGGGCAAGACCCTGCTGGCCAAGGCCATCGCCGGCGAGGCGGAAGTGCCCTTTTTCTCCATTTCCGGTTCCGATTTCGTGGAGATGTTCGTGGGCGTGGGCGCCTCGCGGGTCAGGGACCTGTTTGCGGAGGCCAAGAAGGCGGCGCCCTGCATCGTGTTCATCGATGAGATCGACGCCGTGGGCCGCAAGCGCGGCAGCGGCATCGGGGGCGGTAACGACGAACGAGAGCAGACCCTCAATCAGCTCCTGGTGGAAATGGACGGCTTCGAGGGCACGGAGGGCATCATCGTCATCGCCGCCACCAACCGCCCCGACGTGCTGGACAAGGCCCTGTTGCGTCCCGGCCGCTTCGACCGCCAGGTCACCATTCCCCTGCCGGACATCCGCGGCCGGGAACAGATACTCAAGGTGCATCTGCGCAAGATCGCCCTGGGCGAGTCCATCGATATTACCCAAATCGCGCGCGGCACGCCGGGATTCTCGGGCGCCGAGCTTGCCAACCTGGTCAACGAGGCAGCCCTCATCGCGGCGCGCGCGCGCCGTGAAGAGGTCACCATGGCCGACTTCGAGCACGCCAAGGACAAGATCCTCATGGGTGCTGAGCGCCGTTCCATGGTGCTGAGCGAGGAGGAGAAGCGTCTCACGGCCTATCACGAGGCGGGACACACCATCGTCGGCCTGTCGGTGCCGGAGCACGATCCTGTGCATAAGGTGAGCATCATCCCCCGCGGGCGCGCCCTGGGCGTCACCCTGTACCTCCCGGAAGAGGACCGCGTCAGCTACAGCAAGCGCCGCCTTGAGAGCCAACTGGCCAGCCTCTTCGGCGGCCGGGTGGCGGAGGAGTTGATCTACGGGGACGATTCAGTGACCACCGGCGCCAGCAACGACATCAAGCGCGCCACCGAACTGGCCACCAACATGGTCAAGAAGTGGGGCTTGTCTTCCATCGTCGGCCCCCTCGCCTACGCGGAGGAGGAAGGGGCGGGCTTTCTGGGGCAGGGTCACAGCGAGAAGAGCATGGCCGCCAGCACGGCGGAGGCCATCGACGCGGAGATCAAGGCGCTCATCCAGAAGAACTATGCTGTCTCCAGGAAGATCCTCAAGAAGCATATCGACACCCTGCATCGCATGGCGGCGGCGCTGATGGAATACGAGACCCTGGACAAGGAACAGATTCTGGACATCATGGCGGGCCGTCCCCTGCGCGGCCCCGGCACGGGGACGGATTCCTCAGAGCCTGATGTGCACGACGATCCTGGCGCGGCCGGCTTGAGCCCCGCCTATTTCGACGGATCGGCGGCCCCCTGAGCGGCGCTGCCCGTCAGGGATTGTCCGGGTCGCAGCTCCCCACCTGCACCCAGATCCCCTTGTCGCAGCGCAGCAGTTCACCGCTGCCGCTGCACACATAGGTGCCGTGTTTGTAGCCGATATTGTTGAAATAACAGACCGGCAGTTCCGCGGCCTCCTGGGCGAGATCTTCGGCGCTGTAATCCGTTCCCTCCATGATGGGGGAGGTCTTCAGCTCTGGGTCAGGTGACCCAACGTTCTTGGCTTTGATGGGAATGCTCATCGGTCGATTCTCTCTGTTCTCCATATATCAGAATTCTGAGGCCAGTCTAACAGCATGCGCCCCTTCCCGCATCGCTGCCTGCGGTATTTCGTCTTGAGCCGGCCCGGACTGGCGGAAATAGCCTCGGGAGCATGATCCTGTCGCAATTCCCATGGAATTTATGTTATAATTCAATGGCATTTGTTCAAATGCGACCTGAATATATAGCGAAAGTGAGGTTGACCCATGACGCTCAGACGACGGAAAGAAAAATCGCGTTTCAATTTCGATGCGTGGAAGAAACTGGCCGAGACCAACCCCGAGGCCTTCGAGATCCAGCGTAAAAAGGTGCTCCAGGCTGAGATCGCCAAGGCGCCCAAGCCCATGCAGCACCGGCTCACCGGCCTGCAGTGGCGCGTGGACATGGAAAGAAAGCACTGCGGCAATCCCACCCAGTCCATGATCCATATCTACAAGAAAATGTGGAACTCCGTTTACGGGGAAAACGGCCTGTTGAGCGCCCTCCACGCCAACACCTCGGCCCAGTTGGCGGCCGCCTCCCGCCAGGAAACACCCGCGTCCAGGGCCCAGGTCCTGCCCTTCGAGGTGGTACCCAAGGATTGAGGGTTATTCCGACCGCCTCCAAGCAAGAAATGCAGGTTATGGAGAGGCCTGGCTGGCGCCGGGCTCCTCCAGCTCCAGGAACTGGACGATGTCCTCCCGCCGGGCCATGGCGTCGCGGAATCCCAGGGCCATCAATTCGCGGCAGAACTGCTTCTCGAACAGCAGATAGCTGATCAGGGTCGCGCCATGCCCGCCCATGGCGCCCACCCCCCGCAGCAGGTAGATGAGGGGCTTGGGCAGCAGGTGCACATAGCGCTCGGCGATCTTGTCGATGCTCTGGCTGGGCGAGATTCTCAGCACGTCGAGGGGGCGCAGGGTGACGCCGCCCTGTTCGAGGCGCCGGTCGGGAATCAGGCTGATGGTCTTGTTGATGCGCTGCAGGCGCTCCAGGTCCGTATCCAGGCTGTCGAGAAAAATGCTGTCCAGGATGTTGCCCGCGATCTCCGCCAGGGTAGGGTAGCCGTTGCGGTTGCGATAGTCCTCGGGACCGGTCTGGCGTTTGCGGATGCCCACCACCAGGATCTTGTTGGCGCCCAGATGCACCGCCGGGCTGAGGGGGGCGATCTGGCGCATGGAACCGTCACCAAAGTATTCATTGCCGATCTTGACCGCCGAGAACATGAAGGGGATGGCCGACGAGGCCATGAGATGGTCGATGGTGATGCGCGCGGGATAGCCCACCCTCCGGTGCCGGTCCCAGGGCTCCAGGGCATCGACGCCCTGGAAGAAGGTCACCGAATGACCGGTGTCGTAGCTGTTGGCCGTGATGCCCAGGGCGTGCAGCGCGCCGGAATCGATGGCGTCCTGGATCCTGTTACAGGGCAGGTAGCGTTGCAGCAGGGGCACCAGGGGCGCACGGTCCAGCAGGGATACGGGATTGCGTTTGCCCAGCCCGCCGACCATCAGGGCCGTCAGCCAGTGCGCCCCGGTGCGCATGAGTCCCAGGGAATCGGAGCGGAAGACCTGGTCGACGTGAAAATTGCCCCACACCCGGCTGATGAGCAGCACCCCGCGGCGGAAATGTTCGGCATGGATGGCCAGGGCCGTGGCATTGATGGAGCCGGCCGAGGTGCCGGTGATGATGGGGAAGGGGGTGGGGGCGTCCTTGGGCAGGAGATGGGCGATGGCGCGCAGCACCCCCACCTGGTAGGCGCCACGCGCCCCGCCGCCCGGCAGCACCAGCGCCGTCTTGAGGTCAGGCTGTTCTTTTTTCGACCACCACAGCATGGTGTTGGCTCAATCGCTGGTTACCCACGAATGTTTTTCCTCATCCCGCCTCTTTCCCTGGAAGTGAAGGATCCCCGGATCCGGCGTAGTGGCGGAGATTTCAAGCGCTCTTTACCCGTTATCGGCTGACGGTCCTCTTCGCTCAATCATCAATACCCAGTTCGTCCCACAAGGCATCCACGCGCTGGATGATCTCCCGGCTCATGGCGATGGGGCGGCCCCATTCGCGCTGGGTCTCCCCCGGCCACTTGTTGGTGGCGTCGAAGCCCATCTTGCCGCCCAGCCCGGAGACGGGCGAGGCGAAATCCAGGTAGTCGATGGGCGTGTTCTCCACCAGGGTGGTGTCGCGCACGGGGTCCATGCGCGTGGTCATGGCCCAGATGACATCCTGCCAGTTGCGGATGTCCACGTCGTCGTCGGTGACGATGATGAACTTGGTGTACATGAACTGGCGCAGGAAGGACCACAGGCCGAACATGATGCGCTTGGCGTGCCCCGGGTACTGTTTCCTGATACTGATGCACGCCAGGCGGTAGGAACAGCCCTCGGGGGGGAGATAGAAGTCGCAGATCTCCGGGAACTGTTTCTGCAGGATGGGGATGAAGACCTCGTTGAGGGCCACACCCAGCACCGCCGGCTCGTCCGGCGGGCGGCCCGTGTAGGTGCTGTGGTAGATGGGTTGCCTGCGGTGGGTGATGCGCTCGATGGTGAACACCGGGAAGGTGTCCACCTCGTTGTAATAGCCCGTATGGTCGCCGAAGGGGCCCTCCGGGGCCTCCTCGCCCGGCGCGATGTGGCCTTCCAGGATGAATTCGGCATGGGCGGGCACCTGCAGGTCCAGCCCCATGCACTGGGTCACCTCCGTCTTGGCGCCCCGCAACAGGGCCGCGAAGGCATATTCGGAGAGGGTGTCCGGGACGGGGGTCACGGCGCCGAGAATGGTGGCGGGGTCGGCCCCCAGGGCCACGGCGACGGGAAAGGGCTTGCCGGGGTGGGCCTGTTGCCAGTCGCGGAAGTCCAGCGCCCCGCCGCGGTGGGACAGCCAGCGCATGATGACCTTGTTGCGGCCGATGACCTGCTGGCGGTAGATGCCGAGATTCTGCCGCGCCTTGCGCGGCCCCTTGGTGACCACCAGCGCCCAGGTGATGAGGGGCGCGGCGTCCCCGGGCCAGCAGGTCTGTATGGGGATCCTGCCCAGGTCCACCTCCTCGCCCTCCACCACCACTTCCTGGCAGGGGGCGCGGCCGAGCACCTTGGGGGACATATTCATGACCTGCCGGAGCACGGGCAGCTTGTCCCACGCGTCTCTGATCCCCTTGGGGGGATCGGGCTCCTTGAGATAGGCCAGCAATTTGCCCACCTCGCGCAGGGCCTCCACGGATTCCTCGCCCATTCCCAGCGCCACCCGGTGGGGGGTGCCGAACAGGTTGCCCAGGACGGGGATGTCATGCCCCTTGGGGTTCTCGAACAGCAGGGCGGGACCGTGGCGGCGCAGTGTGCGGTCGCAGATCTCCGTCATCTCCAGGCGGGGATCCACTTCCGCGGTGATGCGCTTGAGTTCTCCCAGTTTTTCCAGTTGGCGAATGAAATCGCGCAGGTCTTTGTAGGTCATGGCCCGTCCGCGGTTGATGCAAGGCTACAAGATACAAGAGAGGGGCTTGCGTCCACAACCCGGCCCGCCATCCTGGTTAGGATTGCGGACTGGGATTGTGAAAGGTACAAGGTTCAAGGTACAAGATACAAGTGAGGCAGCCTTTTGTATCTTGAATCTTGTATCTTGTACCTTCCGCCAGGATAAAACCTGGTGCGACGCCAACGCCTGGGGTCGTCACACGCATTCATGCAACTGTCGGGTTCACTTGGCAGTGAGACTCAGATGGGCCTTCATCTCGCCGGCGCGCCCGCCGTCCGTCTGGGGTTCGAGGATATAGATGCGCGTGCCTTCGATGCCGCCTTCCGCCACGAGGATGTCCATCACCGCCATGGCGCGCGCCTGGGCCAGCAGGCGCAGCTCTCCCGCCGCCAGGGGCTGGACATCGATGAGCCGGTTTCTCAGGGCGGCGAGATAGGCCGCCTGGTCGATCCGGGGTTGGGCGGGCTTGCGTCCCCAGGGTTTCTTCTTTCCGGGCGCTTCTTGTGCGGGAAGGGTGAAACCGGCCTCGAGCTGGGCGCGCTGCGTGGCGCCGAACTGTTCCTCGTAGAGTGTTTCCAGGATGCCCAGCATCTGTTCCTGCGCCTCCTGCGGGGAGGTGTTGACGGCAGTGCTGTCTCCCAGGCGCAGGAGGATGCGCTTCTCCAGTTTCCCGGTCTTGAGGGCGAGGCCGTCCCGCGCCGGGTCATGGGCGCCGCGGATCTCCAGGTCCAGTTGAGGGCGCATTTTCAAGGCCTCGGCAACCTTGAGGGCCTTCTCCCGCTCGTCCTGCGGGAGGCGGTCGCTGCCGGGTTCGAACTGCGCGTATTCCAGCTCGCCGCCATCCACGCCCAACAGGCTGCCCAGAAATTTGAAGGGTGAGGTGACGATGCCCGTGATCAGCTTGAGCAGGGCCTTGCCGATGAGATGGCCGTAGCGGAACTCGGGGTCGTCCAGGTCGCCCTCCACGGGCAGGTTGATATCGATGCGCCCGTTGGCATCCTTCATGAGGGCGATGGCCAGCTTGATGGGCAGGGATACGGCATCGGGGCTGTCCGTGTGTTCCCCCAGGGTCAGTTGATTGAGCACGATACGGTTCTTGCCCACCAGCTTCTGTTGCGAGACCTGGTAGTTGAGAGCCAGGTCGAGCTTGCCCTTGTCGATGACGTAGCCGGCGAACTTGCCGGAATAGGGGGTGAAGGTGGTCAGTTCGATATTGCCGAACCTGACATCGAGATCGGTGTACTTGTCCTCGCTGAGGGGATTGATCCTGCCCCGGATGGCGACAGTGCCGTGATTGTCCACCTTGCCGTCGATATAGACGTCCGCGCGCGCGGGCGCCGCCGAGGACAGTCCGGCGATTTCCCCATCGAGGCTGTGGATGGCGGTGGCGAAGCGGGGCTTGAGGCTCAGGTCGGCAAAGTGGGCGGATGCGCCTTTCAGGCGCACGCGGCCGATCTTCACGGGCAATGGCTTCCCTGACGGCGGAGATTCCACGGGAGGATCTTGTTTTTCCTCCCCGCTATCGCTTTGCAGGACATGGCTGATATTGAGGCTGCCATCCTCCGCGATGACGATTCGGGCATAGAGGCCTTCACTGTCGATGGTGTCGATATCCAGATGATCCGGTGACAGTGCAAGGTCCAGCCCATCGAGGCGCAATGCCTTCCAGGCCAGGAAGCGCTGGCCCGTGAGGGTATCCCGGCTGTCGAAACGGTCAATGCCGGCGCGGCCCGTGAAACGCAGATCGGGAGCGGCCCCGTCTTCCCCGTAGGCGAGTTGGCCGTCGAGATGCAGTTCCCCGGAGCGCAGCTTGAGGCGCGCGGCCCTGGCGACATAGGGCTGAAAGGGTTTCAGCGGCACGCCCCTGGCCTGGATCTGAAGGGCCGACGCCGGGGGCAGGGCGCCCACCTGGCCCGTGACGCGCACCTCGCCCCCCTTGTTGACCCGGGTCTTCAGGTCGAGTTCGAACTGTGAGCCGGACGCGCTGTCGATGTGGCTGAGGCGCAGGTCCAGCGCATCCAGGGTGACATCGGCCCGGGGCAGGGCGCTGCGGTCGGCAAGCCCGGCCGTGAAGTTCCGCAGCAGAAAGTCGCCGATGGTCACGCGCCAGGGCACCGGGGCGGTGTCCTCCTTGCCCTGGGCCGGGGGTGGGGTATCCGTGGCGGTGTCCGCGGTCTTCACGAGCCGCTGCCAGTCGAGTTCGCCCTGGGCATCCAGCACGGCACGCACGGCCGTATCGGTGAGCCGGATGGTATCGATACGGGCCTTCTGCTCCGGCCAGCGGATGGCGATGCCCTCGACCTGGAGCAGGGGGAGCGTCAGCAGGGGGCCTGCCTCTCCTGGCTTTCTGACGGTCAGACCGGCCAGTTCCAGGCGGGCGTCGTCGATGGCCACGGTGCTGTCGCCGGGTCCCATGGCCAGGGCATAGTCGCCGCGCATGGCGAGGGCGCCCTCGTCCGCAATGAAATTGACCCGATGCTGGAAATAGCGCCACAGGGTGGCGACCTTCACCCCGCTGATTTCCAGGGTGCCGCTGGAGCGCGGGGGGACGAGGGCCACGTTGCCCGACCACCGCAGGCGTCCGCCATCGCCCAGGGTGGCGCTAAAGCCGTAGCGGCCTTCCCGGTCGGGGAGGGTGCTGAAATCGTCCAGTTTCAGGTTCAGGGGCTTGAGGGAGGCGGCATAGCGGGCCGGATGGGTGAGATCCTGATAATCCAGCCGGCCGTCCGCAATGAGTATGTTCCGGAATATCAGCCGCGGGATTCCAGCCCCGGATGCAGGGGCCGGATCCGTTTCAGTTTCTTTGTTCAGGTTGTCTCCCAGCCCCGTGAGATTGACCGTGCCGTCCGTCCTGATGACGGTATTGACGTAGGGCCGTACGAGGCGGAATTCCTCGAAGGTCCAGGCGCGGTTGAGCAGGGACGCCAGGCTGAAGTCGATATTCAGCTCGTTGAAGGCCAGCAGGGGCGTGCCGTCGGTTTCATCGATCCTGAATCCCCACACGTTGAGGGAGAGGTCGAAGGGGTTGATCTTGACCTCGATGACCGTGCCATCCCGTTGCAGGTCTTCGTGAATGAAATCCAGCAGCAGGTTTCTCAGCAGGTAGGGCGCGAGGAGGAAACCGGCCGCGGCGTACAGGCCCACGGCCCAGGCCAGCCATTTGAGGGACCGGCGCGGGCGTGACCGTGGCGCTGATGAAGCGGCAGGCGAGTTGTCAGACATCGAACTCGGCCATGACCGGCGTGTGGTCGGAGGGCCGTTCCCAGCGCCGGGGCTCCTTGTCGATGGTGCTCGATGAACACAGGGCGGCTAGGGGCCGGCTCGCCAGGATGAGATCGATGCGCAGGCCCAGGTTGCGGCGGAAGGCCGCCATGCGATAGTCCCACCAGCTGAATTCCCGTTCCTCGCGGGGAAAGAGGCGGTAAGTATCCTCCAGGCCCGTGTCCAGCAGGGCCTGAAAGGCTGCTCGCTCCGGGGTGCTGCAGAGGATTTTTTCCCGCCATTGCTCCGGGTCGTGCACGTCCTCGTCCCCGGGCGCGATATTGAAATCGCCCAGCAGGACGAGGCGGGGATGCTGTTGCAGCTGGGCCTGGATGAAGGCGGCGAGATTCCGCAGCCATTGCAGCTTGTACGCGTATTTGTCCGACCCGACGCTCGCCCCGTTGGGTACGTAGACATTGACGACGCGGATGCCGTCCACGGTGGCGCACAGCAGGCGTTTCTGGGGATCGTCCATGCCCGGCAGCGCGGTGACCACGTCGTCCGCCGCTCCGCGACTGAGCATGGCCACGCCATTGTAGGTCTTCTGCCCGCTGAAGAGACACTGGTAGCCCATGCTCTCGAAGTCGGCGGCGGGAAAATCCCCGTCCTGAAGCTTGGTTTCCTGCAGCGTCAGCATGTCCGGCCGGGCCGTTTCCAGCCATTTCAGCACATGGGGCAGGCGCACGCGCAGGGAATTGACATTCCAGGTGGCGATTTTGAACATTTCGACAAAGTCCTTAGAACTGAGGTTGACCGATCCGCCTTTTTCGCCAGAATGCCCTGCGCGATTTCCCTTCCACTTGGGAGAAAGCGGCTAGGGAACCTCTGATCAATTCATGAACCGGCGTCTGGCGGCTGAAATGTCCCGGCTCTGCGTTGAAAAGCTTGGCAATAGCATGCTATTACCTGCGCTTTTCGCCTTGATCCGGAACATTTCATCTCGCCATCCATCCGGTCCAGAATTAATCAGAGGCTCCCTAGGAGCCTGTCGGATTTAGCCACTCAACGCGGTGAAACAACACGCCGGTTCGAGGTTTGAACCCGAATATCTGGTTCGGCAAAATACGATGCACGCTGAGATGCAGGCATTTCCTCAGGGTGTTCTTTCCCTTATCCATTCATCAG
>WGFB01000008.1 GCA_015492435.1 Gammaproteobacteria bacterium | reverse complement strand
GGAACCTCTGATCAATTCTGGACCGGATGGATGGCGAGATGAAATGTTCCGGATCAAGGCGAAAAGCGCAGGCAATAGCGCGCTATTGCCAAGCTTTTCAACGCAGAGCCGGGACATTTCAGCCGCCAGACGCCGGTTCATGAATTGATCAGAGGTTTCCTTAGCTTCTCAATCAGCGGCCGGGTCGCCAAACAGTGCGGGGTTGGCGGACTTGAGGGTGGCCTTGAGGCGCCGCGGGTAATCCCCGGGGAATTGCCAAACAGGCCAGTCACCATGGGTGACCAGTCCCCGCTCGCCCGGTTCCAGGCCATATTTCAGGGAGATCAGGATATCGCTGCTGGCCCAGGGACTCTTGCGGAAATAGGCGTGGCCATTGCCGGCGTCGGCCTGCTCGGCGTCCGAGACATCGATGACGGTGAGATTGTCCGTTCTGCGCAGATAGTCGGCCACGATATCACCCATCTCCTCCTTGTCCCAGGTCTGGCCGAGGCGCTGGCGGGCAAACACCTTGCGGGAGACGCCCAGGGCCTTGTCGCTCTTCGAGGTATAGATGGCGAGATCGCCCGGAACCTTCATCAACCCATCGACGATGTAGCCACCGAACAGGGAAATGTCAAAGTCGCTGCCCACCAGGATGACATGTCCCAGGCGCAGACGGTCCTGGATGGTTTGCCTGTCAATGGCCGCGTTCATCAGGGCGAGCTGGGCCAGGGCGGTGATGGCCACCCGCGTGCCGGCGCTGTAGGCGACAATATGTATGCGCTCCGCCTGGGTTTCCCGGGCGAGGTAGCGCAGGAACAGGCGCAGGTTGCGCGCCGCATAGGCCGCTGTTTCCAGGTCGGAGACATAGGCGAGGGTCTTGGGTGTGGAGGGCCAGGAATAGGCGATGAAGACACCGTCATATCCGAGGAAGTGCCACAGTTCCGCTGCGACCAGTATGGGGTTGTCGAAAACGACCTTGTAGCCATGCAGGTAGATATAGATGTCCTTGTTTTCCGACAGTCCCAGCTTGGCATCGATCATGGCCGCGAATTCCCTGGCCGGCCGCCCCGGATCGGGGTCCAGCACCTCCGGGTCGATGAAGGTGCTGAAGCTGTCTTTCAGAACACCAATTTCGCTGGCCTCCGTTACCCGCAGGGGATACTTGTTCGAGCGGTTCTTCAGCAGGGAGATGCGCCGCGCTTCCTCCCAGGTGAATTCCTGGTCCTTGACCTCGATGGATGCCACGCCGACACGCAGCACATGGCCGCGCTCGTTGCGGTAGTACCGGCCCTTGTCCCCCTCTTTCGCGGGCTCACGGTCCGTTGCATAGAGAATGCCATCATAGGGAATCGATTCAATGGGGTCTTCCTCTCCCAGCAACTCGACGGTGCCGTCGGCGAAGACGCCGGGAGCGGGCATGAGCGTGATCTGGTAGGGTTTGTTGGAGGCACACCCCGCGAGGCCGGCCATGGCCAGGGCAATGAGGGGGAGCCAGCGGATCTTGTGCAACAGTGTCATGAGTCAATTTTCCAATGTATGCGGTCTTGTGCATCCTTCTCGCAGGCTGATGCGGGGTCAGGCCCGGTATGTTTGTCAGGCGCCTTGCCCGGCAGGGCTTGGCCACGGGTCAATTCTACTCCTGCGGGCGTGCGAATCAAAATTGGCCGGTTTTGATCGTGGTTGGCGCCCGCCAGGATATCAGGCATGCTCATGAGATGGCGCTTGACCCCGGTGCCGGGACGATGCATGCTGCATGTGCGGGAAGGCTGCGCAAAATTTGGAAAAAAGAAATGCCATTATTCGTCAGGCTGGAAGATGTTCGATCGAAATTATGAAAGGTTCGAGCGGGCGGTTTCGCTTGTCCTGCTGTTGCTCATGGGCGTCATCGTCCTGGCGGCCACAGCGGAGCTGATATACCTGCTCTACCAGGATCTGCTGTCTCCGCCGGGACTGTTTCTGGGCGTTTCCGAATTATTCCAGGTCTTCGGCCTCTTCATGATGGTGCTCATTGCCATCGAGCTGATGTCCTCCATTTACATGTACCTGAAGGACAAGGTGGTTCATGTGGAGATCATTTTCCTGATCGGCATTACCGCGGTTACCCGAAAAATCGTAATCCTGGATTCGAAGGACATCGATCCCTTTTACCTCATGGGACTGGCCTCCTTGCTCGCGGCATTGACGGGCGGATATTATCTGATCAAGAAGCGCCCCGTGGAGAAATAGGCTGGCTCGCCGTGATATGGCACGGAATTGACAAGGACATGAACATGGGAAGAATCTTTTTCCTTCTGGCGGTCTGGATGAGCTTTGTATCCGCCAATGCATTCGCCCATTTTGCTGTGGAGGGCACCCTGGAGGATATCGAGACTTTCGTGCGGGAAGTCAAGCAGGCGCGTGAAAAGTCCAGGGTGGTCGATGAACTGGTCAGGAAAATCGATGCCTTTCAGCGGGAAAACAAGAGTTTCACCATGGCCATCAAGGTGGGGCGCAGCATATCCCCCATGATAGCCGGGGGGGATTCCCAGATCATCTGGCTCAACAAGGAAAACAGCGCCCTCAATACCAATCTGGGCTTCATCGAGATGCATCTCACGAAACTGGAATATGCCATCGATTTGGACGATGTTGAGAAATTTCCCGCCTTCCAGCAGGATCCCGCCACGGGGTCATACCGCCTGCCCGAAGGGGTTCCCCCCTGGGCCATCTCCCGGGAGGCCATTCTGGCCCATGAGCTGGCGGAGCTGTTCGATGCCTACAGAAACAGTTACGACTACAGCCGGAACCATGCCGCTGCCGTGGAAGTGGAGAACGAGGTGCGCAGGGAGTTCGGTCAGCCCGGATCGAGGGGGGAGAGCGAGGATGTTTCTCTCACGCTGAGCGATGGCAGCACCATCACGGGGGTGAGCATCGATATCGGCGCCCGGCACCGGGTATTCATCGAAACCCGGGGCGAGCGGAATGTGGTGAAAATCCACTATGACCCCTAGCCAGGATGGCGGGCTACGCGCCATCTTGCCTGACCGTACCGCCCGGCTCATCCGTGGATAGCATCGGGGACATCGAATACACGGTGCGGATCAGCGCTCGCGCCAAGCGTCTTCAGGTGCGCATCAACCCTCTGTGCGAGGTGGAGGTGGTCCTGCCCCAGCGCTTGAGCGCACGCCATGTGGCCCCCTTCGTGCGCCGGCACCGGCGCTGGATCGCCGAAACCCGCACCCGCCTGCTGCGGGAGCGCGGGCTCGATGGAGGCGCGGAGCGCATGTTTCCCTCAAGCGTGAATCTGCGGGCCATTGGGGCATGCTATGCCGTGCGTTTGCGCAACGGCGCGCGGCCCCGGCTCGAAGTCGTTGCGGACAAGGCCGGCGCGCCCGGGATCGAGGTGGCCGCGCCCGACGAGCGCCGGGCCTGCGGATCGTTACAGACATGGCTGAGCCGCGAGGCCCGCCGTTGTCTACCCCCCTGGCTCGAAGCCGTCAGCGCCGAACTGGGGATCGGGTATGAAAAAGTCAGCATCCGGGCCCAGAAGACCCGCTGGGGCAGTTGTTCGTCCCGGGGCGTGATCAGTCTCAACCGCGCCCTGTTGTTTCTCGACCCGGAACTGGTGCGCTATCTCATGATCCACGAGCTGTGCCACAGAATCCACATGAATCATTCTCCCGCCTATTGGCGCCTGGTGAGCCGCTTCGCGCCCCGCTACAAGGATTGTGAAAGGCGCCTGACACAGGCGGCGCGGAGCATTCCCCCGTGGAGCCTGGTGAGAGCCACCTGAAGCGCTGAGGGCAAGGTCAGTTGCCGCGCGCGCCCTGGTCGATCCAGGCCTTGATGCGCCTGATGTCCTCCGGGGGCAGGGGATCCCGGCCGTGGGGCATGTTGATGGAGGGGTCGGCGCGGTGTTCGATGAGCATGACCAGGGAACTGGTGAGGCTGGAGCCGGGTGTGATGACCGGTCCGAATTTCGTCCCCTTCATCACGTCTTCGTAGGAGGCGACACTGAAACCACTCTTTTCGTATCCAGGACCTCCCTGGATATGACAGGACTGGCAGTTTTTCTCCAGGATGGGGGCAATGTCTTTCTTGAAGCTGATATCGCGGCTGCAGCCACTGGCGAGGAGTATGATTGCAATGGGCAGAAGTGCAAGCGCGCCTTTGTTCAACATGATGATCCGTTCCCCTGACGTTTGCTGAAGAGACCGTGCGGGCAGAGATGATATGATTGAGTATAACCCCGGTCATTGAAAAAAAGTAGGTATTGAGATGGTGAGAGGTGACAAGGTACAGAGAGTTTCTTTTCCTCGTGCCGGAATTATTCTTAAAACTGTCAGGCAGGCAAAATCTCCGCGAGGGTGAAATATGCAATATGTCTGGCTGACGGTGTTATGGGTGGGATGGTGCGTGCTGCACAGCTTGCTGGCTTCCCTGCGCGTCAAGGCCTTCGTGCGGGAGCATTTCCCCGCTATGTTCCCTTACTACCGAATTGCTTACAATCTCTTTGCCGTGCTTGCCCTGCTGCCGGTGCTGGCCTATTCCTTCACCGTCCAGGGGCCTGTATTTATGCAATGGGAGGGACCCTGGGTGGCCGTGCGGATAGTCATGATCCTCGCAGGCCTGGCCTTGTTCATCGCCCCGCTCAAGCGCTATGACATGTCGCGCTTCCTGGGGTGGCGGCAGATCACCGAGGGCGAGCAGCCCGCGTCCCTGGCGGCCGACGCGGGACTGGATACCGGCGGGGTTCTCGCTTATGTGCGCCACCCCTGGTACAGCGGCGCCATGTTGATCATCTGGGCGCGCGATCTGGATATGGCCACCCTGATCGTCAATGTGATCATTACCGCCTACTTGTTTATTGGCGCCCGCCTTGAGGAGAGAAAGCTGGTAGAGGAACTGGGCGATGAATACCGCCGTTATCAGCGTACCGTCGGCATGTTCTTTCCGCGCATCTCGCGGCAGAGCGCCGGGGAATAGGGTGCGCCTGGGATCGCCATGGGCGGCATTGCGGGTGGTCCGGGCACCTACGTTCTCCTGCTCTCCTCATGTGAGCGCCGGCCACTGCGCATTGGCCGGCGCGGCGTCATGGAACTGGCGCCCGGTTGTTACTTCTATGTGGGCAGCGCCTTCGGCCCGGGCGGAATCGCCGCGCGTCTCGGCCACCACCGGCGGGTGGCGCGCCGGCCCCACTGGCATATCGATTATTTACGCCAGGCCTTGCCGCTGAGCGATTGCTGGTTTTCCTTCGATGAGCGCCGCATGGAGCATTGCTGGGCCGCCGTGGCGGGTGGGTTGCGCGGGGCTTCCATTCCCCTGGCGCGCTTCGGGGCCTCGGACTGTCAATGTCCCGCCCATCTGTTTTATTTTCCGGAACCGCCTGCTTTTCAGTCCTTCAGGCGGCGCCTCCTCCTGGCGGTGCCGGATCACGCGCCGCTGGAGCGGATCACAGTATAGAGGGAATGGCGGGCATGGAGTCGAAAACAGGCTGGCGCACCAGGTGCAGGGGCGCCGGTGGCTTTCCGGTTTCATTGCGCCACACCAGGATGTCATAGTAGTTGCGGATGTTCTCCACGTACTGCAAGGCTTCCAGTCCGCGCGCGTAGCCATAACGGGTCTGCTGGTACCAGCGCTTCTGCATCAACAGTGGCAGGCGCTCCTTGACATCGACCCACTTGTCGGGGTCTCCACCCTGGCGCCTGGTGATCGAGCGCACATCATGCAGGTGGCCCATGCCCATGTTGTAAGCCGCCAGGGCAAACCACGTGCGGTCGGGTTCCTTGATGCCTTCCGGCAACCTGCGCTTGAGCTTGCGGAAGTAGCGCGCGCCGCCATCGATGCTGTTGCGGGGTTTGATGCGGTCCCGGTAGCCCATCTCCGCGGCCGTCTTGCGCGTCAGCATCATGATGCCGCGTACTCCGGTTGGAGAGACGGCGCGGTGGTTCCAATGGGATTCCTGGTAACCGATGGCCGCCAGCAGGCGCCAGTCCAGATTGTATTTGCGCGCGGCCTCCTCGAAATAGGCCTGATAGCGGGGCAGGCGTTGTTGCATATGGCGCAGGAATTTCCGAGTCCCCACATAGTCGAAATCCCTCACGTGGCTGTAATGGCGGTCCCGGAGTTGGGCAAGCTGGCCGTTACGCTCGATGAGCGCGAAAAATTTCACGGCCTCATTGTAGAGACTGTCGTCCTTGCCCTTGGGGAAGGCCCATGCCAGTTGCTGGGGCGGGGAGATATCGAAGGCCACCCGCAGCTCGGGATAGAAGTGCTGATTAAGGGTGAAGGCATTGGAGTCGGCAATGGTGTAGTTGATTGACTTGTTCCACACACGGGACAATAATTCAGCCTCTCCGGCCTGATCGCTGGCCCGCCAGGCCAGGGAGGGCAGGGAGCGGGCCAGTTCGCTCAGCCGCGCCGCGTGGCTGCTGCCGGCCACGACCTCGATGAGGCCGTTCCGCAGGTCTTCCAGGGAACGGGGGCGGGGGGTTCCGCTGCGATAGATGAGTTGTTGTGTGATACTCTGGTAGGGTGGGCCGAAACGGACGTGTTTCTTGCGCGCGTCGGTAATGGTGAGGCCCGCGGCTGCCAGGTGAACATTGCGCTGGGCGACATTGGGTATGATGGCGTTGAAGTTTTCCGGCGCCACGATTTTGAGTTCCACGCCCAGATAGCCGGCGAAGAGCCGTGCCAGGTCGTACTCAAAGCCGGTGGGGCCGCTGGCTCCGGCATAATACGTCGTGGGACTGTTGCGGGTGAGGACGACGAGTTCGTTCTGCTCGCGGATCTGATCCAGGACGCTGGGCGATGGGGCGTGCCGGGTAATGAGCGGCGCGGTGGACAGGCCTAGCAGAATGACGCTGATACCGAGGGCGGGGCCGAGATAAAGTGGCTGTCTCATTGGAATTTCCGGCTTGCTTTCTATATTGGGGTGCCAGGCGGAAGACTGTCGCGCGCAGGCTTTTTCTTTGAGAATATTTGCAACGATATGGAGAGGTACCGAAGTGGTCATACCGGCACCGACTCGAAATCGGCTGGGGGCCTGACCGCCCCACGCGGGTTCGAATCCCGCCCTCTCCGCCATTTCGTTGCGGCAGCCAGAATGGAAGCTCTCCCAGCTATTGCAGAATGTGATCTATGTCATTAATTTTAAACGATTCCAGCATGAAATGCGAGCAAAAATATACGTCCGGAAATCCCGAGAGAGGATATAACCTATTGAAATGATTAGGTAATATTTCTCCGGGGGTTGATTCTCTGGCTGTCCTGGCGCACAATGCCGTCTGTCAGAGGTGAGATTGCGCAGACCCGCGCCGGTATCGGTGAGCATGGCGGGGCGGCGCTGAAACCGGATCGTCATTTCAACACACCGGGAAGGAAGCAAGGATGGCGTTGAAGAGATCAGAGAGTGGCTGGCGGATCATCACGATCGTGTGTCTGATGCTCGCCTTGCCAGTCTGGCAGCACGCCGCGCTGGCTGCCGATACCGATGGCGCCGGGGTCAGCATCGTATCCGGTCAGCATGATTCCCCCGAATTGAAGACTATCCAGCACCAGGCCAACGCCATGCACATGGCCGCTTCACGTCATCGCAGTTGCAACCATAGTGTCTGTCCCGTTTCCGGCTGTTGCGCCGTGGCGTACCGTCATGTCCCGGTCGGCCTGGAATCCCGCCAGCCGGACAAGCCCGTTTCCACTTTCGCCGCGGCGACGGAATTCATCCAACCCGCGGAAATCCGACCACCTATCCATATCCTCTGAGCGGGCGCAAGCCCTTGTACGGGATGCTTCGCGCGCATCCAGCCGCGCGGTAAGGTTTTTCCTGTCCGGCGACGGGAGACTGGATTGGGAGGGAAGCGTCACTTCACGGGTACCGTTTTTCTCACACACCCAACCCGTCCCCATTGGGAAGTGTAGGCGATACCACGGTGAGTGACTGAATTTGCTCCATGTTCTTGTTGCCGGACAGGATCTTTTTCATTGTGGGGGCTCATGAGAACGGATTTCAGACCGATAAACTGCCTGAGCCCTTGAAATTGCAACAGAAAGCAGCCTGTCTGAACAAAGAGAGCCTCATGAAATACCGCAAGATTACCGCCGTCATCCGCCGCAACACCCTCAAGAGACTGGTCAAGAACCTGAAAGAGATTGGCGTGCGCGGCATGACCGTGAGCCGCGTTGAGGGCTTTGGCGGGCATGCGGAACTCTATGCGGGCGATCGCCTGGTGCCTGGCGCGAAAATCGAGATTTACGTCACCGAAAATATGGTGGAAGAGATCTCCCGGGTCATTGTGGCCATCGCCCACACCGGCCGGTCAGGCGACGGCATTCTGGCCATCCATCCCGTCGAGGAACTCTGCCAGATACAGGCACAGGAAGTTCCCGGTTTCGACTGAGGGGCCGGCCTGTGCTAAGGTGTCCCGATAGACGCGGTTGACCTGTGTCCAGCCCACAGCTTCATAATTATCAAGGAACCTCTGATTAATTCTGGAGCGGATGGATGGCGAGATGAAATGTTCCGGATCAAGGCGAAAAGCGCAGGTAATCGCGCGCTATTGCCAAGCTTTTCAACGCGGAGCCGGGACATTTCAGCCGCCAGACGCCGGTTCATGAATTGATCAGAGGTTCCTCAGGAAGGCAAGGGCCCCAAACAGCGGGTAAGAAGGGGTGATCATGGCAATGGCCTCGGCTTATGATCAATTAAACGACGAGCAGCTACTGCTGCTCGCCATTTCCATTGAGCGTTGCTGCGCCCGGCTCTATCAGGACTGCGCCTATCGTTTCAGGCCCTACAATCCCGGCATCAGCGCCGTGCTGGAGGAACTGGCCACGGAAGAACGCCAGCATGAGCAGGAACTGCTCGCGCTGTATCGGGAGATACTGGGAGAAGAGGCGGATCCACGGTTGCCGGCGCCTCCCGAACTGCAGACCTATATACAAGGGTTGCAGGAGCTGAGCGGCCATTTCTTCGTTGTCGATTCTCCCATGGCCAGGACCATGCTCGAGATCGCGCTCAACATCGAGCGCCACACCCACAATTTCTATCTCCAGATCCAGAACCAGTTGGAGGATCCCCGTGTGTCCGCCGTCATTGGCAGGCTGGTGGCATTCGAGGAAGATCATGTACGCGTGTTTCTCGAGCGCCTGGGCCGCATCTGAATAGAGCCGTGAAGTTGCAAGGTCGCGGCTCAGTCCAAGCTACTTTTTTGCAGTGATCGGGTTTACAATGCCATCCATGGAATACCATGGCATAAAGCATGATGTGGAAGTCACGCTCTTGACGGAGCCGCCCCTCTCCCACCCCACGAGCAGGCAAGGGAAAGCAGTTTGAACAAGGAGAAACAGTGCATCTGCCAGGACACCCAGCGTCACTTCCTGTTCAGGGCCTTCGACAGCCTGGGCCTGGAGGATGCGCACAGGGAACTGCTCCTCGCCTCGTTTCGTGAAACCCGTTTCAGCATTCCCGTCATACTGCGCCGTGATGGCAGGGACGTATTACGCACCTTCCAGGGGTTTCGAGTTCAACATAACCATGCCCGCGGCCCCTTCAAAGGAGGGCTCCGTTATCACCCGGAGGTCAACCAGGGAGAGGTGAGGGCACTGGCCCAGTTGATGACCTGGAAGACCGCCCTCATCGATATCCCCTTCGGAGGCGCCAAGGGCGGTATTACCATCGATCCCGCCGAACTGGACAAGACCGAACTGGAGGTGCTCACCAAGCGCTTCATCCAGAAAATGGAGCCGCTCCTTGGCGTGCACCAGGACATTCCCGCCCCCGACATGGGCACCAATGCCCAGGTGATGGCCTGGATTCTGGAGGAGTACAGCAAGAGTCATGGCTACACGCCCGGAATCGTCACGGGCAAGCCGGTGGAGCTGGGGGGGTCAAGAGGGCGCGAGGAAGCGACGGGCTTTGGCATAGCCTGCATTACCCGCAAAGTGATCAGTGGCATGTCGCTGCCCCTGGACGAGGCGCGGATCGTCATCCAGGGCTTCGGCAATGTGGGTTCTCATGCGGCCCTGGCCCTGGCGAGGATGGGTGGGCGCATCATTGCGCTTTCCGATGTGCATGGCGCCATTCACAGCGCGGCCGGGATCGATGTTGAAGCGGCGCGCGCCCACCAGGCCGAAACCGGACGGTTGCAGGGGCTGCCGGGCGTGGACGCGCTCAGCAACGAGGAAATGCTGGAACTGCCCTGCCACATTCTGATCCCGGCGGCCCTGGAAGCCGTGATCAATTGCGACAACGCCGGCGCCATTCAGGCGCGGGTCATCGTCGAGGCCGCCAACATGCCCGTCACCCATCAGGCCGATGAGGAATTGCGCCAACGCAATATCGTGGTGGTGCCCGACATTCTTGCCAATGCCGGCGGCGTGCTGGCGTCGTATTATGAGTGGGTGCAGAATCTCCAGGAGTTTCCCTGGGAGCATGAGTCGGTTCTGCGCCGCCTTGAGCAGCACCTGTTGCGCGTCTATGGGGAGGTCAGCCATCATGCCGGGGAGAACGAAACCGATTTGCGCACCGCGGCCTACGAGCTTGCCATCGGGCGCGTCAACAAGGCCATCCAACTGCGGGGATTCTGATGCATGCCACACATTGCCTGAGACGGGTTCATGACCGCGCCGCATAAACCCATGGAGCAGACAGGCCCGGTTATCCAGGTCGCGGGCGCCGGTCCCGCCGGGCTGACCGCCGCCATTATACTTGCGCGCGCGGGCCGGGAGGTCGTGGTGCACGAGGCGCAGAGAGAGGTGGGAAGCCGCTTCGGACGGGATTTTCAAGGCTTGGAGAACTGGAGCAGCGCCGAGGATGTGCTTACCCTGATGGAAGAGGAGGGGCTCACAACCCGCTTCGCGGCCATGCCCTGTCACCGGGGCACCGTTTATGACGCCTGGGGCAATGCCTACGACATACGCAGCGAGCAACCCTTGTTCTACATGATCGAGCGCGGCCCCGGCCCCGGCTCCCTGGACAGCGCCCTGCTCCATCAGGCGCGGGACCTGGGCGTGGAAGTACGCTTCAACTCCCGCCTCAAGCATCTCAGCGGGCCGGGTATCCTGGCGGCGGGGCCGCGCGCCGCGGATGCCATTGCCGTGGGCTATCACTTCGACACCGACATGGAAGACGGTTTCTGGGCCATATGCGACGACGGCCTGGCGCCCAAGGGCTATGCCTATCTGCTGATCATGGGCGGGCGCGCCACCCTCAAAAGCTGCATGTTTGCCGATTTTAAGCAGGAAAAGCGCTATGTCGACCGCACACTGGAAGCCTTTCAGCGCCTCACCGGGGTGCAGATGAAGAATCCCGTGCCACATGGTGGTGCAGGGAATTTCCGTATTCCGCAGAGTGCCTACAGCGGCCGCCATCCACTGGTGGGGGAACAGGCGGGATTTCAGGATACCTTGTGGGGATTCGGCATCCGCCTTGCCATGGCCTCGGGCAGGCTTGCGGCGCAAAGTCTGCTGACAGGTGAAAATTATGATACCCTGTGGCGCCGTGAGTTGCTGCCGCAGATGGAAACCTCGGTGGTCAATCGTGCGCTTTATTCCCTGGCGGGCAATCGCGGCTACCGCTGGTTTCTGCGCCGCCTGTCCACACGCCAGGATATCCGCCGCTCGCTGCGGCGCCAGTATCAGACCTCCTGGCCCAAGCGGGTGATGTTGTCCTGGGCCAACGGTCGTTACCAGAGTCAGCGCAAGGATGTCAGTTGCAGTCATGTGGACTGCAACTGTGTCTGGTGCCGGGGCTGCGCATAGCAAGCAACTCAATGTTGATTTCCGGGTGGCGGACGAACCAATCGGCACAAGACAGGCATGACCAAAACGACATCGACGACATGTCCCTATTGCGGGGTGGGATGTGGGGTGCTGGCCACCGTGGATGAACAGGGTGGCGTCAGCGTGGCCGGCAACCCAGACCATCCGGCCAACTTCGGCCGCCTGTGCTCCAAGGGCATGGCCCTGGGCCAGACCGTCGATCTCGAGGGACGCCTGCTCCATCCCCACGTCCAGGGCAGGCGCTGCACCTGGGACGAGGCCCTGGATCACGTGGCCCAGGGGTTCCGGCGCATCATCGATGAACACGGTCCCGATGCCGTGGCCTTCTATGTGTCGGGCCAGTTGCTGACGGAAGACTACTACGTCGCCAACAAGCTCATGAAGGGCTACATCGGGTCCGCCAACATCGACACCAATTCCCGTTTGTGCATGTCGTCATCCGTGGCCGGGCACAAGCGCGCCTTCGGCATGGATACCGTGCCCTGCGCCTACGAGGACCTGGAGCGCGCCAAGCTCATCGTGCTGACGGGTTCCAACGCGGCCTGGTGCCATCCCGTCCTCTTTCAGCGCATGGCGCGGGCGCGCGAGGAGAACCCGGATCTCATGATCGTGGTCGTCGACCCGCGCCGCACCCCCACCTGTGAGATCGCCGACCTGCACCTGCCTCTGAAGCCCGGCAGCGACAGCATCCTCTTCAATGGATTGCTGTGCCATCTGGAACGCAGTGACGAGAAAAATGCCCTGTTCGTTGAGCAGGCCACGGAGGGGGCGGCCGAGGCCCTTGAGGCGGCGCGCGCCAGCGCGCCCTCCATTGCCGCGGTGGCGGAGCAATGCGGACTGCGGGAAGACGACGTGGCGCGCTTCTACCGCCTCTTCGCCCGCACCGAGCGTGTCGTCACCGTCTATTCCCAGGGCATCAACCAGTCCACCAGCGGCACCGACAAGGTCAACGCCATCATCAACTGCCACCTGTTTACAGGCCGCATCGGGCGGCCGGGCATGGGGCCGTTTTCCTTCACCGGACAGCCCAATGCCATGGGCGGCCGCGAGGTGGGCGGCCTGGCCAACCAGTTGGCCGCCCACATGGACATCGCGGTGGCAGAGCACCGCGCGCTGGTGCAGGGTTTCTGGAGCTCGCCGGCCATTCCCGAACGCGAGGGCCTCAAGGCCGTGGACCTGTTCGACGCCATCGGGCGCGGCGAGGTCAAGGGCCTGTGGATCATGGGCACCAATCCCGCCGTCAGCCTGCCCGACGCCGACCGGGTGCGCGCCGCCCTGCGCGCTTGCGATCTGGTGGTGGTGTCCGACTGCATGGCCCACACGGACACCACCGCCTGCGCGGATGTGCTGCTGCCCGCCGCCGCCTGGGGCGAAAAGGATGGCACGGTGACCAACTCCGAGCGCCGCATCTCCCGCCAGCGCGCCTTTCTGCCCCTGCCGGGCGAGGCCCGCCCGGACTGGCGGATTATTTGCGGGGTGGCGCGGCGCATGGGCTTTGGGGAGGCCTTCGGCTATGCCTGCGCCGCCGATATCTTCCGCGAACATGCCGCCTTGTCCGGTTACGGGAACCAGGGCCGGCGTGACTTCGACATCTCCGCACTAAGCCGCATCGGCGATGTGGAGTACGATATGCTGGAGCCGGTACAGTGGCCTGTCACGGAAAAAGGGGAGGGCACCCGGCGCCTGTTCGGCAACGGTCGTTTCTTCACCGCCACCGGCCGCGCGCGTTTGGTGCCCGTGACCCCCCGTCCGCCGGCCAACCCTGTAGACGAGCATTTTCCCCTGGCGCTCAACACCGGGCGGGTGCGGGACCAGTGGCACACCATGACCCGCACCGGCAAGGCGGCGCGCCTTTCCGAACACAGTCCCGAGCCCTATGCGGAGATCCATCCCGACGATGCGCGCCGCCACGCGGTCCGCGACGGAGAACTGGTGCGCGTCTTCAGCCTCCGGGGCGAGATCATCGTGCGCGCCGTGGTCTCTGCTGAACAGCAGCCCGGCAGCGTCTTCGTGCCCATGCACTGGAACGACCAGTTCTCCAGCCACGGCTGCGTGGACGTGGTGGTGAATCCCACCCTCGATCCCATCTCCGGGCAGCCGGAGCTGAAGCATACCCCGGTGCGCATACGGCGCTATGAACCGGCCTGGCACGGCTTCATCCTGTCACGGCGGCGCCTCGATCTCACCGGCGCCAGCTACTGGGCCGTGGCCAGGGGGGAGGCGTGCTATCACTACGAGATCGCCGGTGAACAGGCCATGGACGACTGGATGGCCTGGTCGCGCGCCATGCTGTGCACCTCGGATGAAGACGTGAACTGGGTGGAATACCTGGACAAGGCGGGCCGCCAGTACCGCGGCGTGCGCCTGGTGGGCGACCGCGTGGAGAGCTGCATCTTCATCGCGCCCAGCCACCAGCTTCCCTCGCGCAGTTGGCTGGCGGGCCTGTTCTCCAAGGACCGGCTGGATGAGCAGGAGCGCCGCGGCCTGTTGCTGGGCAAGGCGCCGCCGGGTCAGGAGGACGTGGGCCACATCGTGTGCGCCTGCTTCTCCGTGGGCGTGAACACCCTCGTCAAGTCCATACGCGATGACGGACTGGATACGGTGGAGGCCATTGGCGAGGCCCTCAAGGCAGGGACCAATTGCGGCTCCTGCGTGCCGGAACTGAAGTCGTTGATCGCTGCAAATAGTGGTTGAGCAGATACGCAGGTCGTTAGTTCAAGGTACAAGATACAAGGTACAAGATACAAGGAGTCTTGCGGTCGTTTTGTCATAGAGCACCAAAACCTTCGTGCACTTCGTGTCCTTCGTGGTATATGCTTGTCATATGCTCTGGAACGGAGGGAAGGTGTGATGGATACGATGCAGGAACACGACCCGGAGGTGCCCGAACCCGCGCATCCCCACAAGCGCAGCGAGCCGTTGCCCTGGGAGGCTCCCAAGCCCCTGGAGGACGAGCCTCATGCCCTGGCGCGGGTGGAGGCCGTCATGCACAGTCCCAGCTACCGCCAGGCCGATCACGACGTGGACTTTCTCAACAGCGACGAGACCCGCGGGGTGCGCCTGCAGATCGACTACCTCAAGGCGGAGACATTGCTCAAGCGTCACGGCATCGAGCACACCATCGTGGTGTTCGGCGGCACGCGCATCTCCGAGCCCCTCGCCGCGCAGCGTCAGGTGGACGCCCTGCGCAGCCATCTCGCGGACAGCCCCGCGGACGAGGATCTGCAGCACCGCCTCGCGGTGGCGCAACGCATCCTGGAGAAGAGCCGCTACTACGACGTGGCGCGCGAGTTCGGCCGCCTGGTGGGCGAGTTCGGCCAGGGGCCCGAGGACGCCCGCGTGACCCTCATCACCGGCGGCGGGCCGGGCATGATGGAGGCCGCCAACCGTGGCGCCTTCGACGTGGGCGCCAAGTCCATCGGCCTCAACATCACCCTGCCGCGCGAGCAATATCCCAACCCCTACGTCACGCCCGACCTGTGCTTCCGCTTTCACTATTTCGCCATTCGCAAGCTGCACTTTCTCAAGCGCGCCAAGGCGCTGGTGGCCTTCCCCGGCGGCTACGGCACCCTGGATGAACTGTTCGAGACCCTCACCCTCATTCAGACGCGCACCATCCAGCCCCTGCCGGTGGTGCTGGTGGGGGAATCCTTCTGGCGCCAGGCGGTGAACGTGGATTTCCTGGTGGAAGAGGGCGTCATCGACCCCGAAGACCGCAACCTGTTCTGGTATGCCGAGACGGCCGGCGAGATCTGGGAGAGCATCCAGCAGTGGCACTGCGCCTGTGGCAGGCCCCTCCTGGACAATGGCGCCTGCCAGGTGGGAGAAACGCCATGAAGATCGCCTTCCATGGCGCCGACCGGGGCGTGACCGGTTCCTGTCACCTGGTGAGCTGCGGCGGCAAGCGCATCCTCATCGACTGCGGCCTGTACCAGGGCGGCCATGAACTGGACGAGGAGAATCACCAGCCCTTCGGCTTCGACCCCGCCACGGTCAATTACCTGCTGCTCACCCACGCCCACCTGGATCACTGCGGGCGCATCCCCCTGCTGGTGAAGCGCGGTTTCCAGGGCGAGATCATCACCACGTCCGCGAGCCGCGACCTGGCCAAGCTGGTCATGCTGGACGCCGCCCACCTGCAGGAAGAGGAGGCGGAATGGCGCACGCGCAAGGCCGCGCGGCGCGCCAGGGGCAAGGACAAGGTGGAGGCGATCGAGCCCCTGTACACCACCCTGGACGCCCTCGCCAGCCTGGATTACTTTGGCAGGACGGCGGTCTACGACGAGGCGCTCGAACTGGACACAGGCATACGCGCCACCTTCATCGATGCCGGTCACATCCTGGGGTCGGCCAGCATCGTCCTGGACCTGGAGGAGCAGGGCCGCCGCAGGCGCGTCCTGTTCTCCGGCGACCTGGGCTACGGCGGGCGGGTCATCCTGCGCGATCCCACGCCGCCGCCCCGTGCCGACGTGGTGGTGATGGAGACCACCTACGGCGACCGGCGCCACAAGCAACTGCAGCCCTCCATCGAGGAACTGTACGAGGCCATCCATGACACCTTCCGGCGCGGCGGCAATGTCATCATTCCCAGCTTTGCCCTGGAGCGCACCCAGGAGATTCTTTACTACCTGCGCGAGGGCATCAACGGCGGCGTGCTGCCCGGCAGCATCCAGGTCTTCCTCGATTCGCCCATGGCCATCTCCGCCACGGAAATCTTCCGCCGCCACATGGAGTGCTTCGATCCCGACGCCTGCGACCTGTTCTGCGAGGGACGCGATCCCCTCAACTTCCGCGGCCTGCATTTCACCCGCGAGACGGCCCAGTCCATGGCCCTCAACCAGATCAGCGGCGGCGCCGTCATCATCGCCGGCTCGGGCATGTGCACCGGCGGACGGGTGCGCCATCACCTCAAGCACAACCTGTGGCGCGGCAACAGCAGCGTCGTGTTCGTGGGCTATGCCGCGCGCGGCACCCTGGCGCGGCGCATCGTGGACGGGGCGGAAAAGGTGACCATCTTCGGCGAGGAGATCCCGGTGCGCGCCCGTATCTACACCATCGGCGGCTTCTCCGCCCATGCCGACTGCGAGGAGTTGTATCGCTGGCACCAGCACACGGACAACCCCGGGAAGACCTACCTGGTGCACGGCGAACCGCCCGCCATGCAGGCCTTCGCGCGTCGCCTGAAGGGGACGGAGGTGGTGATGCCGGAGCTGCACGAGGTATTCGGCTTATAAGGCATCATGGCACAGCGTTTCCTCATCGCTTCCGAAGGTCTAGGTGCGCTGCTCCTTGAACTCGCCGATGCGGGCCATACTCTCATCGGCCCCGTGGCGCGCGATGGCGCCATTGTCTATGACGAGATCCACGGCCTCCACGACCTGCCGGCCGGGTGGGGGGATGCGCAGGAGGCCGGCCGCTACCGGCTCCAGGCGCGCGGCGATGGGGCGCTGTTCGCCTACAACAGCAGTCCCATGGCGTGGAAGAAGTTTCTGCATCCGCCCTCGCTGACCCTGTGGCGGGCGCGGCGTGACGGTGAGGGGTTTCAGATCGGGACAGAGCAGGAAGAGGCGCCCCGTTATGCCTTCATCGGGGTGCGCGCCTGTGATCTGCGCGCCATCGCCATCCAGGACCGGGTGCTCATGGACGGGCCTTATCCCGATCCCCACTATGCGGCGCGCCGCCGTAACGTCTTCATCCTCGCCGTTCAGTGCGCCCAGGCGGGCGGGACCTGTTTCTGCGCCTCCATGGATTGCGGGCCGCGCGCCTCCGCGGGTTTCGACCTGGCCGTGACCGAACTGCTCCATCCGGAGCACTGTTTTCTGGTGGAGGTGGGCACCGAGGCGGGCAACCGCATGCTCG
>WGFB01000007.1 GCA_015492435.1 Gammaproteobacteria bacterium | reverse complement strand
ATGCCCGAAGACGCCACGGAAGCGGCCTGGCAGGAGAAGCTCGACCAGTTGGGGGCGAGGATCCAGCGCATGGGCGCCATCAATCTGGCGGCCATCGACGAATACAACGAACAGTCGGAACGCAAGGTCTACCTGGATTCACAACTGGCGGATCTGAACGAGGCGCTGGAAACCCTGGAGAGCGCCATCCGCAAGATCGACAACGAAACCCGCGCCCGCTTCAAGGAAACCTACGAACGGGTCAACGAGCGCCTGCAGCAATTCTACCCCAGGCTTTTCGGCGGCGGGCTGGCGCGCCTCGACATGACCAGCGATGATCTGCTGGAGGCCGGCATCCAGATCACCGCTCAGCCGCCCGGCAAACGGCCCGGCAGCATCCATCTGCTGTCCGGCGGCGAGAAAGCCCTCACGGCCATCGCCCTGGTGTTCGCCCTGTTCGAACTCAACCCGGCGCCTTTCTGCATGCTCGACGAGGTGGACGCCCCACTGGACGACAACAATGCCATCCGCTTCTGCCAGTTGGTCAAGGAGATGTCGGATCGCGTGCAGTTCATCGTCATCAGCCATAACAAGATCACCATGGAAATGGCGCAGCAACTGATCGGCGTCACCATGCACGAGCCGGGCGTGTCGCGCCTCGTCGCCGTCGACGTGGACGAGGCCGTGGAGATGGTGACGGCTTGAGGGGCAGGGAAAAGAGAAAAGAGCAAAGAGGAAAGTAGAAGCAGTAACCCTTAGCCTGAAGTTCTTCCGTCTTTCTTCCGAGTCATGAATATTCGCAAGCGCATCGAGAAGCTCAGGGAGGAGATCAATAATCACAATTACCACTATTACGTTCTCGATGAGCCGCTGATTCCCGATGTGGAGTACGACCGGCTCATGCGCGAGCTGCGCGAGCTGGAGGAACAGCATCCGGAACTGATCACACCGGACTCACCCACGCAGCGGGTGGGCGCCGAGCCCGTTGAGGCCTTCGGCACCGTGCGCCACGAGGCGCCCATGTTGTCCCTGGACAACGCCTTCAGCGACGAGGAGGTGCAGGCCTTTCACCGCCGCGTCTGCGAACGTCTCGGCCTGGAAGACGTGGAATACACCGCTGAACCCAAGCTTGACGGCCTGGCGGTCAGCCTGCGCTACGAGGGAGGCGTGCTGGTCAGTGGCGCCACGCGCGGCGATGGATACACGGGCGAGAATATCACCCAGAATGTACGAACCGTTCCCTCCATTCCCTTGAAACTGCGCGGCAAGGGCATTCCCCCCGTGCTCGAAGTCAGGGGCGAGGTGTACATGACGCGCTCCGGTTTCGAGGCCCTCAATGCGAGGCAGCGCAAGGCGGGGGAGAAGACCTTCGTCAATCCGCGCAACGCCGCCGCGGGCAGCCTGCGCCAACTGGACCCGAGGGTGACGGCAGAGCGTCCCCTGGCCATCTATTGCTACGGTGTCGGTGTGGTGCGGGGTTGGACCCTGCCGGAGCGGCACAGCCTCATGCTGGAGCAACTCAAGGCCTGGGGACTGCGCGTCAGCGATGAAATCCGCGTGGTGCGGGGCGTCGAGGGCTGCCTGAGGTATTACCGCGACATGCAAGCCAGGCGCGACAAGCTGGATTACGATATCGATGGCGTGGTCTACAAGGTGGACCTGTTCAGCCAGCAGGACGCCCTGGGCTTCGTCTCGCGCGCCCCGCGCTGGGCCATCGCTCACAAGTTCCCCGCCCAGGAGGCTCTGACCAGGCTGCTGGCCATCGATATCCAGGTGGGGCGCACCGGCGCCCTGACGCCCGTGGCGCGGTTGGAGCCGGTATTCGTGGGCGGGGCGACGGTGACCAATGCCACCCTGCACAACGAGGACGAGATTCACCGCAAGGATGTGCGGGTTGGGGATACCGTGGTGATCCGCCGCGCCGGTGATGTCATTCCCGAGGTGGTCAGCGTGGTCAGGGAGCGCCGCCCTCCCGGCGCGGCTCCCTTCAAGATGGCCGGTAGATGTCCCGTATGCGGCGCCGATGTCATTCGCAACGAAGGAGAGGCCGTGGCGCGCTGCACGGGCGGGTTGTTCTGCCCGGCCCAGCGCAAGGAAGCCATCAAGCACTTCGCCTCGCGCAAGGCCATGGATATCGAGGGATTGGGCGACAAGCTGGTGGATCAACTGGTCGAGCGCGGCCTGGTGAACAATGTGGCGGATCTCTATTCCCTCACGCAGGAGCAGCTCGCGGGGCTGGAGCGCATGGGCGAGAAGTCCGCGGCCAATCTCATCGCGGCCATCGAGAACAGCAAGGAGACCACGCTGGCGCGCTTTCTCTATGCTCTGGGCATACGCGAAGTGGGTGAGGCGACGGCCCTGTCCCTGGCCAGTCACTTCGGCAACCTGCCGGCCCTGATGGAGGCCAGCGAGGAGACCCTGCAGTCGGTGCCGGACGTGGGACCCGTGGTGGCCGCCCATATCCACGCCTTTTTCCGCCAGGCGCATAACCGGGAAGTGATCGAGCGTCTCCAGCAGGCGGGGGTTCATTGGCCGGACCTGCAGGTCCATCGCGCTACGGACCTTCCCCTGCAGGGCAAGACCTTCGTCATTACCGGCAGGCTGGATACCATGACCCGTGACGAGGCGAAGGCGCGCCTCCAGGCCCTGGGGGCCAGGGTGGCCGGCAGCGTATCGCGCAAGACGGACTATGTGGTGGCCGGTGAAGAGCCGGGCTCAAAATACGACAAGGCGCTGGCCCTCGGCATCGATATCCTGGACGAAAGGGCGCTGAGCGACCTGCTGCAAAGCTGAGCTGAATATCGCCCATCTCCCGTCTCATATCGCCTGTTGATTGTTTGTCCGCCTTCTTTCAGAATACATCCAAAGCATACATTCCGGGGAGGCGGGGCGATTGAGCGGCAACCACGAAAACTTTTGTCCTACGCGGGCGGCTGACCCGGAGTCGTGTCCCAATCCTGTCTGCGAGGATGCCTTCCAGCAGATCGCCCACACCATCGATGAGGTGTTCTGGATGTGCGTGCCGGGCTCGCGCAAGCTGCTCTATGTCAGCCCGGCCTATGAGCGGGTATGGGGCAGAAGCCTCTCGGAACTCTATGAAAACCCCTGTGCCTGGCTGGACAGCGTTCATCCCGGCGACCTGGAGCGCATAAGACATGCGTTTCAGGCAAAGCGCTGCCGCGGTGATTTTGACGAGGAATACCGTGTTATCTGCCCCAACAACACGGTGCGCTGGGTACGCGACCGCGCCTTTGCCATCCACGACGAGCAGGGCCGTGTGTGCCGTATCGCGGGTATTGCCGAGGATATCACCAAGTACAAACTGGCCGAGCAGGAGCTGCAGGAGTCCCGCGCCCAGTTGCGCGAGCTGGTGCTGCGCCAGAACTGGGACAGGGAGATGCTGCGCACCCGCATCGCGCGCGAGATCCACGATGAACTGGGCCAGTCCCTCATGGCCCTGAACCTCAACATGTATTGGCTGATGCATCACCTGCCGGAGGGTAACGAGCAACTGGAGGACAAGGCCCAGGAGATGATCGACATGATTGTCGGGATCGTGAAATCCGTCCAGCAGATATCCTCGGAACTGCGGCCCAGCATGCTCGACGACCTGGGGCTGGCGCCGACCATGAACTGGTATCTGAAACAGTTCCAGGACCGCAGTGGTGTGGAGTGCGACGTGTCCATCCGCATCGACGACGAACAGGTGGACAGTGATCACGCCACGGCCGTGTACCGTATCCTGCAGGAGGCCATCACCAACATCGCCCGGCATTCCAGCGCCACCGCCATCACCGTGAGGGCCGAGACGCTGGACAATTATCTCACCATGGAGATCCGCGACAATGGCTGCGGTTTCGATCAGAACAACATCAACATGCGCGAGTCATTCGGGCTGATCGGCATGCGCGAGCGCGCCACTGCCCTGGGCGGTAACCTGGAGATCGTGGGCAGGCAGGGCGAGGGTACCCGGCTCTATCTCACCATGCCGCTGGCCTCATCCCAGGATTCCTTCGGGGCCGCCGCCGTGCCGCGCGTCCCGGGGGCATAGCAGGGCTGCCAGCGATTCAGGGGGCTTCCTCTTCCTCTCCAGGCAGTTCGGATTCATAACCGAACATGCGCATGTCGCGGATGCGCTGCGGATAAAGAATACCATCCAGGTGGTCGCACTCGTGCTGCACCACGCGGGCGTGAAAACCTTCTACATCGCGTTGGAATCCCACCCCATACTGGTCGAATCCACCATATCGGATGCGATGGAATCTCGGCACGAGGCCACGCATGCCGGGCACGCTGAGGCATCCCTCCCAGTCTTCTTCTACGACGTCGTCCAGGGCCATAAGCTGCGGATTGATCAGCACGGTCATGGGCACCGTCTCCGCGTCGGGGTAGCGCGGATTTTCCTCCAGCCCGAAGATGACGATACGCAGGCCGATGCCGATCTGCGGCGCGGCCAGGCCGGCGCCGTCTTGGGCCGCCATGGTGTCGAACATGTCCTGGATGATTCCGTGCAGCTCGGGGGTGTTGAAGGTGGTAACGGGGCTGGCAACCTGCAGCAGGCGGGGATTGCCGATCTTGAGCACTTGTCGTACGGCCATGAAACCTCTCAGTGGCTGGCGAGGAGGCTGTCGGACTTAGGATGAATCTACTGCGGCGGCGGGAAATGGGTCCATTTTTTCGATCATTTTCGTTAAATAGCGACCACTATTCGCCTCAAATGATCGAAAAACTGTCCTCCATTTCCCACTCGCCTCGCTACGATCACCTAAGT
>WGFB01000006.1 GCA_015492435.1 Gammaproteobacteria bacterium | reverse complement strand
CCCAGGGCCACCATGGCGCCCACCAGCACGATGCCGTGAATGAAATTGGAGCCCGACATGAGCGGGGTATGGAGGATCACCGGCACCCGGCTGATGACCTCGTAGCCGGTAAAGCCCGCCAGCAGGAAAATAAACAACGCCGCCCAGATACCCTCAATCATGATTGACCTCGCTCCAGCAATTCACGAACCCCCTGGTTTTTGATCTCACCCTCGTGGGTGACCACGCTGCCGGCCAGGATCTCGTCCTCCCAGTTGAACGCCAGCGTATCCTCTTCCTGTCCCAGCACACCGATGAAATTGTAGACATTGCGGGAATACATGTCGCTGGCGTGGACCGCCAGGGTGCTGGGCAGATTCAATGGACCGTAGATCTTCACCCCATTGTGCACCACATGCTCTCCCGGCACAGTCAGCTCGCAGTTGCCGCCCGATTCCGCCGCCAGGTCGACGATGACCGCGCCTTCCTTCATGCCCTCCACCATGGCCGTGGTGATGAGGCGCGGCGCCTCCCGCCCGGGGATCTGCGCCGTGGTCACCACCACGTCCGCCTCGTCCACGCTGCGCCACAGCAGGGCCTGCTCACGCTGTTTCTCTTCGTCGGTCAATTCTCGGGCATAGCCCCCCTCCGACTCGGCGTCCAGCTCCACCTGGAGGAATTTCGCCCCCAGGGACTCCACCTGCTCGCGGGTGGCGTGACGCACATCGTAGGCCTCGACGATGGCGCCCAGGCGGCGCGCCGTGGCGATGGCCTGCAGGCCCGCCACGCCCGCTCCGAGAATCAGCACCCTGGCGGGGCGGATGGTGCCCGCGGCCGTGGTGAGCATGGGAAAAAAGCGCGGACACAGTTCGGCGGCGATCAGCACACCCTTGTAGCCCGCCACCGTGGCCTGGGAGGACAACACATCCATGGACTGGGCGCGGGTGATGCGCGGTATCAGCTCCATGGCGAAGACCGTGACCTTCCGGTCGCGCAGGCGCGTTACGAGTTCCGGATGGCGGTGGCTCTGCAGGATCGTGGCGAGTACGCTGCCGGGCTTGAGCATGCCGGCCTCGTCCGGACTGGGCGGCTGCACCTTGCACACCAGATCGGCCTGCTCATAGAGCGCGCGCGCATCCGGGATCAGGACGGCGCCGGCCTCCTCGTAGGCCTGATCCGCATAACAGGCGCCCGTTCCGGCACCAGCCTCGACCAGCACCCGGAAGCCCTGTTTGGCCAGCTTCGCGGCCGTCTCGGGCACCAGGGCGACACGAAGCTCGCCTTCTTTGCGCTCTCTTGGCACTGCAACCGTTATTGACATCCCCACTCCAGCTCCATTGTCCAAGCTCCCCCGTATATAGCCCATCAGACACGTAAAACTGCCAATTCTACGCCTTTTCCCGCCTTGACAGCAATATCCTTTTCTCCTGCGATAGTAAATTGTGTGGGAAGCAGTACTGCAATCATGACGCGCACCCTGGAGACCGTTCAAAAGATTGGCAAAACAGGGGGATAGCCCCGTACCCACCAGAACATCCCTGATGAATGCTCAGGCCTTGCGAGCGAAAGAACCCAGCCGTGACGGCTATACCGGGAAGAAATCGATGGGATAGGTGATGGTGGTCTCCGCCACCTCGGCGGGACCGAAGTCGAACATCCGGATGCGGGCCTTCAGCTTGCGTTCCAGCCTGGGGGCCGCCAGGTCGCTGGAGACGATCTCGATAGCCGAGACCTTGCCGGACGGCAGGATGGTGAGGCGCAGCACCACCTTGCCCTTGAGGGTGGAGTCCTTGCGCAGGGCGCGGTTGTAGAGGGAGTAGAGCTTGCCCTTGTTGCGGTCGAATACCAGTTGGATGGACTCGTCACTGCGCAGGGGCAGGCCACCTTCGCGCTTGCGCGAGGGCTGGCGCTGCAGATCATCGGCGAGGGCCTGCTCGACACGGGTGGTCTGGCGGGTGGCCAGTTGGGCGGCCCCCGTATCACGGCTCAAATGGGCCGTCTCGATGCCCTTGCTGCCGCGCGCAACATTGGATGTCAGGATGGCGCGCTCCGTCCTCGCCTTGCGCCCCGCGCCGGCCACGGTCTGGGTCTTCTTGATGCTGGCCACGGCGGCATTTTCCTGCAGCGAGGCGATCTCGCTGCTGAAGGCCAGCAGGCCCGAGCGGGCCGCCTTCTCTCGTGCCGCCGCCCGCTTTTTGGTTTCGGGCCTGGGCTTCTGCTTCACCGCCTTGGGCTGTTTCTTCGGCTTGACCTCTTTCTTGACCTGGGGCTCGGGCTTGGGCTGCGGCTTCTCGATCTGCTTCGGCGGTGGCGGCGGAGGCGGTGGCGCCTTGCGCTCCATGATCAGGCGGGCATAGCGCTCGGGCACTTCCATCTCCAGGGGCTTTTCCTGCTTGAAAACCGGCAGGTAGGGCACCGCGATAGAGAGGATGAGCACGACCCCCGCAATGGCCGCCAGGGTACGCTGGAAACGCTCCGAGTCCTCCTTGGATACGGTCCAGGGCAAGTCGGGGGAATGATAGTAGATTGCCGTGCTCATGCGCCTTCCGTCGGTTTCTGCATGACGGCCAGCGATACCTTGCCATACTTGGCCAGGGTGCAACTCAACATGACCTTCTTCAACAGGCGATAGGAGATCTCCCGGTCACCCATGATGGTCACCTCGGGACCCGCGCCGCTGTCACCCGTCTTGCGCAGCAGGCGCGCCGCCTGCTGCTCCAGCGCCGTCCGCAGGGGCTCGAGGGCCGGGCTGTCGTCGGCCAGCGCCTCCTCGACGGAGCTGACCTTGCGCCCCTGCACCAGGATGTCGCTGCCGGTCACCATCACCACGACGGTCTCGCGGGCCTTCTCCTCGGCCACGGACTCCGGCAACGATATGGTCCTGGTGCTGGGCAACACTTCCACGTCGGAAGAATTGACCAGCAGGAAGAACACCAGAATGGTAAAGATGTCCATCAGGGACACCAGATTGAGGGGTGCCACCCGCCGGTTGCGGCTGTGGTGCTGTTGCATGCGCCGGGCGCGCCGGGATCTTTCCATAACAGTTGTCCTCTATCGCATGGCCTGTTTGACGGGCGGGCGCCGGGGCGCGTCGCCAATGGATATTTCCGGGAACAGCTCCGCCCTGACCATGCGCCCATCACGCTTCACCTGGGCCACGCGCACGGTGTCCATGACCTGCACCAGGTCGTCATACGCGATCTCCGGTTCCAGCAGCAGGGTGATATCCATCTTGTCGGGATGCCTGGACTTGATCTCCCGCATCATGGCCGAGAGGCCGGCGAAATCGTACCCGTCGTCACCGTTCCTGATCACCCGCGACGCCTTGCCGCGGTCCGCCACCTCGATGGCATCCTTGCGGATGATCACCTCCAACCGCAGGGCCCGCGGGTCGGGCTCGGCCTGCCCGGCGTCGGCGGAGGGCAGGTTCAGTTCCAGGATGGCGATGCGGGAGAAGACCGCCGTGATGAGCAAAAAGGGCACGAGGATCACCATGAGATTCATGAAGGCGGTGATATTCATCTCCACAGGCTCATGGTGCCTGCTGCGTCGGGAACGGCGGCGGTACATCAGGCGATTTCCTGTTTTTCCGTCACGATGTTGAGAAACTTGACCGAGGCCATTTCGAGGCTGTCCACCAGCTCAACGGTCTTGGTCTGCAGCACCGTGTGCATGAGCAGCAGGGGAATGGCCACCATCAGGCCGAAGGCCGTGGTGTTCATGGCGATGGAGATGCTGGCGGAGAGCATGTCCGCCTTCTCGGCGGGATTGGCCGCCGCCACGGCGGTGAAGGCCTGGATGAGACCGATGATGGTGCCCAGCAGCCCCAGCAGGGTGGCGATGTTGGCGAAGGTCGCCAGATAGTGGGTGCGCTTTTCGAGCTGGGGAATCACTTCCATCAGCCCCTCCTCCATGGCCGTGCCGATGTCGTCACGGCGGCGCGCGCTGGTGGTGCGGCTCAGGCCATAGCTGAGCACCTTGGCGATGGCCGACTTGGACTTGGACATGATGGAATTGGCGCGCTGAAAGTCGCCCTTGTTGAGCAGGGGCATCAGGCTGTTCCACACCTTGCTGTTGGTGGAGCGGGAAACGCTGAGAAAGATATAGCGCTCCACGGCGATGGCCAGCCCCAGGGCCAGCACCACGACGATTGGATACATGAACAGGCCACCACTCTGGAAGAACTCTACAATGGCGTTATAGGCATCCATAAATGACTCCTTTTCACTTGATTTCTGTAGGTAAGAAAGTGGGCCCCCGAGAGAGAACCCCTTGTCGTGCTCCTGCGTCCCGGCATGCTTGCCGGGCGAATCCTGGCGTGGCGCCGACAGGCCCACGGATCACTATGGCGAGATGGATATAAACCCAGTCACTGCAAAAAAGTGGGCGCTGGGATTGTGAAAGGTACAAGGTACAAGATACAAGGGAAGTAGCCCTTTGTACCTTGCACCTTGTATCTTGTACCTTCCTGTGGCCGCCACTCGCTGCAGGGCGCATGAAACAAGGTGTCATCCACGGTAGGCACATGCAATTTTAATATATCGGGTAAACTCATTATTTATCGTTCAATTGCCTGAAATACTTGAGCCGCCGCTGAAAGACTTCCCGGTCCACGGGCTCCAGGACCTCGTCGTAGAGGCTGGGCACCGGCCGGTCGATGAGATCGCCCAGTTCCGCCTTCTTCCAGGGCACGATATAGAGCACCTTGGGCAGCTCGCGGTTGCCGATGATGCTGATGCCCTCCAGCTCGATCTCTTCCTGCGCGGCGGCCACGGCGCCGGGCGCGGGGAGCAGTGCGAGCAACAGGGCCAGGCCGGGGATGACGTGTCTCATGGCGCGCTCCTGGCGATCCTGCGGGCGCGCGCCACCCGCTTGTCCAGCTCGGTGATCCACAGCATCACCTCCCTGTCGGGCTGGTGGAGCAATGCCTGGTAGCGCCGGTAGTGGCTCAGGGCGCGCCCGGGCTCCCTCAGGTACAGGTCGAACAAGATGCCCAGATTGCGGTGGGCCAGGGCATAGTCGGGGGCGATGCGCAGGGCCTGCTGGTAGGCATCGCGCGCCTTGGCGAACTCGCCCATCCTGCGATAGAGGATGCCCAGCTCATTGTAGGCCGCGGCATGGCCGGGGCGCAGCGCGATGGCCCTGGCATAGGCCTGGCGCGCCTGCTCGTCCCTGCCCGTGGCCGCGTAGACCATGCCCAGATTGAGATGGGGCCCCGCCAGGCCGGGCGAGGCGGCGATGATATCCTGCAGCAGCACCTCCGCCCGGCTGTATTCCTCCGCGGTGATGAAGGCCAGCGCCTTCCTGAAGCGGCGTTCAACGGCCGCAGAGACCGGCGCCGCCAGCGCTTGCCGTTCCGGATCCCCGGACTGCGCCCCCGGGACGACCTGCACCTGGCTGCAGGCTGGCAGCAGGGAAGCGGCCAGCAGGACGAGGGCGGCGGGATGCAGGCGCCGGATGCGATCAATAGATGACTTCAACGATCTTCTCGCTCTTCTCGGGCTTGGCGTAGCGCACCGGCAGCAGGGCCGCCAGTTTTTCGAAACTGGCATTCACCCACTCGTCGTAGATGCCCTCCGTGACGCGCTGCACATTGATCTCGTGGATGGCGATGGCCTGCTCCTCGAAGGGATAGGCCTGTTCCTCCAGGAGGATGTCGTACTCTTCCAGCTCCTCCTCCGTGAGCCCCCTGGGACGCTGCGATTCCAGCAGGCCCTCGCTCAGGCCACGGTAGATCTCGGCAATCCTGAAGGTGGCCGCGGTGGTCACCTCGGCGATGCCGTAGTCCGCCGCCTGCCTGTAGGCGTCCAGGGCCGCCTCCATGCGGCGTTTCTTCAGCTTCAGGTTTTTCTCCAGGGGCGCCACCAGGCGCACCCCGGCAAAGGCCTCGTAGGCAGGCGCGGCGAGCGCCAGGGCGGCATTGGCCGCGAGATAGCGGCTGCGCTCGGTCCGCCTGCCGCCCGCCGCCTTGTCTGCGGCGATGATCTGTTCCAGCCAGTAACGGTGACGGCGCGTGTTGCCCACCTGCTCGTTGAGGCGGGCGAGCCTGTGCCGCGCCTCCATGGACTCATCGAACTTCGCGGGGAAGGCCTCGATGTATTGCTTGTAGGTGGCCGCGGCCTTGCTGGCCAGGCTGGCCTGCTCATACATCTCCGCAGCCCGCCACAGGGCCTCGCTGCGAATCGCCGGATCTCCGCTGCCGCCGCCGATGCGCTCGAATTCGCTGGCGGCCTTCACCGGCTGCCCGCTCTTGAGATAGGCGACGGCGAGCTTGGTGGTCACATCGCCCTGCATTTCGTGGCCGGGATAGCGTTTGCGGAAACCGTTCAGCACCGGGATGGCGCGCGCCCAGTCTTCCAGCGCCAGCAGCGCGGCCGCCCCGTCGTATTCGGCCACGGCGAGGATGCTGGCGCCGGGCGCCGCCTGCCGCACGCGCAGGAAATGCCGCGCCGCGCCCTCGAGATCCCCGGCGGCACGCCGCTGCTCACCCTGCTTGTAGATGGACGCCGCCAGGCTCTCCACCATGTCGCCCCTGGCGGGGTCCCTGGCCGGCATGAGGGCCAGCACCTGGGCGTAGGCCTGCTCGGCGCGGGCGAATTCCCGGTTGTCGAAGGCCAGGTAGGCGATGATCTTCCATGCCGCCAGGCGCTGTGCGGGCGGCGCCGTGGGGTGTTCCTGCAACAGGCGCCGCGCCACCACCCCGGCCGGCTCCCTGTCCTGCAGCTTGAAATAGCCGGTGGCGGCCTTGGCCAGCACCGCGCCGGCCTGGGGATGGGATGGATAGCGGTCGGCAAAGCGCAGCGCGCCAGCCAGGGCGCGGCGCTGCCACAACAGGCGTTGCGCGCCATCCGGCAGCCCGTCATGGTATTTCTCGTAGGCCAGCACGGCGGCATAGCCCGCCTCGGCGCCCTTGGCATGGCCGGCATAGTCATAGGCCGTGCGTTCGTACTGTACCGCGGCCTCCCGGTAGCGACCGCTCTCGTAGAGGGCCTCGGCCAACAGAAAATTCATGCCGGGCGCCGCCTCATCCGCGGGGAAATAGGCCAGATAGCGCTCGTACCACTGGACCGCCTGGCCATAGGCGGCGGCATCGTCCGTGCGCTGCGCAACGGCATGATAGTATTTGGCCAGTTCGTCCACCGTGTCCTTGAGATAGGCCGTCACCTGGGGCAGGTCTGCCGGGCGGTGCCGTTGCCAGAAGGGCGCGTCGAGGCCGTAGCGCGTGGCGAAGTCCAGCTTCTCCTTCAAGACCTGGGTGGGAAAGGCGCCCTTGCGGTAGGCGGCGATGGCCTGCATCTGCAACAGGGGGGCCTGGCCATGGTGGGGATAGTGCTCGGCAAAGGCATGGTAGGTCAGGGCGGCATCGTTGTAGCGTTCCTTGTCGAGGTACAGCCTGCCGAGGCTGTCGTAGGCCAGATAGGCGTAGTGGCGGCGTTCGCCGCGCGCCAGGTATTCGTGAATGGAGCTGGCCCCCCGCAGATAGGAGAAACTCAGGCTGGAGACGCGCAGGGTGTCCTGCACCAGTTCGTGGTCGGCGCGATCCAGGTCATCCAGCGCGATGGCGCCATTGCCGTCGAGATAGGTCGCCAGCTTTCTGTCCAGGATGGCGAAAAAGGCGTCCAGGGCCGCATCGTACTGCTCCTGCTTGAACAGCGACCAGCCCCGCTTGTACAGGGCCTGTTCGAAAAAGGGCGTCCCGCCGCCATCGCTCAACACGTCCTCATAGGCCCGGGCGGCCTCTTCATAACGGTGCCGCACGAACAGCATCTCGGCGCGGCGGAACTGCACCTCGTTCCGGTAGGCGGTAGTGGGATACGCCTCGATCAGGCGATCGAGCATGGCCAGGGCCTTGTCCGGCTCGCCATTCTCCTCGTAGGCCTTGGCCAATTGATAGAGCACCCGGTCATTGCCGGCGCGATCAGGAAACTTGTCCAGTAATTCGAGATAGAGGACGATGGCCGCTGCCTGGTCTTCCTGTATCCCGGGAAGCGCCTCGCCGGGACCGAGATCGGCCCCGGCCTCGAGCTGCAAGTCCGCCAGGCGGCGCATGGCCTCGGCGCGCAGCGGGGACGAGGGCGAAGCTTCGAGGAACGCGCGGTACTGGGCCAGGACGCGGTCCCTGGACACCTCGGTGGGCGTGCGTGCCTCCAGGGCGAGGGGCTCCATATCGAGATCCTTGAGCGTGAGCGGCTGCTCCTTGCCGAGCGGCGCGCAGGCCACCAGCAGGACCGGGAGGGGATACAGCCAGAGCCTATGCCAGATCATGGCAGCGCCGCCTCCCGGCGGGTGGCGATCTGGTCATAGACGCGGGCCAGCCCGTAGCGGGCCTGGGCCAGGTATTCATCGAGGCGGGCCGTACGGCGCGCCAGCTCGTCCAGCACCAGGCGCCGCAGGTAGTCCTCCTGGGCGGCGAGGGCGGTATCCAGGCGCGCCTGCAAGTCCGTGATCTGCAGGCGGTGGGCCGCGATCCTTTGATCGAAACCCTCGAAGCCGCGGGGCGCCGCCTGCTGGGCCGCGGCGATGGACTGCCGCCCCGCGGCGGCCCTCGCGATCTGTTCATCGAGCTGGCGCAAGTGCTTGCGCACCTGCCACAGGCGCGCCTTGTAGTCCTGGCTCTCCTGCCACAGCAGCACCCCCTGCAACAGGCGGTATTTGTCCCTTTGAGGCGCCAGCTTCCCGTGATGGGGATAACGCGCCAGGATGGCCCCGGCCTCGTCCAGGCGTTGCTGCATGCGCTGCTCGTCCGCGGTGGCGAGCCCCGCCACATCGTCCCGCGCCTCGATGGCGGCCAGGCGCGCCACATGGGCATCGCGCCGCGCCTTGACGCGGTCCAGGTCCAGGCTCTCGTAGCTGGCCTGGATGCGGGGGGCGCGCGCCGCGTAGGTGTCCCGGCGCAGGGCGAGCATGTCCTCATAGGCGCCCATGCTGGACGCCCAGACCTCGAGTTTGCGGGCCAGGTATTTCAGGTCGCGGTAGTTCTTGAGCACCTCCTGGAATTCGTGGCGCGCCAGCAGTTCATAGAGATAGCGGCTCTCCACGCCGGGCGGCAGGCGATCGAGACGCCAGTACCAGCCCATGCCACCGGGGGCACGATGGCCGTCCCTTCCCTCGTCCTGGAGAAAGTCTTCCGCCACACCGCCCTCGGCAAAGGTCTGGCGCAACGCCTGAAGCCGGCGCGCCTCTTCCTGGAAGGCCGCGATGGCCTGTTCGTAATAGGTGATGGCCTGCCCTTGCGCATTCAATTGCAGCAGGGCGTAGGGGATGGCCAGGCGGGCCTCCTGCGCCGAGGTATCGAAGGTG
>WGFB01000005.1 GCA_015492435.1 Gammaproteobacteria bacterium | reverse complement strand
GCCGCCGTAGTCATTCTACGGCAAGCAACGCCAACGCCGTCCGTGGGCCGGCACGCGGCGGCCTGTCTTTTTCAAATCAATTCGTTAGGCGCTTCAGGCCCGCGCGGGCTCGGCGTTGCGCCCCTTGGCAAGGGCTCGCCATTCCCTGCGGGCCGCGCCTTGATCCCGCACGGGCCTGAAGCGCTGAACACGACATATATTGTTGCCGGGTTAATAATCCCATGCCAGCAGGGCGTGGAGGTAACTCCAGTCAAAAGCGGGACCGGGATCCGTCTTGCGTTGGGGGGCGATATCGCAATGCCCGACGAGCCGGTCCCGCTCAATATGTGGAAAATAACGCATCAGTGTCCTGACGATGGCGGCCAGGCGCCGGTACTGCACATCTTCATAGGGGCTGTGATCACAACCTTCCAGTTCTATTCCAATGGAGAAATCGTTGCACCGCGCGCGCTTCCGGAAACAGGATTCCCCCGCATGCCAGGCGCGCAGATGAAAAGGCACATATTGGGTCACCTGACCGGCGCGGTCAATGAGCAAATGGGCAGAAACCCGCAAGCCCCTCAATCCCGCAAAGAATTCATGGGATTCATGATCGAGGGCATTGGTGAACAAGGCATCGATCCAGGGGCCGCCGTACTCACCCGGAGGGAGGCTGATATTGTGGATCACCAGAAGATCAACGGGCGTATCCGCGGGACGCTCGTCACAATTGGGGGAGGGTACGCGGCGGACGGGCGCCAGCCAGCCGGCATCGATCCGGTAGTTCATCACTCATCGCAACAGACCATGACCCGGCAAGGTTAACATGGAATACGGGCCCGGTGACACTAACCTCGCTCACTGAGTTTCCGGATGCTGGAGAAGATTGGCCTTGAGTTCGAGGGCGGCGAGCAGGTCGAAATTTTCGTACTGCCTGTCCACCAGGCGGCTGGTCACGGAGAGCACCACATGTTCATCGTCGCGGCGCAGCACCTTGCCTTTCAAAATATAGGACTTCATCTGCTGAGGCAGATCGATGGCCACGATAATGCTGCGCTTCTTCGTCAGGGAAGGCCGTGGCGCCTCGTGAGCGCCGATGCGCAGCTTAAGGGAGCACTCGGAGAAATCCACCAGGTGGCAGTCGAAGGGCTCTCCCTCCTCCGTCAGGTACAGCTTGACAGGAATGCGGGTCTTGATGCGGCATTGCTGACGCTGATCCATGTGATGCAACGTGCCCAGCAGGGCCTCCAGCACCACCACGGAATGATTGGCGTAATAGCCCTCTTTGAGGAGCACCTTCTTGCGCACCTGGACATCGATCTGGGGCACGCCACGCTCGGCGAACAGAGACATGAGTGTGAAGGTATCGCCGCGCTTGAAAAGCCCGTGGCTGTCGATGGCGACCCGGCTGGCATAATCCAGGTCGCTCTCGGTCTGTCCCACATCGGGAATGACCAGGCAAAAGCTGTTCACCTTGCGCACCGAGACATCTTTCCAGTCGTCATCCAGGAGAAAATAGGGCTCCGCCCCTTCCTGCTCCTTGATATGAATATCCTTCTGGGTATAGACGAGATGATTGTTGATGCCATAGGCAATGACGATGGACTCCAGAACGACGCTCTTGCGATGCACGGGAAAATAACGGATCTTGTTGCCGATGGGGAAATACCGCATCACCTCCAGGATCAGGCCATTGTCCAGCGGACGGTGGGGAAGCCCCACGCCCGCGACCGCTCCCTTGTCTTGATCCGTTGTTTTCTTTACCAGAAATTCAAACATTTAGCTTGCCATCACCTTGATTATCCCCATAACTGAATGTCCGGTCGGCGCCAGCGCGCAGCCTTGGCCAGGCCAGGCACAGGGACTACGCTTTCAGGGCTCAACACGATGCAAGAATAGTGCCTTCTGGCATGAATACGGAGCCGCACCTCAGGCTGTAGATGGGACGGCGCCACTTGCACCGAATACATTTTGGGAATATAATCCCAATTATGAAACAATCCATTGAAAAGGCCCTGCCCGCCGCCGTCCTGACCTTGTTGCGTCCCCTGGTGAGAATCCTGCTGCGCAATGGTATCGCCTATGGCGCCTTCGCGGAACTCGCCAAGAAGGTCTATGTGGACGTGGCCTATCATGATCACGCGATTCCCGGCAAGAAGCAGACCATCTCCCGGGTCTCCGCCCTCACCGGCCTCACCCGCAAGGAGGCCAAGCGCCTGCTGGAACTGGAGGGCGCGGACGACCAGGGCGCCAATGAACGTTACAACCGCGCCATCCGCGTCATCAGCGGCTGGCTCAACGATCCACGCTACTGGAACGAGCGGGGCGAGCCCTGCGACCTTTCCCTGGAGGACGATGAACCCTCCTTTGCCTCCCTGGTCAAAAAATACAGCGGCGATATTCCCACCCAGGCCATGCTGCAGACCCTGAGCGATGCAGGGAGCGTAGCGGTGACGGAAGACGGGCTCGTCCGGCTGGTGAATCACGCCTATATCCCCGGCAACGACCCGGTGGAGAAGATCAACATTCTGGGCACGGATGCGGGCGAACTCATCGCCACCATTGATCACAATCTGACGGCCCCGGAAACGGAGCTGCGCTTCCAGCGCAAGGTTTCCAACAGACAGGTATGCGCCGACATCCTGCCGGCGTTCAAGCGCCTGTCGGCCGAAAAGTCTCAAGCGCTGCTGGAAGACCTCGACCAGTGGCTGGCGCGGCACGAATGCCCGGACGACGCTGAGGACAACGACGGAAAATCCGCCTACGTCAGCGTCGGCATCTATTATTTTGAAGACAGAAATCCGGAAGGACCCAAATCATGACAGGAGATCTCACCATGAACACCCCGAGGTTCAAGAATTTCACGGCAGCCTTGCTGCTGGCGGCGGGACTCGGCGCCTGCGGTGGGGGATCCACCGACGTGGCGGGCATCGGCGGAACCGGCGTCACGGCCACAAAGATCACGGCCACCGGCCAGATCACCGGCTTCGGCAGCATTTTCGTCAACGGCGTCGAATACTTCATCAGGGATGGCGCCACCATCATGGTCAACGGCACCCCCACCCAGGAAAGCGATCTCAAGCTGGGCATGATCGTCACCATCAGCGGCAGCCTCAACGACGACGGCATTACCGGCACGGTGGACAGCGTCGTCTACGAATCGGAGCTGGAAGGCCCCATTACCTCCATCACCCCCGACCCGGACGGCAAGCTCAAGACCCTGGTGGTAATGGGCAGAACCATCATCGCCGACGCCATCAGCACTTCCTTCGGAGATGACACGGGGGCTGCAGGAAACTATGGTTTCGACACCCTGGCGGTCAACGATGTCATCGAGGTGAGCGGCTATGTCATCGACGGCAGCGGGACCTTGCAGGCCACCCGTATCGAAAAAGAAGCCGTCCATACACCGGGCGCGGGGACGACCACCGTTCAGGTCAAGGGGACGATTACGGGCTTTCCCTCAACCAACCGCATAACCTTGGATGGCGTTCTCAACGTGGATTTCGACGCCACCACGGACATGCGGGATATCTCGGGCACCCTGGCCACAGGCAGCGCCATCGAAGTGGAAGGCACCTTCACCGATGCCACCACCATCTTTGCCACGAAAATCAGCTCCGATGACTCCGGCCTGCCCGACGAGGCCGAACAGGCGGAGATCGAGGGCCCCATCACGGACTACGTCAGCACGAGCAGCTTCAAGATCAACGGCCAGCTCGTGGATGCCAGTGGCGCGCAAATCACGCCCGCCAGCGCCACCCTCGGCGATGGCGTGTTCGTCGAGGCCAAGGGCCCCATCACCAATGGCACCCTGGAGGCAGCGGAGATCACGGTACGCAACAGCAACATCGAGATCGAGGCCTATGTCTCCGGCACGCCGGCGAATGGCGCCGTCAGCCTGCGGATCACCGCCAACGATGTCATCGGCATCAATGTGGACAGCAATATCACGCAACTGGAAGACTACGAAACCCATGCCCCCATCACCCTGTCTTCCATCAGCGATGGTGATTTCCTGAAGATAGAAGCCTACAAGAACGGCAACGGGAACATCGTCGCCACCCAGATCAAGCGCCTGGCGACGCCCGAGGATGCTCTCGTCCTCAGGGCGCCTATCGAAGGCTGGTCCCTGACGGGCAGCGCGATCCGCGTCACCCTGCTGGGCATTGATTTCACCTCCGGCGCCGGCACGGACTTCGAATACAACGACCAGCCGCTGGCCGACGCGGCGGCCATGGACAATCAGTTGAATATCCTGGGAACCGGAGCGATTTTCATGGTGAGTGATGAGTTCGGCGGCAGCACCTTCAGTGACGGCACGCCGGATGAAATGGAAGTGGAAAGCTGATTCCAGGCATGAGATACACAGTCCCCATACCCAACTCCCCCCTCCAACTTCAACGTGGTATGGGGACTGTGCCTTACCCTCGGCGCCCTTCCCCTCTGTTCTGACGGGCGCCCTTTTCGTATGCTCCGTGCCGATTCACACGCACGCTCGTCTCTCGTCCCAGCGCTTCAGCATACCCGGGTAATTCTATCAGACAATGCGAGAAATAGCACGCCTGGAATCGGCCCCGTTACATCCTCTTACCCGAGGGGAGCACTTGGTTATCACGGCATGTATTCGGCCTTGCAGGCATCGCGAATAAGCTCGGCGGCCACATCACTCCCCACCCTGGGCAGATAACTGAACAGGCAACTGCGGTACTTGCGCTCCCTGTCCGCGCGGCTTTCGATATCCTGGCGGGGTGCTGTCCGGACAGTGCTTTTCCCGGAAGAAACGACCGACTGCGCCGCCAATTCCAGGTCCGTCCCCCCTTCCCCCGCAGCCTGCGAGGCAAGGGCCTGTTGCGCAACCATGGCAATCAAACACGCCAACAATGCATTCAGCAAAAATCTTCTCATGGGCAGTCCACCTCTCTGTCAACGGGTAACCTCGGGCCTTGAAAACAGCAATTTCAGATTATTCTGATTTTCCTGATCGAGTTTGTGTGTTTTAATATCCACGCTACCTGGAAAAAATATAACTATACAGCAGGGAAGCAGATCATACCCACTAACCCGCCGCAGGCGGGTTTTTTCTTGCTGGAAACCGGAGAAAGGAAGGATGGTGCCGGAGAAAGGATTCGAACCTTCAACCGTCGCATTACGAATGCGCTGCTCTACCGATTGGAGCTACTCCGGCCATGCACGCGGCTTGACCCCATCATTGCAGAATGCGGGCTGGGCCGCGCCCTGAAGGGCGAACCCCAACGTCATGCCGGCGATCGTTGAGCGGCACTCAGCCCCCTGCCTGCCCGAGATCCGCTTTCCTCAACGCGCGCCAGCATTTCTCAGCAACTGACAGGCATGTCAACAAAGCGCGCATGTTACTACAGAACGCGCCTGAATAAAAACCATCAAGCGGGCACGCAGGACCGTTCTGGGCGGAAAGGATCCGGATCGGCAACCGAAACCGGCTGCCCGCCCATGATCTGCGCCAACATGCGGGCGCTGCCCGGTCCCAGCACCACCCCGTTACGAAAGTGGCCGCTGTTGATGTACAACCCCTCCATGCCCGGCACGGCGCCAATAAGCGGCAAGCCATCCCGGTTGCCAGGGCGCAAACCGGCCCAATGGGCCTCGACGGGAAACCCGCCCAGGGCGGGCACCAGGTTCAGCGCCGCCTCATGCAGACTGAGACGCGCGGCCCGGGTGACAGATTTGTCGAAGCCCACATATTCCACCGTGCTGCCGGCCAGGACATGACCATCCCGGCGTGGTATCAGGTAACGCCCATCCTGCATGACAATACGCCGCACGACCCCAGGGCGCGCGGCGAACAACAGCATCTGCCCGCGCACCGGTTCAATGCCGGTTTCCAGCCCCAGCCCCGTCACCAGGGAAGCGCTCCATGCCCCTCCGGCCACCACCACCTGCGGCGCGGAGATACAACCCGCGCTGGTGCGCGCCCCCCGCGTCCTGTCCCCCACGCACAACAACTCGTTGACAGACACCCCCTCGCACAGGCGCACGCCCATCACTTCCAGGGCGCGGCGCAGGGCCTTGATGAGACGGGGATTACGCACATGGGCCACCCCCGGCATCCACAGGGCGCGGCCGGGCCGCGGCCCCAGGCCAGGTTCCAGTCCCGCGAGTTCCGCGCCATCGATCTGCACGAGATCCTGGCCATGCGCCCGCGCCCATTGCAGGGCCCGTGCGGCCTCGTCCGCATCCAGTATCAGCAAACCACTGGGCTCCCATTGAGGATCGATGCCCGTCGCCTCGCGCAGTGCCTCGATCAATGAGGGATAGTGACGCTGCCCCCAGGAAGCCAGGGCCGTGAGGGGCGCTGGATAGCGCCACGGATAGAGAGGAGAGAGAATGCCGCCCCCCGCCCAGGTAGACTCTCCGCCCAGATGCCCCTTGTCGACGATCATCACCTCCCGCCCGGCGGCCGCCAGCTCGCGGGCCGTGAGCATGCCGATGATCCCCCCCCCGATGACCAGGCAATCCGCCGTCCGTTTCATGCCTCACACCTCACGCTTCACGCCTGCAGCTCGCGAGGCAGGGAGAATACCACGTGTTCTTCCCGCCCGTTCCACTCGTTTGCCCCGGTGGCGCCAGAAATATCCTTCAGGCGAGCAATGACATCCTGCACCAGCACCTCAGGCACCGAGGCCCCGGCGGTCACGCCCACATGCTCAACACCCCGCAACCAGTCCACGTCGATTTCACTGGCATTGTCGATGAGATAGGCGCGGGCCCCCAGCTTGTCCGCGATTTCCCGCAGGCGGTTGGAGTTGGAGCTGTTGCGGGAACCCACCACCAGCACCAGATCGCAATGGGTGGCGAGGTCCTTGACGGCATCCTGGCGGTTCTGGGTGGCGTAACAGATATCGTCCTTGCGCGGCCCGGCGATGTTCGGAAAGCGTTGGCGCAGGGCGGCAACGATCTCGGCCGTATCGTCCATGGACAGGGTGGTCTGGGTCACGTAGGCCAGGTGGTCCGGGTTTTTCACTTGCAAGCGCCGCGCGTCCTCCACGGACTCCACCAGATAGATCCTGATACCATCGTTTTCGTGATACTGCCCCAGGGTACCCTCCACCTCTGGGTGCCCCGCGTGGCCGATGAGCACGCACTCCCGCCGGCCGGCCTCGTGGCGCGCCACCTCCAGATGCACCTTGGTCACCAGGGGACAGGTGGCATCGAACACCCGCAGGCCGCGCCTGGCCGCCTCTTCGCGCACGGCCAGGGAGACGCCGTGAGCGCTGAAGATGACCGTCGCGCCATCGGGCACCTCATGCAGCTCCTCCACGAAGACCGCCCCCTGAGCGCGCAGGTTCTCCACCACGAACTTGTTGTGCACCACCTCGTGGCGCACATAGATGGGCGCGCCGAACATTTCCAGCGCGCGCTCGACAATCTCGATGGCGCGGTTGACCCCCGCGCAGAAGCCGCGGGGATTGGCAAGATGAATTTGCATTACGAGGAACCCGTCCTTCCGTTGCGAAAAGTATCGATGATCAGCAGCACGGCACCCACAGTGATGGCGGAATCGGCGATATTGAAGGCCGGCCAGTGCCATGACTGATAGTAGACATCAATGAAGTCTACCACATAACCCAGTTGGATCCTGTCCCACACATTGCCCAGGGCGCCGCCCAGAATCAACGCCAACCCGATGGCGGTCAGCTTTTCGCCTGGAGGAAGGCGCCGCATCCAGAACACGATCACCACGCTGACCACCAGGGCGACGGCCGTCAGGAACCAGCGCTGCCAGCCTGAATGGTCGCTCAGAAAGCTGAAGGCGGCCCCGTAGTTGTGCATCAGGGTGAGGTTCAGCATGGGCAGAATCTCGATGGGCTGGTGCAGGACCAGTTTGGCGCTGGCCAGGTATTTCGTCACTTGGTCAAGAGCCAGTACCACCAGGCTCAGCCACAACCATCCAGCGGCGGGAAAGGCTTTCATCGGGCTGCGCGATCCTCAGGCGAAGAGGCGCGTCTCACCAGCGCCTTCCACGTTCTCCACGCAACGCCCGCATAATTGCGGGTGGTCTGTATGGATTCCCACATCCTCGCGATGATGCCAGCAGCGCACGCACTTTTCGTATGTGGAGCGCGTGGCCCTCACCCAGCATTTCTCATGAGGTCCAACCGTGATCTCGACCACATCCGCGGGCATTTCACTGAGAGGGTGGATACGGGCATAGGAAGTGATCAACACGAAGCGCAGCTCGTCCCGCAGGTGTCCCAACTCCTGGTACAGGCCCGGGGTACAATAGAGATCCACCTCCGCGTCCAGGGAGGAACCGATTTCACCGCTGGCGCGCAGGCCCTCCAGCTCGCGGCTCACGCCCTCCCGCACCGTCTTGACCAACTCCCAGAAGGGCGTCCCCATGAGCCCGGCCTCATCCGCCCCGGTAAACGCCTCGACCGCTCCATACCACTCTTCGAGAAACACGGACTCGCCCCGTTCACCCGGGATATGGCGCCAGATATCCTCGGCCGTGAAACTGAGGATGGGCGCGATCCAGCGCACCAGCGCCTCCACCACATGATACATGGCGGTCTGCGCCGAGCGGCGCGCCACACTGCTCTCCTGGGTGGTGTACTGGCGGTCCTTGATGATATCGAGGTAGAAGCTGCCCATCTCCACCGCGCAGTAGTTATGGACCTTCTGGTAGATGAGATGGAACTCGTAGGCCTCATAGGCCTGGCGGATCTCCCGCTGCAGGGCGCCGCAGCGCGCCACCACCCAGCGGTCCAGCACCAGCATCTCCTCCGCGGGCAGGCTGTGCGCGGCGGGGTCGAAGCCGTTGAGATTGGCCAGCAGAAAACGGGCGGTATTGCGAATGCGCCGGTAGGCGTCGGACATGCGCTTGAGGATCTCGTCGGAGACGCTCATCTCGCCGCGGTAGTCCGTCGCCGCCACCCACAGGCGGATGATGTCGGCCCCCAGGGTCTTGAAGATTTTCTGCGGCGCGATGACGTTGCCCAGGGACTTGGACATCTTGCGTCCCGCGGCGTCCACCGTGAAGCCATGGGTCAGCACCGCCTTGTAGGGCGCCACCTGGTGCATGGCCACGGAGGTCAGCAGGGAGGACTGGAACCAGCCGCGGTGCTGATCGGAGCCTTCCAGGTACAGGTCCGCCGGGAAGGACAGGCCGGGATTGCCCTCCAGCACGCAGGCGTGGGACACGCCGGAATCGAACCATACGTCCAGGGTGTCGGTCACCTTGTCGTAGTCCGCGGCCTCGTCCCCCAGCAGCTCGCGGGGATCGAGTTCGAACCAGGCGTCGATGCCCCGCGCCTCCACCCTCGCGGCGATACGCTCCATGAGATCCGCCGTAGCGGGATGCAGCTCGCCCGTGTGGCGGTGAATGAACAGGGTGATGGGCACGCCCCAGGTGCGCTGGCGCGAGATGCACCAGTCGGGCCGCTTCTCCACCATGCCCTCGATGCGCGCCTGTCCCCATTCCGGCATCCACTGCACGGCCTGGATGGCGTCCAACGCCGCCTGGCGCAAGCCTTCCTGCTCCATGCTGATGAACCACTGGGGCGTGGCGCGGAAGATGATGGGCGTCTTGTGGCGCCAGCAATGGGGATAGCTGTGACGCAGGGCGGTCTCGTGCAGCAGGGCGCCCCGCGCCTTGAGCACCTCGATGACGTGATCGTTGGCCGTGAACACGTGCTCGCCGCCGAACAGGGGGGTGTCGGGCAGGAAGCAGCCGTTGCCGTCCACGGGATTGTCCACGGGCAGGCCGTAGCGGGCGCCGGCCACGTAGTCCTCCTGGCCATGGCCGGGGGCCGTGTGCACGGCGCCGGTGCCGGCCTCCGCCGTGACATGCTCCCCCAGGATGATGGGCACCTCGCGGTCGTAGAAGGGATGCTGCAGCTTGAGCCCTTCCAGTTCGCTGCCGCGGCAGTAGGCCACCACCCGGTAGTCCTCGATGCCATAGCGCAGCATGACATCCTTCATCAGGCTGTCGGCCAGCAGTAGGCGCTCCGGTCCCAGCCCGCCCTCGCACTGCACCAGGACATACTCGTATTCGGGATTCACGGCCACGGCCTGGTTGGCGGGCAGGGTCCAGGGCGTGGTGGTCCAGATGACCACCGAGATGGGGCCCTCGCCCTCGTGTTCCGGGATGTGGTGGCAGCGCTCCAGCAGGGCCGTGTCGTCCAGCACCGTGAAGCGCACATCGATGGCCGGCGAGGTGCGCTCGGCGTATTCCACCTCCGCCTCGGCCAGGGCGGAACCGCAGTCGCTGCACCAGTGCACCGGCTTGAAGCCCTTGTGCAGATGCCCCCGCGCCACGATCCTGCCCAGGGCGCGGATGATGTCGGCCTCGAAGCGGAAATTCATGGTGAGATAGGGATGGTCCCAGTCCCCCAGCACGCCCAGGCGCTTGAAGTCCTCCCGCTGGCGCTCCACCTGGGCGGCGGCATAGTCGCGGCAGGCCTTGCGGAAAGTGGCGGCGTCCACCTTGCGCCCCGCCTTGCCGATCTTCTTTTCAACGTTGAGTTCGATGGGCAGGCCATGACAGTCCCAGCCGGGGACATAGGGCGCGTCATAGCCCTCCAGGGTCCTGGACTTGACGATGATGTCCTTGAGCACCTTGTTCACGGCGTGGCCGATATGGATCTCGCCATTGGCGTAGGGCGGCCCGTCGTGAAGGACGAACCTGGCCGCCCGGCCGCGCCGCGCCGCGCGCAGCTTGCCGTAGAGATCCATCTCCTCCCATTCGCGCAGAAACTGGGGCTCGCGGTTGGCAAGATTGGCCTTCATGGAAAAGGCCGTGCGGGGCAGATTGAGGGTCGATTTATAGTCTGTCATGGTTCTCTGTCATGGGTGGTTGCCGTCCCGCCGCCGCGGAACATCACAGGGGCAGGGAAACGATGTCGTCGCCTTCCAGGCGTTTGTCGAAGAAGGCCCGCGCGTGGGCCACGTCGCGCTGTATCTGCTGGGTGAGGGCCTCGACGCTCTCGAAACGGCGCTCCTCGCGCAGCTTCTTCAGAAACTCCACCTGGATATGACAACCGTAGATGTCTCCCTCATAGTCCAGGATGTGCACCTCCAGCAGGCTGTGGCGCCCGTCCACCGTGGGACGCACGCCGATGTTGGCCACGCCGTGCATGGGCTCGGTCTCCAGCCCGAACACATCCACCGCGTACACCCCCGTAAGAGGCAGCAGCGGCTGCTTCTTGCGGCGGTGCGGGCCATGGACATAAATGTTGGCGGTGGGAAAGCCGATGCTGCGCCCGCGGGCGTCGCCATGCACCACCTTGCCCGCCATGCGGTAGGAGCGCCCCAGCAACTGCCCGGCGGTATCCAGGTCGCCGCGCTTCAGGGCCTCCCTGATGCGGGTGCTGCTCACCCGCGCCCCGTCCACCTCGAAGGTGTGCATGTTGATGACCTGAAAGCCGTGCGCCTCGCCCACCCTGCGCAACAGGTCGATGTCGCCCTGGCGGCGATGGCCGAAACGGAAATCGTCGCCGACGATGAGATAACGCACGCCCAGCCCCTCCACCAGTACCCGGTCGATGAAGGCCTGCGCCGGCATGCTGGCCAGTTTGCGGTTGAAGGGCAGGTTCAGGACGCGGTCCACGGCATAGCGTCTCAGGGTCAGGATCTTTTCGCGGAAGCGGGTGAGGCGCGCCGGGGCCTGTTCCCCCCCGAAGTATTCCTGGGGGTGGGGCTCGAAGGTCACCACCACGGAAGGCAGGCCCAGCTCCGCCGCCTTTTCCGAAAGCTGCCCCAGCACCGCCTGATGGCCCAGGTGCACGCCATCGAAGTTCCCGATGGTGACGACGCTGCCATGATGGCGCGGGCGCAGATTGTAATGACCTCTGATGATTTCCATGGGAACGCGGGCAACAGGATTAAATCCCGCTATTATAGATTACCGCCGGGACTTGTCACTGGTTAAGGAACCTCTGATTGATTCTGGACCGGATGGATGGCGAGATGAAATGTTCCGGATCAAGGCGAAAAGCGCAGGCAATCGCATGCTATTGCCAAGATTTTCAACGCAGAGCCGGGACGTTTCAGCCGCCAGACGCCGGTTCATGAATTAATCAGAGGTTCCTTAATTTCAGGTTTTTCAGGCGCATGCCGCACAACCACAGGGCCGCGCCATACACCAGCGCGCCCGCGGCCACCCACAGCACCAGGGCACCCACGCGACCCAGCCAGCCCTGCGCGCCCCATTGTTCGAGATCGCCGCCGCCCCATGCCAGCAGCGCCCCCATGGCCAGGCTCGCCGCCGCGACGCGCCACAGCAGCGCGCGCCACCCCGGACCCAGGCTCAACCGTCCGCTGCGGCGCAGGCCGCGGTACAGCAGGCCGGCATTGAGAAAGGCCGCCAGGGACGTGGCCAGCGCCAGCCCCGCGTGGGGCCCGGGAATATCCAGCATCACCATGGGCGCCACGAACACCACGTTCATGACCATATTGGCCACCATGGCGATGATGCCGATGCGCACCGGAGTGCGCGTATCCTGGCGCGCGTAATAACCGGGCGCCAGCACCTTCACCAGGATGAAGCCCAGCAGCCCCAGGGCATAGGCCACCAGGCTCAGGCGCGCCATCTCCACGTCGTGCAGGCCGAAGGCGCCGTACTGGAACAGGGTCACCAGCATGGGACCGGCCAGGATGGCCAGGCCGGCGGCCGCGGGCACGCCGATGACCACCACTAGGCGCAGGGCCCAGTCCAGGGTAGCGGAAAAACGCTCCGGAGACGCCTCGGCATGGTCGCGGGAGAGCCGGGGCAGGATCACCGTGGCCAGGGCGATGCCGAAAATGCCGAGGGGAAACTCCACCAGGCGGTCGGAGAAATACAGCCAGCTGACGCTGCCCGTCACCAGGAAGGAGGCGATGAGGGTATCGAACAGCAGATTGATCTGCGCCACGGAGGAGCCGAAGATGCCGGGCAGCATGAGCCTGGCGATGCGCCGCACCCCCTCGTCACGGCGCGCCAGGCGGGGCCTCGGCAACAGGCCGAGGGTGCGCAGGTAGGGCAACTGGAAGGCCAGCTGCACCACCCCGGCGATGAACACCCCCCATGCCAGGGCCGTGACCGGTTCCGCCATGCGGGGCGCCAGCCACAGGGCGGCGCCGATGAGGGACAGGTTGAGGAACACCGGGGTGAAGGCGGGCACGCCGAAGCGGCCGTAGGTGTTGAGAATCCCGCCGGCCAGGGCCGTCAGGGAGATGAACAGCAGGTAGGGAAAGGTGATGCGGATCATCTGGGTGGTGAGGTCGTACTTGACGGGATCCTGCAGGAAGCCCGGCGCGAAAATCATCACCAGCACGGGCGCCGCCACCACGCCCACCAGGGTCACCAGGAACAGGATGCCGCCCAGCATCCCCGCCACGTGATCCACCAGGCCCCGCACCTCTTCGTGGCTGCGCCGGGTCTTGTATTCCGTCAGCACGGGAATGAAGGCCTGGGAGAACGCCCCCTCGGCGAACAGGCGGCGCAGGAAGTTGGGGATCTTGAAGGCGACGAAGAAGGTATCGGCCCCCACCCCGGCGCCAAAGGCCCGCGCGATGACGATGTCCCGCACCAGCCCCAGCACGCGCGAGATCATGGTCATGGCGCCCACCGTGGCGGTCGACTTGAATAGTTTCCTGCTCACAAATCCTGTGTCAGATCAATGCCCTGCATGTAAGACGCTCACCACGAAGCGCACGAAGGACACGAAGAAGACTTTTTTAGCCATATCTTCGTGTCCTTCGTGCGCTTCGTGGTCAATCGATACCCGTAAACCATCCGAGACCCCATACGCCCGTGATTGACAAGCAGGAAGAAAATCTGCAAACTATGTGCCCTTTCAATCCAATGAAGCAGAGGAGTATGGAACTTGGCGAATTCGGCACAAGCCAGAAAGCGCGCCCGTCAGGCTGAAAAACACCGGGCCCATAATACCGCATTGCGCTCCAGGATGCGCACCGCGACCAAGAAGGTCGTCAAGGCGATCTCGGCCGGCGACAAGGACGCGGCTGCAAGCGCCTACCAGTCCGCCGCGCCCATGCTCGACTCCATGGCCCGCAAAGGCATCATTCACAAGAACAAGGCCGCGCGCCTGAAGAGCCGTCTCAACGCTCATATCCGCCAGCTGTCGAGCTAGGCGCCGCACTTCGACACATATAAAAAAGCCGGGCAAGCCCCGGCTTTTTTATTTTCCAGTCTCCCGCTACAGCATCACCATGTTGTCGCGGTGGATCAGTTCCGGCTCATCGACATACCCCAGGATGGCCTCGATGTCCCGGCTGGGACGCCCCATGATCTTGCGCGCCTCCTCGGCGTTGTAGTTCACCAGGCCCCGGGCGATTTCACTTCCCTGCCCATCCACACAGGCCACCACCTCGCCACGGGCAAAACCGCCCTCCACCGCCTTGACGCCGATGGGCAGCAGGCTGCTGCCCGATTCACGCAGCACCTTGACGGCCCCGTCGTCCAGGATGAAGCGGCCGCGCACCTGTAGTTGCCCGGCCAGCCAGCGCTTGCGCGCATCCATGGGGGCCTGGGCGGGCAGGATGAGGGTGCCCACTTCCTCTCCCCGGGCAATGGCCTGCAACACGCCGCCGCGGCGCCCCGAAGCGATGAGGGTGGGGGTGCCGGAACGGGCGGCGTGGCGCGCGGCCCGCACCTTGGTGAGCATGCCGCCGCGCCCCCATTTACCGACGCCACCACCGGCGGCCTGCTGTTCGAGCACGGGATCGCCGGCCTGCGCCTCGTGAATCAGCTTGGCATCGGAATGCCGGTTGGGATCGCGGTCATACATGCCCTCCTGATCGGTGAGAATCACCAGTATGTCCGACTCGATGAGGTTGGCCACAAGACCCGCCAGGGTGTCATTGTCGCCGAAGCGGATCTCCTCCACGGCCACCGTGTCGTTTTCATTGATCACCGGCACCACCCCAAGATTCAATAGGGTGCGCAGGGTGCTGCGCGCGTTGAGATAGCGCTGGCGGTCGGCCAGATCGTCGTGAGACAGCAGAATCTGCGCGGTGCGCACCCCCTGTCTCTGGAAGGCGGACTCATAGGCCTGGATGACGCCCATCTGCCCCACCGCCGCGGCCGCCTGCAGCTCATGGAGGGCATGGGGCCGGCGCCGCCACCCCAGGCGCTTGATGCCCTCCGACACGGCGCCGGAAGAAACCAGCACCACCTCGGCGCCTTCTCGGCACAAGGCGGCCATCTGTTCGGCCCAGCCATCGATCAGAGAGGTATCCAGCCCGGCGCCGTCATTGGTCAACAGGGAGCTGCCGACCTTGACGACCCAGCGGCGGGCGTTTTTCAGAGGGGTGCGGGAAGTCATAGGTACAAGATACAAGGTACAAGATACAAGGTACAAGGGGTGGTGTTATTCTTGTGCGTCGTCTTTCGTATTTTCTTCCTTGTCTCTTGTCTCTTGTATCTTGTCCCTTGTATCTTGTACCTTCTCTCCTGCCTGCTGCTCCTCGATATATTCCATGATGCGGTAGCACAGGGCCTGGGTGCCTTCGCCGTTCACGGCTGAGATCATGAACCAGGGGTGGGACCAGGACAGGCGTTCGATGATGTCCTGGCAGAAGGCCTCCCGTTCGTCGGCGGGCAGCAGGTCGACCTTGTTGAGGACCAGCCAGCGGGTGCGGCCGAAGAGTTCGGGGCTGTATTTCTGCAGTTCCCCCTCGATCTTTCTAACGGCGGCCACGGGCTCGTCGGCCTCGTCCATGGGCATGACGTCCACCAGGTGCAGCAACAGGGAGGTGCGCGCCAGATGCCTGAGGAACTGGATACCCAGGCCGGCGCCCTCCGCCGCCCCTTCGATGAGGCCGGGGATATCGGCCACCACGAAGCTGCGATGGTCGGCAATGCGCACCACGCCCAGGTTGGGATACAGGGTGGTAAAGGGATAGTCGGCCACCTTGGGGCGGGCGGAGGAAACGGCGCGGATGAAGGTGGACTTGCCCGCATTGGGCAGACCCAACAGGCCCACATCGGCCAGCAGCCGCAGTTCGAGATGGAGTTGATGTTCCTCGCCCGGCGTTCCCTGGGTCGCCTTGCGGGGCGCGCGGTTGGTGCTGCTCTTGTAGCGGGTATTGCCCAGGCCATGAAAGCCCCCCTGGGCCACCAGCAGTTGCTGGCCATGGGCGACCACCTCGCCGATCACCTCATCGGTCTCCGCATCCCTGACAATGGTGCCCACGGGCACATCGATGATCAGATCGGCGCCGCTCTTGCCGGTACAGTTCCCGCCGCTGCCGTTCTGCCCACGCTCGGCGCAGAACTGGCGCTGGGTGCGGAAGTCCACCAGGGTGTTGATGTTGCGGTCGCCACGCAGATAGACGCTGCCGCCATCCCCGCCGTCCCCGCCATCGGGGCCACCAAAGGGAATGAACTTCTCGCGCCGGAAGCTGACGCAGCCATTGCCGCCATCACCTGCCTTGACACGGATTTTGGCTTCGTCGACGAATTTCATGATTTTTCAGGTACAAGGGGAAAGGTACAAGTTACAAGAATGATACGCTAACGATGTGTGCATCATGCGCCACTGTATTGCCAGAACATCCCGGCCACCTGCATCCCCATCGTTTGTACCTTGCTCCTTGTCCCTTGTATCTTGTCCCTTGCCCCTTCCACAAGCAAAAAACCCCGTGCGGTGACGGGGTTTCTGTGATACGCCTGATGTCGTGCGGTACTCAGTGGGGGACGACGCTGACGTATTTGCGCTTTTTGGGTCCCTTGGTTTCGAACAGCACCTTGCCGTCCGCCTTGGCGAACAGGGTGTGATCATGTCCGCAACCCACGTTGACGCCGGGGTGAACGCGGGTGCCGCGCTGTCTGATGATGATGTTGCCGGCCCGCACCGACTCGCCGCCAAAGCGCTTCACGCCCAGGCGTTTGGATTCTGAATCGCGGCCGTTGCGGGTGCTGCCGCCTGCCTTTTTATGAGCCATTTCTTTCTACCTCTCGAAACTGAATGCGCCGTTATGCCGCACTGATGCCCGTGATCTGCACTTCGGTATAGGACTGACGGTGCCCCATCTGCTTGCGCGAGTGCTTGCGGCGGCGGAACTTGATGATCTTGATCTTCTTATGGCGGCCCTGCGCCTTGACCAGAGCGGTGACCTTGCCGCCCTCCACATAGGGCGCGCCGATCTTGATGCCGTCACCATCGGAAATCATCAGCACCTTGTCGAAATCGACCGTGTCGCCGTCGGCCGCGTTGAGTTTCTCGATGCGCAGGACATCACCCTCGGATGCCCGATATTGCTTACCCCCGGTTACAAATACCGCGTACATATTCCACTCCAGACCATGTCGTTCATCAAAATCGATGCAAGCCGCGCATTTTAGCGGCAGAGCCAAAACAGGTCAATGATTTAATGTTTTCGACTTGCCACGGATAGCCAAGAATCTTACACTCAGAGACCGCTTACCAGAAATGTGAAACATCTTGCCAATACCACAAAATATCCCTGCTACACCGATGGACTTTGAGGCAATTCTTGCGCTCACCGCTGACGATATGGCGGCCGTGGACCGCGCCATTCACCAACGCCTCAAGTCAAATGTCAGCCTGATCAATCAGTTATCATATTACATCGTCAATGGTGGGGGCAAGCGCATACGCCCGCTATTGGTGCTGCTGAGCGCCCGCGCTTCCGGCTACGATGGCACGGACCACATCAATCTCTCCGCCATCATCGAATTCATCCACACCGCCACCCTGCTCCACGACGACGTGGTGGACGCCTCCGAAATGCGCCGCGGCCAGGAGACCGCCAATGCCGTGTGGGGCAACGAGGCCAGCGTCCTGGTGGGCGACTTCCTCTATTCGAGGGCCTTCGAGATGATGGTGGAGGTCAACAACGCCAGGATCATGGAGATCATGGCCCATACCACCAACACCATCGCCGAGGGCGAGGTATTGCAGCTCCTCAACACCAATGACGCCGAGACCAGCGAAGCCAGTTATCTGGAAGTCATCCGCTGCAAGACCGCCAAGCTCTTCGAGGCCGCCTCCCAGGTGGGCGCCGTCATCAGCGGCATGCCCCGGGAGAAGGAAGAGGCCCTGGCCCGCTACGGCATGCACATCGGCGCCGCCTTCCAGCTTATCGACGACGTGCTCGACTACACGGCCTCGTCGGAACAGATGGGCAAGAACCTGGGCGACGACCTCGCCGAGGGCAAGCCGACCCTGCCCCTCATCCACGCCATGCGCGTGGGCACCGATGATCAGGCCGCCATCATCCGCAACGCCATCCAGACCGGTGGCCGTGAGCATATCGATGCCGTACTGAAAATCATTGAATCCACGGACGCCTTGGCATACACTGCGCGTGCGGCGCAAAAGGAGGCTCACCTGGCCATCGAGGCCATCGATCCGGTCAACGAAAGCCCCTACAAAGACGCGCTCATCGCCTTGGCCGAGTTTTCCGTCAAGCGTAATTATTGATCCATTCGGGGTGTAGCTCAGCCTGGTAGAGCACTGTCTTCGGGAGGCAGGGGCCGGAGGTTCAAATCCTCTCACCCCGACCAGTGAAATCAATCCACCATCTCTTTCTCCCCTTCGCCCTCCCGCAGGGAAATACACCTGGGCTTGCGCTACAATGTTGCAGGAGATGAGCATCCCCAGCCCTGAAACACTGACGTGCCCATACACAATGCGGACATCGCCGGGATCTTCGAACAGATTGCCGATCTTCTCGAAGTAGAAAACGACAATCCTTTCCGCATTCGCGCCTACCGCAACGCCGCCCGCACGCTGCGCAACCTGGGACAGGACGTGGGCGACATGGTGGCTGGCGGAAAGGACCTGACGCGGCTGCCCGGTATCGGCAAGGACCTGGCCGCCAAGATAGAGGAGATCCTGGCCACCGGCCATTGCCGCACCCTGGACAAGCTCCACAAGCGCACCTCGCCCGGCCTGTCGGAACTGTTGAAGATCCCCGGGCTGGGCCCCCGGAGGGTCAGCGCCCTGTATCATGAGTTGGATATCCACACGCCGGAGCAACTCTATCGCGCCGCCAAGGACGGGCGGGTGCGCAGCCTGCCGGGTTTTGGCGAGAAGACCGAGCTGCGCATCCTGGAGAACATCGAGGCTCACATCCAGAAGGACCGGCGCATCAAGCTGGCCACGGCGGCGCAATACGCGCGATCGCTGGTGGCCTACCTGCAACGGGCCGAGGGCGTCTCGCAAGTCATGGTTGCCGGCAGCTACCGCCGTTGCAAGGAGACGGTCGGCGACCTCGACGTGCTGGTGTGCGCGGACCAGGGCAGCCCGGTCATGGCGCACCTCGTCCGCTACGACGAAGTCGCGCAGGTGATCTCACAGGGAACGACGCGCGCCACGGTCATCCTGCGCGCGGGCCTGCAGGTGGATGTGCGGGTGGTGGACAAACAGAGCTTCGGCGCGGCGCTGTATTATTTCACCGGCTCCAAGGCGCACAATATCGAGGTCCGCAAGCTGGCACGACAGCGGGGACTCAAGATCAACGAATATGGCGTCTTCAAGGGACGCCGGCGTGTGGCGGGAGACACGGAGGCTTCTGTCTTCCGCGCCGTGGGACTGCCCTATATCCCGCCCGAACTGAGAGAAAACCGCGGCGAGATCGAGGCCGCCCGCGCCGGCATGCTGCCGCGGCTGGTGGAGCGCGCCGATCTCAGGGGCGACCTCCATGCCCACACCCGGGCGACGGACGGCCACGACACCCTGAAGGCCATGGCCCTGGCCGCCCGGTCACGGGGACTGGAATACCTCGCCATCACGGAACATTCGCGGCGCCTCACCGTGGCCCGCGGCCTCGACCCGCGCCGCCTGCTGCAGCAGATGGAGGCGATCGACGCCCTCAACGAGAACCTGAAGGGTATCACCCTGCTGAAGGGGATCGAGGTGGACATCCTGGAAGACGGCAGCCTGGACCTGCCGGACGAGGTATTGGGCAGGCTGGACCTGGTCATCGGCGCCGTGCACAGCAAGTTTCACCTCAGCCGCGACCGGCAGACGCGCCGTATCCTCAGGGCCATGGATCACCCCCACTTCACCCTGCTGGCCCATCCCACCGGGCGCCTGCTGCTGGAGCGCGAACCCTACGACGTGGACATGAACCGCATCATTCGCCACGCGCGTGAACGGGGCTGTTTCCTGGAACTCAATGCCCACCCCGTGCGCCTCGACCTGCTGGATGCCTATTGCATGATGGCCCGCGACGAAGGCGTGCTGGTGAGTATCAATTCCGACGCCCACAGCACCATGGATTTCGACAACCTCGTCTATGGCGTCGGCCAGGCGAGGCGGGGATGGCTGGAGAAAAAGGACGTACTGAATACCCGGCCGCTGTCCAAACTGCGCCCCTTGTTGAAGCGCACCATGTAGAACCCATCATTGTGGAAACGTGGATTGGGATGTGACACGATATCCGGCGCGGTGCCGGAGCTTGTTGTAGCTTGCCGTGCGCTGCTCAATCCCGCGCCTGGCGCTTGTGATTTCGCCTGGACTCCGCCATGCTCGACCCAGTCCCACGGCTCTCAGGCAACGAAGAAGAGGTTTCCGGAGGGAGACGCCTGCCCGCGCCGGGCAGCAATGGTTCGTCTTGGGGTGCTCAGGCCTCCAGGGCGTTCCTGAGTTTCTTCATGGCATTCTTTTCGAGCTGGCGGATGCGCTCGGCCGAAACCTGGTAGCGGGCGGCCAGTTCCTGCAGGGTGGCCTTGTCGTCGCTCATCCAGCGCGCCTTGAGAATGTCCTGGCTGCGCTCGTCCAGATCTTCCATGGCTGCGTGCAGACGCGTCTCGTTGCTGTGCTGCCAGTCGTCCTCCTCCACCTGAGTGGTTGGATCCATGCGCAAATCCTGCAAATAGGCCACCGGCGCATGAGCGCGCTCCTCGTCGTCCTCGCGGTCCACGCAGGGATCGAAGGAAGCATCGTGACTGCTCAGCCGGGCCTCCATTTCACGCACTTCGTCGGGCTTGACACCCAGGTCACGGGCCACGGCCTCCACCTCGTCCTTGCCCAGCCAGCCCAGGCGCTTCTTGGCGGAACGCAGGTTGAAGAACAGCTTGCGCTGCGCCTTGGTGGTGGCCACCTTGACGATGCGCCAGTTGCGCAGAATATATTCGTGAATCTCGGCGCGAATCCAGTGTACCGCGTAGGACACCAGGCGCACGTTCATCTCAGGGTCGAATCGCTTGACGGCCTTCATCAGGCCCACGTTGCCTTCCTGGATCAGATCGGCCTGGGGCAGGCCATAACCGGCATATCCGCGGGCGATGTGCACTACGAAACGCAGATTGGACACGATCAGCTTGCGCGCCGCTTCCAAATTGTTCTCCTCGCGGTACAGGCGCGCCAACCTGCGCTCCTCATCCGCATCCAGCACGGGCACGCTGCCCACCGCCTGGATATATGCTTCCAGACTGCCCGCGGACGGTATCAAGCCGTGTTCAATGTTCTGGTTCAAGGTATTTCCTCCCAAAATCGGTCTTCCGTGCCTTGCAAACCCATATTAGCACTCACCCTATAAGAGTGCCAACAGATGCAAAAGTTCCCTGGACCGGCAACTTTTCCCGCCCCGACAAAACCAAGTAACCCATTGATTCATAATAATATAAAATTGATCACTCTGGCTCGATCTCGCGCAGATTGCGTCCCACGGCCGCCCAGGCCCCCAGCAGGCCGAGCAGGACGCCCGCCATCATCAGGGCCAGAGAAGCGTTGAGACCCAGGCCGCTGAGGGTACGCGCGCTGTCATAGAGCAGGGACAGGCGGCTCACCGGTCCGCTGAGCAGGGCCAGGGAGACATTCACCAACAACCATGCAGTCATCGCGCCAAACAGACCATACCAGAAGCCATAGTACAGAAAAGGACGGCGGATAAAGGCATCGGTAGCGCCGATGAGCTTCTGCACCTCGATCTCCTCGCGGCGGTTCTGGATGGCCAGGCGGATGGTGTTGCCGACGATGAGCAGCACTGCCAGGGAGAGCAGCACCCCCAGTATGAGCACGCCGCGGCGTCCGATTTCCATGATGGCAAAAAGGCGCTCGATCCACTCCATGTCGAGTTGGGCCATGTCCACCTGCGGCAGGGCCTGCATGCGCTCACGCAGGGATTGCAGTAATTGGGGATCGTTGAATTCCAGCCGGGGCCGCACTACCAGCACCGCGGGCAGGGGATTCTCCCGCAGGGAATCGAGCGCGGCGCCGAAACCGGAGCTGTCGCGGAACTCTTCCAGGGCCTGCCGGGGCGTTATGTACATCACGGCGGCGATCTCCGTCATATCCTCAAGGCGGCTGCGCAGGCTTTCCACCGCCTCGGGCGGGACATCCTGCTTGAGGAACAGGGACATCTGGGCGGTGTTCTCCCAGCCGGCGCTGACCCCCTGCAGGTTCTGCAGGATGACATGCAGTCCCGTGGGCAGGGCCAGGGCGATCCCGATCACCGCCACCGTCATGGCGCTGGACAGGGGTTTCTGCGCCATGCGGCCCAGACTGTGCAGCAGGGCCTGCATGTGACCCGTCACATAGGCGGCGCTCCAGGGGCGCATCCGCCCCCTCCTGGCGGAACGCCGCCGCTCCACGCGGGGCCGCTTCCCCCCAGCGTGACGGTCACGGAATGCCGCGGCAGAACGCTCCTGTCCTTTCATCGGGCCCTCACTGGCCGCCCGTCAGCGATCATGCGCCCCTGCTCCAGGGTGAAAACACGGTGATTCATGCGCGAGATCAAGTCCAGGTCATGACTGGCGATGAGCACGGTCACCCCCACTTGGTTGAACTGCTCGAAAAGCCGCATCATCTCGGCCGACAAGGCCGGGTCCAGATTGCCCGTGGGCTCATCGGCCAACAGCAGAGGCGGTTTGTTGACCACGGCGCGCGCCACCCCCACGCGCTGCTGCTCCCCGCCCGAGAGCATGACGGGAAACCGTTTCTCCTTGTCCAGCAGCCCCACCTTGTCCAACGCCGCCCTTACACGGCGGCGGATCTCCTGGTAGGGCACCCCGGCAATCACCAATGGCAGGGCCACGTTGTCGAATACCGTTCGATCGTTGAGCAGCTTGTAGTTCTGGAAGATGATGCCGATCTCGCGCCGCAGATAAGGAATACGCCGTTTTCCGATCCGGGTGATGTTCTGGCCATTGAAAAACACCTGCCCGTAACTGGCGCGCTCCAGCATGGCCACCAGCTTGAGCAGGGTGCTCTTGCCCGCCCCTGAATGCCCGGTGAGAAAAGCCATCTCGCCCTCTTCCAGGTGAAAACTCACCCCCGCCAGGGCCTCCCGCCCCCCGGCATAGCGTTTTCCTACGTTGTCGAAGTGAATCATTAAAGGCAGAGTAAAGATAAAAAAGAGAAAAGAGTAAAGATAAAAGAGCAAAGGGGAAAGAAAAAGCTCAGATCGTGATGGGTCGGCTGCGATAGCTCCATACTGAAACGCTTCTAACTTTTATCTTTTCTCTTTACTCTTTTCTCTGATATTAATCAAATAAAGCCTGCACGAATTCCTCGGCATCGAAGACGCGCAGGTCTTCGGCCTGTTCGCCGACGCCGATGTAGCGGATGGGGATGCCGGTCTTTCTGGCGATGGCGAAGATGACGCCGCCCTTGGCGGTGCCGTCGAGCTTGGTGAGGGTGATGCCGGTGAGACCCACGGCCTCGTCGAACTGGAGCGCCTGGGCGAGGGCGTTCTGGCCGGTGCCGGCGTCCACCACCAGCATGATCTCGTGGGGCGCCGTATCATCGATCCTGGACATGACGCGCTTGACCTTCTTGAGTTCCTCCATGAGGTTGGACTGGGTGTGCAGACGGCCAGCGGTGTCGGCGATCAACACATCCACCTTGCGCGCCTTGGCGGACTGCAAGGCATCGAAAACGACCGAGGCCGGATCCGAGGCGCGCGGCTGGGCGATAACCGGCACTTCGTTGCGCTCGCCCCAGGCGACCAGTTGTTCCACCGCCGCGGCACGGAATGTATCCCCGGCCGCCAGCATGACGCTGCGCCCCTCCTGCTGAAAACGGCGCGCCAGCTTGCCGATGGTGGTGGTCTTTCCTACCCCATTGACCCCCACCATGAGAATCACGAATGGCCGATGCCCGGAAATCTCCAGAGGCTGGCTGCAGGGCGCGAGAATCTTCTGCATATCCTCGCGCAGGGCGGCGAACAGGGCTTCTTTATCGTTCAGTTCATGCCGCGACAAGCGCGCCGTGAGATCCTCGATGATGCCACGGGTTGCCTCCACGCCGACATCCGCGGACAGGAGATGCATCTCGATTTCCTCCAGCACCTCGTCGTCGATGCCCTTGCCGCCGCGCAGCAGATCGCCCAACCCGCCGAACAGCCCCTCCCGGGTGCGGGCCAGGCCGTTCTTCAGGCGGCCGAAAAACGAGGCGCCGCCATCCTTTTCCGGAGCTTCTCCACGGTCTTTTTTCTTGCCGAATCCGAACATAATTTATTTGAGATCAATCCATTCAATACAGTAAAGTGTGATGCATCCGGGACAGGCAAACTATCTACCGTCTGCGTTGTCTTAGTTGTAGCCCACGGGGCAGACGCCATTATACGGTCTGGCACAGGAAACAAAAATCAACATAAGGATATTTCCCGCAATGCGCCGATGGATTTTGTCTATATTACTGTTATTCTTCCCTTTTACTCTGTTTGCCGCGGAACAGGCGGCCGCCACTCATGAATACAGGCTCAAGAACGGCCTGAAGCTGATCGTCAAGGAAGACCACCGCGCCCCGGTGGTGGTATCCCAGGTATGGTACAAGATCGGCAGCAGCTACGAGTACAGCGGCATCACCGGCATATCCCATGTCCTTGAACACATGATGTTCAAGGGCACCCGGAAATACCCCAGCGGCGAGTTCTCGCGCATTATCAGCGCCAACGGGGGGCGCGAAAACGCCTTCACCGGCAATGACTATACGGCCTACTTCCAGCAACTGGAACAGAGCCGCCTGGAAGTGAGTTTCAGGCTGGAGGCCGACCGCATGCGCAATCTCACCCTGCCCGAGGATGAATTTCTCAAGGAAGTACAGGTGGTCATGGAAGAACGGCGCCTGCGCACCGAGGACAACCCCCAGGCCCTCACCTACGAGCAGTTCAATGCCACGGCCTTTGTCAACAGCCCCTATCACAACCCGGTCATCGGGTGGATGAACGACCTGGAGAATCTCAACATCGAAGATCTCAAGGACTGGTACCGTCAATGGTACGCCCCCAACAATGCCACGGTGGTGGTGGTGGGCGACGTGGAACCCGGCAAGGTCCTCCGCCTGGCCAAGAAACATTTTGGACGCCTCAAGCCCAGCAAGCTGACGCCACCCAAGCCCCGCCTGGAAGCGGAACAGAAGGGCCTGCGCCGGGTGACGGTCAAGGCGCCCGCGCAGCTCCCCTATCTGGTCATGGGCTACAAGGTGCCCTCGCTCAAGACCAGCCAGGAAGACTGGGAGTCCTATGCCCTGGATGTGCTGGCCGGCGTCCTGGATGGCGGCGCCAGCGCCAGAATCTCCCGCGAACTGATCCGCGGCAGCCAGGTGGCCGCCAGCGCGGGCGCCGGCTATGACATGACGGCGCGCCTCGATACCCTCTTTGTTCTTGATGGCACCCCGGCGCAAGGCCATACGGCCGCGGATCTGGAGGACGCGCTGCGGCAACAGATCCTGCGCCTGCGCGAGGAGCCGGTCAGCGAGGAGGAACTGGACCGCATCAAGGCGCAAGTGGTGGCCAGCAATGTCTATCAGCTCGACTCCGTGTTCTATCAGGCCATGCAGATCGGGGTTCTGGAAACCGTGGGCTTGGACTGGCGCCTGCTGGACGAATACGTGGACCGTATCCGCGCCGTCACCGCCGAGCAGGTGCGGGCGGTGGCCCGCAAATACCTCGTCGAGGACCGTCTCACCATAGCCGAACTGGTGCCACTACCCATGGACGGCCAGGCGCGCCGCCCGGCCATGCCGATGGGAGGCAGTCATGGACATTAAGGAACCTCTGATTAATTCTGGACCGGATGGATGGCGAGATGAAATGTTCCGGATCAAGGCGAAAAGCGCAGGCAATCGCATGCTATTGCCAAGATTTTCAACACAGAGCCGGGACATTTCAGCCGCCAGACGCCGGTTCATGAATTAATCGGAGGTTCCTTAAGGAAAGCGCCCCTCGCAGCAATGGAGAAAAAACCAACATGCCAGACAAGAAGAATTCCCGCTTAGCCCTGCTCGCGCGGCTCACTGCCTGCGTCCTGGCCCTGGCCGCCTTTACCCTCGTCCAGGCATCCCCCAGAATCGAACACTGGACCACGGACAACGGCGCCCGGGTCTATTATGTCCATGCCCCGGAGCTGCCCATGGTGGACATTCAGTTCATCTTCGATGGCGGCAGCGCCCGCGACGGCGGCAACAAGGGCGTGGCGCTGCTGACCAGTGCGCTGCTGGATCAGGGCGCCGGCGATCTCGACGCCGATGCCATCGCCGCGCGCCTGGAAGACGTGGGCGCCCAGCTCAGCACCAGTTCCCACCGCGATATGGCCGTGGTCAGCCTGCGCAGCCTCAGCGATGAAAACCTGCTGCAACCGGCCCTGGACATCATGGCCCTGGTCCTGGGCGAGCCCACTTTCCCGGCCGACAGCATCGAACGTGAACGCAAGCGCGTGCTCGTCGCCCTGCGCGGGCAAAGCCAGTCTCCCGCCAAGATCGCCAGTAAGGCCTTTTTCTCGGCGCTGTATGGTGAACACCCCTACGCCGTCCAGCCCCTGGGCACCGAGGAAAGCGTAAAGGCACTCACGCGCGATGATCTCGCCGGCCATTACCGGCAATATTATGTGGCGCGCAACGCCGTCGTCGCCGTCGTCGGCGCCCTGGACCGCGCGGCTGCGGAACGCGTCGTGGCGAGGCTCTCCGCCGTGCTGCCCGAAGGGGAAGCCGCGCCGCCACTGCCGGCGGTGGCGGCCCTGAAGGAGAACCGGGAAGTCCATATCGACTTTCCCTCCTCGCAAACCCATGTCCTCATGGGGCAACCCGGCATGCGCCGCGGTGATCCCGATTACTTCCCCCTCTATGTGGGCAATCACGTGCTGGGTGGCAGCGGCCTGGTCTCGCGCATCAGCGAGGAAGTGCGCGAGAAGCGTGGCCTGGCCTACAGCGCCTACAGTTATTTCTCGCCCATGCGCCAGGCAGGCCCCTATACCCTGGGCCTGCAAACCCGCAACGACCAGAAAGACGAGGCTCTGACGGTGCTGCGCGGCACGCTGAAGGACTTCATCGCCAAGGGGCCCTCTGCCAGCGAACTCAAGGCCTCCAAACAGAACATCACGGGTGGTTTCCCCTTGCGCATCTCCAGCAACGGCAAGATCGCCAATATCCTCGCCGTGATCGGATTCTATGACCTGCCGCTGGATTACCTGGATACCTTCAACAGCAAGGTGGAGGCCGTCACCGTGGAGCAGATCCGTACAGCCTTCCAGAAGCGGATTCATCCCGACAGGATGGTCACCGTCACCGTGGGTGGCGCGCCGGCCCAGGCCTCTGGCGGCGGATAGCCATCCGGTGAGAAATGCGGGCTAAGCCCGGTCAGTTACGCATCATCGGCGGCGCCTGGCGCGGCCGCCGGTTGCCATTCGCCGACTTCGCCGGTGTTCGCCCCACGCCGGACCGGGTGCGGGAGACAGTGTTCAACTGGCTGCAGCCCGTCATCTCCGGTGCCCGCTGCCTGGATTTGTTCGCGGGCAGCGGCGCCTTTGGCTTCGAGGCAGTATCCCGTGGCGCCGCCATGGCCACCCTGGTGGAACAGGATCTGCGGGTAGTGCAAGTATTGCAACAGAACGTGGACAAGCTGGGCAGCACAAAGGTCGATGTGCAATGGATGGACGCCGGCAGGTTTCTGACTTCCAGCCACGGAGAAATGTATCAGGTCGTCTTTCTCGACCCGCCCTACCGGGACGATATCAATGGATGGATACAGGCCCTGGCGGACAGCCCCCTGCTGGCCGCGGATGCCTGGATCTACCTGGAGGCCAGCAGTAAAACCGAACTTCGAATACCCCCCTCGTGGGCGCAGTTGCGCAGCAAGCGCGCCGGCGAGGTGGGGTATCACCTGGCGCGACTCCAGGCATAAAGATTGCGAATTCTGCTAAACTCCCAGAACAGGCTTTATGGCACATTGACGACATGCATATCACCGCCATCTATCCAGGCACCTTCGACCCCATTACCCATGGCCACTCGGACCTCATCCAGCGGGCCGTGAGGCTCTTCGACCACCTGATCGTGGCCGTGGCCGCCAGTCCCGCCAAGGCCCCCACCTTCCACGTGGAGGAGCGTATCGACATGGCCCGCGCGGCCCTCGAAGGCGTGGAACGGGTGGAGGTGTGCGGCTTTGATCAACTGCTGGTGGATTTCATTCACGAACGGGGGGCCCAGGTCATCGTGCGCGGCCTGCGCGCCGTCTCCGACTTCGAATACGAATTCCAGCTCGCCGGGATGAACCGCAAGCTGGCGGCGGATATCGAAACACTGTTCCTGATGCCCGCCGAGCAACACGCCTATGTCTCCTCCAGCCTGGTGCGCGAAATCGCCGCTCTGGGAGGCGACATCACCCCTTTCGTTCACCCCAGGGTCCACGCCGCCCTGATGGAGAGACTGCGCCGTTCATAAGGGGATGTGAAATCATTTCACCCTGGCCAACAAGATAACACCTGAATTCGTGGGTTCAGGCAATATCGACCCGGCTGCCGGACGCGGCGGGTCCCGCGGACCAGATTCAATGTGAATTCCAGCCCCGGAATTTACACCCGCTTGCAGCGGAATCATTTATTCATATAGTCTTATCAACCAACCCTGAGAAGTGTAACGAGGACTTGCAGCATGGCCCTGATCATTACCGATGAATGCATCAACTGTGATGTGTGCGAACCTGAATGCCCCAATGGCGCCATCAGCCAGGGCGAGGACATCTACGTCATAGATCCAGACTTGTGCACGGAATGCGTGGGGCACTTCGATACTCCGCAGTGCGTGGAGGTGTGCCCGGTGGACTGTATCCCCAAGGACCCGGACCATGAAGAAACCGAGGAAGAATTGCAGGAAAAATATCAACGCATCGTCAACGAGGGCGCCTAGATGCCCTGCCGCCGCGGCGCAATACTGGGCTTTTTCCTGCTCTTTTTCTGCGCACCCCTCAACGCCCAGACACCCCCGGCCAACGCCATCGCCAGCGCACACCCTCTCGCCACCCAAGCCGGCATGGAAATCCTGGCCGCCGGCGGCAACGCCTTCGACGCCGCCATCGCCGTGACCGCCGCCCTGGCGGTCGTGGAGCCCACGGGTTCCGGACTGGGCGGCGGCGGTTTCTGGCTGCTGCACCGTAGCAAAGACAAGCGGGACATCATGATCGACGGCCGGGAGCGGGCGCCCCTCGCCGCCACCCGCGACATGTATCTCGATGGGCATGGCGAAGTCGTGCCGCGCCTGTCCGTGGACGGCCCCCTCGCCGCCGGCATTCCCGGTACCGCCGCGGCCCTGGAACACCTGGCGCGCGCCTATGGCAGGCTGCCCCTCGCCACCAGTCTCGCGCCCGCCATCCACCTGGCGAAAGCGGGCTTTCCCGCCGACGAACGTTATATCAGAATGGCCCGTTTCCGTCTCGAGGCCCTGCGCCGGTCCCCCGCGGCGGCAGCCATCTTCCTGCAGAACGGAAACGCGCCCCAGCCAGGCCATGTCATCAGGCAACCCGGCCTGGCGCGCACGCTGGAGGCCATTGCCGAGAGAGGCGCGGCGGGATTCTACCAGGGCCCGGTCGCCAAACAACTGGTGAAGGGGGTGCGCGAGGCAGGGGGCATCTGGACCCTGGAAGATCTGGCTCAGTACCGGGTAGTGGAGCGCGCACCTGTCACCGGGCGATACCACGGCATGAAAATCATCTCCGCCGCGCCACCCTCTTCGGGCGGCATCGCTTTGGTGACCATGCTCAACATCCTCGCCAACTATGACCTGGATGCCATGACCTCTGTCACACGCAAACATGTCATCGTCGAGGCCATGCGCCGCGCCTATCGCGACCGCGCCGAGTATCTGGGCGACCCGGATTTCGTGGACATCCCCATCGACCGCCTCATTCACCCCTATTACGGAGCCGGTCTGAGCCAATCCATACGCCTGGACCGCGCCACTCCCAGCGGCTCTCTGCCTGGATTCGTGTTGCAGGAGGCCGGCTCGGACACCACTCACTTCTCCATCCTGGATCGCGAAGGCAACCGCGTCGCCGCCACTCTGTCCATCAACTTCCCCTTCGGCGCCGCCTTCGTGCCACCCGGCACCGGCGTCCTGCTCAACGATGAAATGGATGACTTCTCCGTCAAGCCGGGCACGCCCAATGTTTACGGCCTGGTGGGCGCCGTCAGCAACGCCATTGCCCCAGGAAAGCGCCCCCTCTCCAGCATGAGCCCCACCTTCGTGGAAATCCCCGGGCGCGGCGTGGCCATTCTCGGCACCCCGGGCGGCAGCCGCATCATCACCATGGTGCTGCTGGGCATTCTGGACCTCGCCGCCGGTCACGGTCCGCAGTCCTGGGTCACCAAGGGCAGATACCATCACCAATATCTGCCGGATATCATCACCTACGAACCCGGCGCCCTCGAACCTGACGAGATCACCGCTCTGAAGACCCTGGGCCACGACCTCAAGGCACGCAAGCGGCCCTACGGCAACATGCAGGCCATTTTCTGGGACCTGAAACTCAACCATGTCAGCGCCGCCAGCGACCCGCGCGGCACCGGCCAAGCCACCGTCTCACCATAATCAAGGGCAAGTCTCGCAACATTCTGGCTGATTTCCCCGGATATCATGCTATAGACTATAGTTTCACAGGGTGTACAAGTAACGAACCCCATTCGATAACCACGATACTATATTTTCTGGATTTGACCCCTTTCCGCTCAGGCATTACCCTCCCCGCAATGGGCGATTTCGAACTCCAGCGTCGAGTGGGCAATGGCGAAGCGCTGTTCCAGGGTGGACTTGAGGGCCTGCTTGATGGATTCGGTGTCGTCGAAGCAGCGGATGACCACATGGGCCTCCAGGGCGTTGCGGTGCTCGTCCAGTTGCCAGAGGTGCACGTGATGCACGTTTGACACGCCCTCGACACTCTCCATGGCGCCAATGACGGTCCGGATGTCGATATCCTTCGGGGTTCCCTCCATCAGGATGTGAATGGTTCCGGGCAACAGAGTCGCGGCCTGGTAGAGCACGTAGCCGGCAATCAGCAGCGTCAGCAGGGTATCGACCCAGTACCATTGGTAGAGCAGGATCAGAGTACCGGCGATGATGACGCCCAGTGAGGCGAGGGCGTCCGAAACATTGTGCAGGAAGGCGGCGCGTATGTTGACGCTGTGGCGGGACATGGTGTAGGTCAATACCGCCGTGGCCACGTCGATGATCAGGGCTATGCCCGCCACGATGACCACGATCCAGCCGGCGATGACCTGGGGCTCGAAGATCCGCCACACGGCCTCGTAGATGAGATAGATCCCCACCAGCACCAGTGTTACGAGGTTGATGAGCGCCGCGATCACCTCGGCCCGCTTGTAGCCGAAGGTCTTGAACTGGTCGGGTGGCTGGCGGCCTATCTTGCGCGCCGCCCAGGCAATGAGCAGGGAACTGGCATCACTGAAGTTGTGCAGGGCATCGGCAATCAGTGACAGGCTGCCGGAGACGATGCCGCCAATGACCTGGGCCACCGTCAGCAGCATGTTGATGGCAATGGCCAGACCCAGGCGGCGGTCGCCCATGGCATCCACACCGTGTTGATGCTCGTGTCCCATGGGTACTATGTTGCCACAACGGGCTTGCCAATGCGGGATTCCGTGGACTGCAACGCCGCGGTCTCGCCTGCGCTTACGTGAGTACAGTGGCCAGGCCCGCCCAGGAGGGACAACGGACTGCAAGAAACTGCCGGCAAGCGGTTATCAGGCTGTTGAATTTGCCATGGATCCGCATCCATTCAGGGATGTCCGGAGGTACCAAAGTGAGCCTCAAAAGGGCGAGGCCATACGACCGATCTCGGCTTGCGTAAGACCCAGTCGCGCAGCCTCTTCACGCCATGTTGCCACTGCCCGCCCGACTTCGGCGGCGATCATATGCGCCTTGCCTTCATTCAATTCAAAATACCCCACCACACTCATCGCCAGGTCCAGCATAGAGGAAAGCGTGATTACGCAAGTGGTCATCAGTGTTGGAAATCAGAATATTGAAGACGATACGCCGCCACTACTCATGCATGTCCTGTTTCAGGCTGGCACCATACCGGCGCAGCGCATCAACAAATTCCAGATAACTGCGTGATTCGTTGTCGTTGGCACCGAGCCCACTCATGGCCGAAAGAAACGGGATCCGCTGGCCTTGTGCCCGGTCGAAGCGGCGCAGCTACAATACCGGCTTGTTTACGACAGACTCGATTCGCCAGTCGGGGACAGGAATACCGGCCTTTTCCGCAAGTCGGAGCGCTACCGCCTCCCACAAAACCGCGTTGGTCTCGT
>WGFB01000004.1 GCA_015492435.1 Gammaproteobacteria bacterium | reverse complement strand
TATGCCTATTGCCGCTGGAAGGGCAAGCGCCTGCCCACGGAGCTGGAGTGGGAAAAGGCCGCGCGCGGACCCGACGGGCTGGAATTCCCCTGGGGCAACGACTGGGACACGGCCATCACCAATACGGGCGACGACCACGACTGGGAGGACGGCATCGCCCCCACGGGCTCCTATCCCCTGAACAAGTCACCTTACGGGGCCTATGACATGGCTGGCAATGTATGGGAATGGGTGGACGACTGGTACCAGCCCTACCCCGGCTCCACCTATGAAAGCGAGAATTTCGGCGAAAAGATGAAGGTCATCCGCGGCGGCGGAGGGGGCATCGGCCACTATGCCCTCAGCTATTTCTTCCGCGGCGCCACCCGCCAGTTTGCCGAACCCGTCATGGCGGGGGAAGACGTCGGGTTCCGCTGCGCGGCCGACGTGCAATGATTCAAGGCTGCGATACTCTCCCGGCTTGAAATAAGGAATCTCGGCTTGTCACCCAGACTGAGCAGGATCTCTAAGCCGCAATGCCTTCCACCGTCAGGTGGTGAACATCCGTACGTTTACTGGCATGTTCAAACGTGATTGCGCAGACGTTCCCATCCACATCAACATCCAGAATGGTATTCTCATCAAGGTCCCTTGATTCTGTTATATCCGCTTTGCGGAACTCGATATACAAGGTATCCGTATCGGAAAAATATTTTACTTTCATGGCCTGTATCCTCTGTCAAAGAATGCGTTATGAATCGTCTCCTTATCCGAAAGCAGGATTACACGAAGATATTTCCCACCTGCCTCGTCTATTCTCGCCCACCGCCGGATCCTGCCATCATGCTGGATATGTTCGCGTTCAGGAAATCTGACTACATACCTGGATCCGTGGGTTCAGGGCGGATGCAGAGCGCGAGCTATTGATTCCACAGTGGAATCAAAAAATCTTAGCTTCACCCATAGGTTAAGCGGGTATTTTTTGAACCGCCGTGGGATCAAGAGCTTGTGCTCAGCGCCGTCATGAATCCACGGATTCAGGTACATATAAAATCCATTCATCCTTGATCATGGAACGGTCAGGCCTGTATCTCAGCGACTCAAAGTATTTTGTCGTCTTCACCGATATTTTACCTTTATTGGGAGAATAATCCGGCCATTTTTTCAGCATTGGGCGCCGTCACCACCCCCTTCTCCGTCACGATGGCGTCCACCAGTTCCGCCGGGGTCACGTCGAATACCGGGTTCCAGGCCCGCGCGCCCGGGGCGGCGATGCGCTGTCCCTGCAGCGCCAGCAGCTCGGCCTCCCCGCGGGTCTCGATGGGGATGAGGCCGCCGCTGGCCATGTTCATGTCGATGGTGCTGGTGGGCGCCACCACCATGACCTTGACGCCGTGATGGCGGGCCGTCACGGCCAGGTTGTAGGTGCCGATCTTGTTGGCCACGTCGCCGTTGGCGGCGATGCGGTCCGAGCCGACGATGACCCAGCCCACCTCCCCCTGCTTCATGAGATGGGAGGCCGCGCCTTCCGCCACCAGGGTGACGGGAATACCGTCTTCCAGCAGTTCCCAGGCCGTGAGGCGCGCCCCCTGCAGCCAGGGACGGGTCTCGTCGGCATAGATGCGCGTGATACGCTGCGCGGCAAAGGCCGCCCTGATCACTCCCAGGGCCGTGCCATATCCTCCCGTCGCCAGGGCGCCCGCATTGCAGTGGGTCAGCACGGCGCAAGGCGGCTCCAGCAGGGCGGCGCCCAGCTCGCCCATGCGGTAATTGGCCTCGATGTCATCCTGATGCATGGCCTGGGCGGCCTGCAACAGGGCGGGCCCGGGATCGCCATCGAGGGCCTGGATCAGGCGCCGCATGCGGTCGATGGCCCAGAACAGGTTGACCGCCGTGGGCCGGGTCCCTGCAAGCAGCGCCAGATCGGTCTCCACGTCCTGTTTCCAGGTGGCCGGCGCGGCCTGGAAGCGGGCCCGCGCCGCCAGCACCACGCCATAGGCGGCCGCGATGCCGATGGCCGGCGCGCCGCGCACCACCATGTCCTTGATGGCATGGGCCACGGCGGCCACATCGTGACAGACGATCTCCTCGTGGGCATGGGGCAGCAGGCGCTGGTCGATGAGAGACAGGGCCGCGTCGCGCCAGCGGATGGGCCGCACCGTGTCATACTTCACACTTGCATTTTTATTCATAGGGTTATCGCCTGTTTATAAAGTAATATTTCAAAATAACACGCCGTATTTCTGAAGCTGGGACCGCCCCGGCGCGCGCCATCAAGAGGCGCATGTTCATGGCCGATAAGTCATGTAATGAGACGATTCCGCCTACAAACACACCCACGGCTCACCCGCGCCACCGTGGCCGCCGCCCTGATCCTGCTGCCCCTGTCCGGCCAGGCGCGGGAGGGCGTGTCGTCCGCCAGCCTGCAAAATATCGACACCTTTGCGTCCCAGGGCAGGTCCATGGACTTCATTTCCCTGGAAGCCGTTTTCTTCGAGTTCGACAAGGCCACCCTGGACGAACGGGCCAGGCGCACCCTCGACAGGGCCGCCCGCTATATCCTCGCGCGGCCCGGTGTCTACCGCATCCTCGTGGAAGGCCATGCCGATTCGCGCGCCAGCAAGGATTATAACTACCGCCTGGCCGACCGGCGAGCCGCGGCGGTGCGCGACTACCTGGCCGCGCAGGGGGTGGCGCCGGCACTGATGTTCGTGGCCGGACTGGGGGAGAATTTTCCCATCGACGAATACTGGACCCGTGAAGGACAGCGCCGCAACCGCCACGTGGAAGTCTATATCATGGCGCACCCCGCCCGCGGCGCAGACTGACAAAAGACGTGCCCGCCCCGCGGGAGTCGACTATAATTCCACCCTGGCCCACAACAATTCCCTCGTGAATGCAAGCAGTCGACACCCTGCTCCATGCCCGCTGGATCGTGCCGGTGGAGCCCGAAGGCGTGGTGCTGGAGCACCACAGCCTGGTCATCCATGAAGGCCTGATCCTGGATCTTCTGCCATCCGATGCCGCCCGGCAACGGTACACCAGCCCCCAGACCCACGAACTGCCCGGGCACGCCCTCATTCCCGGGCTGATCAATGCCCACACCCACGCCGCCATGAGCCTGTTCCGCGGCCTGGCGGACGACCTGCCCCTCATGGTGTGGCTCAACGAGCACATCTGGCCGGCGGAGGGCGCGTGGATCAGCGATGAATTCGTCTTCGACGGCACCCAACTGGCCATGGCCGAGATGCTGCGCGGCGGCACCACCTGTTTCAACGACATGTACTTCTTTCCCGACGAGACGGCGCGGGCCGCCAGCCACGCCGGCATGCGCGCCGTCGTCGGCCTCATCATGATCGACTTTCCCACCGCATGGGCGGCCAATCCCGACGAATACCTCAGCAAGGGGCTGGCCCTGCAGGACCGCTACCGCAACGATCCCCTGATCCGCGCCGCCTTCGCGCCCCACGCGCCCTACACGGTCTCGGACGACCCCCTGCGCAGGATCCAGACCTACGCCGAGGAAGTGGACATCCCCATCCATATCCACCTCCATGAGACGGACGACGAGATCAAGGGCGGCTTGGAACAGCACGGCCGGCGCCCCATGGCGCGCCTGGACGGCCTGGGACTGCTGTCCCCGCGGCTCATGGCGGTGCACATGACCCATCTCCGGGAGGAGGAGATCGAACGGGCCGCCGCCACCGGCATTCACGTGGTGCACTGCCCCGAATCCAATCTCAAGCTGGCCAGCGGCTTCTGCCCAGCCGCCGGCCTGCTGCGGGCGGGGGTCAACGTCGCCCTGGGCACGGACGGCGCGGCCAGCAACAACGACCTGGACATGCTGGGCGAGATGCGCAGCGCCGCCCTCCTCGGCAAGGCGGTGGCGGGGGATGCCAGCGCCCTGCCCGCCGCGGACGCCCTGCGCATGGCCACCCTCAATGGCGCCCGCGCCCTGGGGCTGGACGAGGTGACGGGCTCCCTGGTCAAGGGCAAGGCCGCCGACGTGGTGTGCGTGCATCTGGGTGAGATCGAGTCCCAGCCGGTGTATCATCCCATTTCGCAACTGGTCTACGCCACCGGCCGCCACCAGGTCAGCGACGTGTGGGTGGCCGGGCGCCACCTGCTCAAGGAACGCCGCCTGACGACCCTGGACGAACAGGACATCCTGGCCAAGACCGGGCGCTGGCGGGAGAGGATCGCGGCAAGCGATGCCTGCGCGGGTGGCAAGAACTGAAAGAGGCCTACATAGAGTGAATACGAGTCACGCAAACATCGACCCCCAGGAGATCGCCAAATTCGACGAGGTGGCGGCGCGCTGGTGGGACCCGGAAAGTGAATTCAAGCCCCTCCACGACATCAACCCATTGCGCCTGGACTTTATCGAGGGCAACGCCCCCCTGAAGGACAAGCAGGTGCTGGACGTGGGCTGCGGCGGCGGCATCCTCGCCGAGGGGCTGGCCTCGCGCGGCGCGCGGGTCACGGGCATCGACATGGCCGGGGCCTCCCTGCAGGTCGCCAGGCTGCATCTGCTGGAGTCCGGGCATGACATCGACTATCGACAGATCACCGTGGAGGACATGGCGCAGCAGCATGCCGGGGCATTCGACGTGGTCACCTGCATGGAACTCCTGGAGCACGTCCCCGATCCGGCCTCGGTGGTGGATGCCTGCGCGCGCCTCGTCAAGCCCGGCGGACATGTCTTCTTCTCCACCCTCAACCGCAATCCCAAGGCCTACCTGCTGGCGGTGATCGGCGCGGAATATGTATTGCGCATGCTGCCCAAGGGCACCCACGACTATGCCCGCTTCATCCAGCCAGCGGAGCTGGATGCGTGGATGCGCCACAGCGGCCTCGCCATGGGCGGGATGGCGGGCATTGCCTACAATCCGCTCACCCGGCGATATCGCCTGGGCGATGATGTATCGGTGAATTACCTGGTATACGCCGTACGAGATCTGTGAGGCCCGCCAGGCGAGCGGCAGGCGCGGCTGACAAGAAAGCACCGCAAGGCCATGTGCTATACTGCCGGATGAATGTGTTGTGTATTTTTACGTGTATCAACCCGGCAACAATATATATCATGTTCAGCGCTTCAGGCCCGTGCGGGATCAAGGCGCGGCCCGC
>WGFB01000003.1 GCA_015492435.1 Gammaproteobacteria bacterium | reverse complement strand
TCGGGTGCGCAGCTACCTGTCGACGTGCCGCAAGCATGGCTTGTCCGCCACACAGGCATTGACGCTGCTGTTTCAGGGAAAGAATCCGGATTTCATGAATCCAGATGAAGCCCAATGTCGATAATTGTAGCGGAATGGGCTGAATAGTTACCACTGGTCTTCGTACCAGGGGCCTACTTCCACCGGGCGGAACTCTGCCTTGCCATTTTCATCGATCACCCATACAAAACTGCCCTTGGCGCCTTGCTGCACGGCGCGCTGGGGCACCAGTATGGCATTGGGGCGCACCGCCCCTTTGATATTGGCGCGCACGAACTGGCCGGGGCGCAGTTCATGATCGGGGTTGGCCACTTCCGCGCGAATGAGAAAGGTGCCGGTCATCTCGCTGAGCGCCACGTCGGAAAAAGTGATCTGTCCGCGATGTGGATAGAGGCTGCCGTCGGCCATGACCACCTCCACCTCGAAATTGCCATCGGGAGGTTCGCGCAGCAATCCAAGCCTTACCTGCTTCTGCAACTTGAGCGTCTGATTCTCGGACACGCTGAACTCAACCCACATGGGCTCCAACTGGGCCACATAAGTGAGCAGGCTGTCGGTGCCGATGCCGATATACGCGCCCTCGCGCTTGATGGCAAAACTGGAAGCGCCGGTCACGGGCGACTTGATGAGGGTATATCCAAGATTCAGGCGCGCCTGGGTCACCTTGGCGCGTGCCGCCTCCACGGCCGCGGCGGCGGTGCGGTAACGCCCCAGTGCATCATCCAACTCCTTCTGCGCCACGGCATTCTGCCTCGCCAGGGGGCGCACCCGCTTGAGATTGGTCTCAGCGGTGGCCAGCAGCGCCTCCTGCTGCGCCAGCTCCGCCTCGGCGGCCTGCAGGGCGGCCTTGAAGGGCCTGCTGTCCATGCGAAAAAGAGGCTGGCCTTCCTCCACCAGGGAGCCCTCCTGGTACAAGCGCTTCTCAAGAAACCCCTCCACGCGGGAACGCACCTCGACGCGGCGTGAGCTCTTTGTCTTGCCCACGAATACCAGCGTGACCGGTGTATCCCTGGCCTCCACCTGGTGTACCGTCACCAGGGGAGGCGGTGGCGGCGCCTCCTCCTCCACGGCGCCGCCGCAGGAAATGAGAAACACGGGCAGGGAAACGATCCAGGTGACAATGGCGAACAGCGGCTTCTTGTTCATTGATTCTTCGCTCATTCAGACAAGTGACGCCCTTGACCCGGCAACAATATATGCCGTCAGCCAGCTTTCTATCGTTCGAGTTTAACATGCACCTTCAGCCCGGAACCAGAGAAAGCACCCCGGCCATGACCTCTTGTGCAGGCGGGGCAAAGCTGCCACACTCCCATCCACCGGCGGGCAACCTGCATGAAAAGACTGGCGCGCAAGATTCTGCTGTTCATATTCCCCAGCCTGGCGGGCGCCGCCGTGGTGCTGCTCGCCGTGGCCGTCTATTTCCTCAACAACCAGCCCGACCTCAAGGTGTGGCATACGGCAAGCCTGGACGAAGAATTCAGCACGGACTCGCCCATCGCAAGCTTTTCGCAATACCGGGCGCTGGAAGCAAGGCTCTTCAGGGAGCTGGATGAAGAGATTTACAACCGGATCGGGAGGGACGACCGCTTCCCGGTCAACCGCTACAACCGTGGCAGCCTGTCGGACCCCGGCCGCTGGCAGGTCAACTGGAACCGCAGCTATGAACTCCCGGTCGACCGGCCACGGGCAGGTGTTTTGCTGCTGCATGGGCTCTCGGATGCGCCTTACAGCCTGCGCGGCATTGGGAAACGCCTTCATGGCGCCCGCGCCTGGGTGGTCGGCCTGCGCCTGCCGGGCCATGGCACCGCGCCCGCCGCGCTCACGCGCGCCACCTGGCGGGACATGGCCGCCGCAGTGCGGCTGGGCATGGATCACCTGCGCGCCAAGATCGGCGACAAACCCATCTACATCGTGGGATATTCGACCGGCGCCACCCTGGCCATACACTACTCGCTGGAAAACCTCTCCGGGTCCGGCCGGCCCGCCGCCGAAAGACTGGTGCTGATCTCGCCCGCCGTCGGCGTCACGCCGGCGGCGGCCCTGGCCGTGTGGCAGGCCCGCCTGGGCCACCTTCTCGGCCTGGAGAAGCTGGAATGGCATGCCGTGACCCCGGAATACGACCCGTTCAAGTACAAATCCTTTCCCATCAATGCAAGCAACCAGATCTACCGGCTTACCCAGGAAGTCCAGTCACGCCTCGACGGTCTGGACGAAACGGCCTTGCGTCGCTTTCCCTCCACCCTTGCCTTTCAATCCGCCACCGATGCAACGGTCATGGCGAGGGATGTCGTCGACAAGTTCTTCAGCCGCCTCCCCGACGGAGGGCACGAGGTCGTGATGTTCGATATCAACCGCTCCAGGACACTGGAATTCCTGCTGGCCGGGGATCCCGGCCCATGGCTGCAATCCCTGCTGGCGGAAGACGCACTGCCCTTCTCGCTCAGCCTGCTCACCAGCCCGGAACCAGACAGCCAGGAGATCGTCGTGAAATACAAGCCTGCCGGGGCCGCCGCCCCCGAGACCATTCCCACCCGCATGCGCTGGCCCGACTCTGTTTACGCCATCTCCCATATCGCCCTGCCCATTTCACCCCATGACCCGCTCTATGGCACGGGCGAGAGACCGGACGCCACGGCCTTGCAACTGGGCAACCTGGCCCTGCGGGGCGAAAGAGACGTGCTGCGCCTGTCCGGCACCGACATGCTGCGGCTCAACTGGAACCCCTTCTATGACTATGTGGAGGAAAGGATTCTGGAGTTTCTGCATCTTCAGGAGGCGGCCGGACCCACGGGGCCTTGACATGCCAACCCGTTCTCGGGACTGGCAGGCACCTACCTGTTCTCAAGACGGTTGTAATCGAACAGACCGGCGGCGATGGGCGCCTGCTCAAGATAGGCGGCATGCAAGGCGTCGCTGTGCGCCCAGAAGTCCGGGGCATTGCGGTGGACGCCAAAGCGGGCGGTGAAGGCCCGGTAGTCTTCCTCGCTATCCAGCTCCGCCACTGCCTGAATGAATTCTTCCAGCGCCTCCCTGGATACCCGGTAGAAGGCGTTGGGATAGGCCCCGATAAATCCCCTTGCCACCGTCAGGCTGTCCTCCGCCGGCAAGCGCCTTTTTTCCTCTGACAAAAGCGTGGACACATTGCTCATGCCATTGTTGTGCATCAGTGTATAGATGCGCGCCTTTCCCGTCCCATCCTCGATGGACAGGAAGGCGGCCTGAGGCAACCAAAAGAGTGATTCCCCCCGAATGCGGGACAAGGCCTGCAACCCCGCGCGGATGAATTCGTCCTCTTCCCCGGCGATGCCGTGATCCCTGTTCAGGGCCTTGCGCAACCTGTCCTGCATCCGTTCATAGAGTTCGCGCAGCGGGTCGTCCGTCTCATAGGGAATGCTGCTCTCATGATCAAAATATTCCATGCGTTCTTGAATGAAGCCTTGCACATGGCGCCCGGCATCACGATACCAGTAATCCCATATTTCCCGGCGCTTGTCCCGGGGCAGCAGGGTCAGGGCGTTGAACTCGCCCTCCATGCGCAGAAAATCCATGTACAGGCGCGTGTTCAGTTGATGGCCTACATTGCCGAACACATCGAACCCAGCGACCAGAAGATAATGGATGCGCTCCAGCAGGGGGTAGTCAATGACCCAAAACGTCTTGGGGGGCTCTCCCACGAACCCCTTGACCACTGAGGCGCTGTCGAAATGCCGGAAGACAGTCAGCGCCGCATTGTCGTTCCAGCCGTCGCCATCCCAGATCAGGTCCAGGGAAATTGCTCCGGGGCGGGACAGGTTGTCCGCCATGTACCGCGTCTTGGCCCTGAGATATTTATCCACGAGGCGTGAGTATTTCAACCAGGGCGTCAACAGCAGGGTGTTGCTCTGCTCCTCGCTGGGCAGGCTGAGATGATCCAGCTCCTGGGAAAGAAATCTGGCGCTACCCTTGACCCCCGGCCTGTTGGGATTATGAAAGACCACCCAGAAATGATCATCGATCACATTCAGGGCGATTTGTCCCCGGCATACCGGCCCCTTGATGAACCCCATGATCAGAAAGGCCGCCTCATCGAGCAGAAATCTGTAGCGGGAATCCACCGGGATCTCCTCGAAAACGGCGAAGGGGTTGGCCGCAAGCCTTGGCTCATAGGATGGCAAGCGGTCCACCTGATAGCGCGGCCGCAGAAACAGCGTCTCAAACCGCTCCATGCGCGCGGTATTCAGGGCATAGGGCATATGCGTCTTGGCCAGCACGGTGGTGCGCAATGGCGTCAGGCGGTAAAAGAACTCCCCGGCGCCGGGATCGTCGATAGGCCGCCGCGCCGCCAGCGGCACCACAGCCTCGCCGGGCGGGGTCGAGGATCGCACCAGGCGGAAAAAGGCGCGCTCCGTAACTTCGCTGAAATAGAGATTGGCCAGAAACAGGTGTTCATACAGATAGCGGCTCATCAGGCGCTGTTTGTTGCTGGGGCCATTGAGAAAAGCCTCCCACCTGTCTATTTGCTCCCGCAGCACGGGAGAAACGGGCTGCGGCGGTTGATAGGGCGCGCCCTGGCGCAACCACCCGTGGAGTGTGTCGAACTCATCCTCCGGCAGGCCTGGAAGGCCATAAGGCATGCCCCACAAGGGCCGCTTGCGCTCAAAGGCATCGAATTCCTCTATGGCCGCACACTGCTGATCGCGGCTCAGGGAAAAATCAAAGCTGTCCGGAAGCGGCATGCCCCCGGGCAGGGGATGGCGGCGTTTGAGCAACAGCATTCTGGCCATGACACTTGCCTCGATATTGGCCTGGGGCGTCTGGCGCCGCTCGTTGAGAACGGGGTGAAAACCCCGTTCGCGCCACTGGGAAGGGGTCCGGGCATCCACAAAGAGCCGGGTCGGGCGCGCGGCAATCAGCCGGGCCGGATTGTAGACCCTCTCCTTGCTCGCTCCTCTGGCGATGCCCTCGTAGGCGCCGAGCTTGAGCTGGCAGGGTGCGTCATAGCAGCCATGGCAGACCACACAGCGCTTGTCCAGCACCGGCTTGACGTCCCGCCAGAAATCCACATGGGCCGGCTCCGGCGTGTGTGCCGCAAGGTTGCCGGGATCGGCCTGCCCGTAACGGGCATCCAGCCCCACCTTGGCGAGATAAGCGCAACCCGTCAGCAGCAGGGCGACCCACAGGACAAGCAGGGCCCTCATAGGCAGCCCTGTCACCTGGGGGCGGGGATTTCCCTGAACATGCGCTCAACGGCATAGGCAAGGCGTTTCCTGCCGTCCTCCTGGCTGCGCCTCTCCTTCACATCCCCCACGGCCACGCCCGCCCACACGGTCCTGCCACTGTTGCGCTCGATGAGCAAGACCATCAGCGCGCCCTTCGGGGCATTCTCCAGCAATTCGATTTCACTGGCCGGATCCTTCTTCAGTTCAAGCGCCGTCATGTCCACGCCGGCCAGATAGGCCACCAGCAAGTCGCCGCTCAATCCCGCCTCGGACAGACCCTTGCCACGCAGTTGGCTATTGATCAGAAAACGGATCTCGGCATCGGCATCGAATTGCGGCGGCTCCCACTGCCCTTGGGGATCGTTCACGATTTGCGCGGCCGCGACCCAGCCATAGCTCTTGTAGTCGCTCAGGGAGAATCCCGGCGCGCTCTCGGTTTCGATCTCGATGTCCCGGGTGAGTGTCGTGGCGCAGCCCGCAAGCACAAGCGCGGCCAGTAAGACCCCTGTGAATGAAAACGTTTTTTTCATGGCAAGCCTCCCCTTTTCGGGGGAGAATATACGCTGAGGCTTCTGTTGTCTATCGGTTGCCCCGGCATCTCCCGCACGGCCAACAAAACCTGCCTCTCTTCCATTGTTGGTGGTAATATTTACCCGATCACGGCAAAACCGCGGATCCGGTTGAGCCTGGAGGGAAAACCGCGGTTCTCTGAAACCATCAAGAAAGGCCCATGAAACTCAACGTCGAACAATTCCGCAACTGGGAACACAAATGCATCACCCTGCTGGGAATGTCCGGAGTCGGCAAGACACGCCTCGCCAATCTCCTCATGAAGCAGAACTGGTTCCATTTTTCCGGGGACTACCGCATTGGCACGCGCTATCTGGATGAGCCCATTCTGGACAACATCAAGCAGAAGGCCATGCAGATCCCCTTTCTACGCGACCTGCTGCAGACGGACTCCATCTATATCAATAACAACATCACGGTCTACAACCTGCAGCCCGTGTCCAGTTTTCTGGGCAAGCTGGGCAATCCGGAACTGGACGGACTGCCCCTGAAGGAATTCATGCGCCGCCAGGAACTCCATCGCCAGGCCGAGATCGCCGCCATGATGGACGTTCCTGAATTCATCCGCAAGGCGCGCGAGATCTACGGCTATAAGAACTTCATCAACGATGCGGGCGGCAGCATCTGCGAGCTGGACGGCACCGAGGTGATGCGCACCCTCAACGAGCATACCCTCATCCTCTATATCAAGGCCACCAGGGAGGACGAGAAGACCCTCATCGAGCGGGCACAGAGCGATCCCAAGCCACTCTATTACCGGGAGGCCTTCCTGGACGAGCAACTGGCCGTCTACATGATGGAGAAGGACCTGCAATATGTCGCCCTCATCGATCCGGACGACTTCGTGCGCTGGATATTTCCCAAACTGTTCTATTCCCGGATTCCCCGCTACGAGGCCATTGCGGAACAGTACGGCTACACCATCACCACGGACGAACTGGCGCGGGTGGACTCCGAGGAGGGTTTCCTCTCCCTGGTGGAACAAGCCATCGCGCGCAAGGTCCAATAGACACCGGCAACGGCCCGAAGACCTGGAGAACATGCATGCCCCTCGTCGCCCCATCGAATCTGCTGACCTTTGAAAGGCTGAAAAAGGAAGGGCTCACGGTCCTGACTCCGGAGGAAGCCCGGCGCCAGGAAATCCGTGAGCTGCACATCGGCCTGCTCAACATGATGCCCGATGCCGCCCTGGAAGCCACCGAGCGCCAGTTCTTCCGCCTCATCGGGGAAAGCAACCAGATCGCCCAGTTCTACATGCACCCTTTCTCCCTGAAGGAGATCCAGCGCGGCCCCAAAGCGGCGCAATACGTGGCCAGCTATTACGAAACCTTCGAGCAGATCAAGGAGGGCGGTCTCGATGCCCTGATCATCACCGGCGCCAATGTGACCCAGCCCGACCTCTCCCTGGAACCCTTCTGGGAACCCCTCATCGAGGTGATCGACTGGGCCCTGGAGAATGTCACCTCGACCCTGTGCTCCTGCCTGGCCACCCATGCCGTGCTGCAGTTCCGCTATGGCCAGAAACGCCGCCCCCTCCCCGCCAAGCGCTGGGGAGTCTTCACCCACCGCGTTACCGACCGCGGCCATCCCCTGGTAATCGATGTCAACACTCTGTTCGACGTCCCCCATTCCCGCTTCAACCAGATCGACCGCGAACAGTTCGACGCGGCGGGGCTGCATGTCCTGGTGGAGAGCCGCGAGGCCGGCGTGCATCTGGCCGTCAGCGCCGACCCTTCCGGGTGGTCTTCTTCCAGGGCCATCCCGAATACGACACCATCAGCCTGATGAAGGAATACAAGCGCGAGGTCATCCGCTACGCCAATCACGAGCGCGACGACTATCCTCCGTTCCCGGACAACTATTTCCGCCGCCAGATCAGGGCCATTCTCGACGAGCACAAGGACCAGGTCATGGCCGCCCGCGGGAGCAAGCAGGCCATGCCCCCCTTTCCCGAGGAGCTGGTGGCGCGCACTCTGCACAACACGTGGCACGACACGGCCGAATCCGTCATCAACAACTGGATCGGCAAGGTCTATCAAATCACTCACAGTCAGCGCAATCTGCCATTCATGCAGGGCATCGACCCCGCGGATCCGCTGCGGCTGCGCAAAAAATAGATCCCCTGCCCAAGGCGCCGCCCACATTGAGCGAATACATTTACGACAGGATCCCCTACGACACACGCGCCTACCCCAGCGCGCATCCCCGCAACCTGGCCGCCATCGGCATGCTCTACGGCCTGGAAGCGCCGCCCGTCGAGCGTTGCCGGGTGCTGGTGCTGGGCTGCGCCCAGGGAGGCAATCTGTTTCCCGCCGCCACCCGGTATCCGGACAGCCGCTTCGTCGGCATCGATAATTCTCAACGCCAGATAGAGGCGGCGCGCGCAACTGCTGAGAAACTCGGCCTTGCCAATGTCTCCCTGCACTGCATGGACATCATGGACATGGGGGAAGACATGGGGCCGTTCGACTATATCATCGCCCATGGCATCTATTCCTGGATACCCGCGGCCGTGCGCGGCAAGGTCTTTCAGATCTGCAAGACACAACTGTCAGCCAACGGCATCGCCTACCTCAGTTACAACACCCTTCCCGGCTGGCATGTCAACGGGATCGTGCGCGACATCATGCGTTACCGCTTCTGGGAACACGAAGACCCGATGAAAGGCCTGGAGGAGGCCCTGCGGTATCTGGAAAGCATTGCCGGCGCCGTGCCCGTCAATAACAATCCCTACATGGCCCTGCTCAAGAACATTCAGGCCCAGGTCAGCGCCAACAATCATACCTATCTGCTGCATGAATATTTAAGCGACATCAATGAGGCCTTCTATTTTCACCAAATCGTCGGGAAAGGCGCCGCCCTCGGCCTCCAGTACCTGGCCGATGCAACCTTCATTGGCAGGGAATTCATCACCCATTCCGCCGAGCTGAGCAATCGCTTCCGGGCGATCAGCAAGAACATCATCGACTACGAGCAGCATTTCGATTTCGTGAGCAACCGCCTCTTCCGCAGCTCGCTGTTCTGTCACCAGGATATCGCCCTGCGCGAAACCGTTTCCAGCGAGCCCCTGTGGATGCTCTATTGCGCTTCCATGGCCAAGGCCGCCGAACTGCCGGCGGGGCAGTATCCGGCCGGCGTCTTGGGATTCCATAACGGAGGCGGCGTCATGGTGGATGCACATCCCCTTTTTCAGGAAGCCATGAAGCATCTCATTGAAATCTATCCCCGGGCCATGACCTTGGCCCAGTTGATGGAATCCCTGATTCCGGGCCTGCGCGTGCAGCAAGCATCTCCCGAACAAAGCCGCGAGGTTGGAACACTGTATGGAAAACTGCTGCGCGCACGCGCGGCCGGCCTCGTCAATCTCACCATGGACAAGCCGGCCGTGGCAACGCCCGGCCCCAGGCCGCCCCCCGGCTACAGGCCCTGCGCCCTGCCCTTCGCCCGCCTGCAGGCCGAATCAGGAGATGTGGTGGTTTCCGCGTGGAACGAGAACGTGGGACTCAATCCTTTTTCCCGCCAATTGCTCAGCCTGCTGGATGGCACGCGGCGCGTTCAGGAACTGAAAAAGGAATTGTTGTCACGCATTGAACGGGGAACGCTGGAAATCCCTGGAGAAGACCCGGGAACCTCCCGTGGCGCGGTCCTGGAGAAGAACGTGGAACGGCGCATGGAGGACAGCCTGGCCTTCTTCTCGAAATCCGGACTGTTGAAAATCAGCTGACACCGTGGGTTGACTTTGGGAGCGGCGCCGGCCGATTCTATTCAGGCCACTCCAGATGACGCTCCAGCGAGAGAACCTGGGGATCTCCGCTCCCGCAGGTCAACTCGAACGCCAGCACCCAGTCGCCGCCCATGTGGAATTCGTGGCTCATGCCTTGATACCGGCCCTTGCCCTGGGGCGCCAGCACGACATAGACATCGTCCGTCGACATTTCCATGCCCGGCATGGTCTGACGGAAACGGGCCTGGCAGTCCTCCACCGCACCGCCCTGGCCGTCCTCGACGACCATCGTAAACAGCGCCCTTTCTCCCACTTCGAGAGGTTCTGGTTCATTGCTGATCCAGACTGTAAAGGGTCCCGCCTGCAGTTGCTGTCCGGCAGGCTGGAAACATCCCATGAGTATCAGGGCGGGCAGAACAATGCTTGCATACCGGTAAATCACCTCAGTTCCCTCCTATGTTTATACTCTTCCGGGTCAGGCAGCGGTTACGTGGCGCTGGATCAGTTCCAGGCGATAACCGTCCGGATCCTCCACAAAGGCGATGACCGTCTTCCCATGTTGCATGGGACCGGGCTCACGCACCACGTTCCCGCCCCGCGACCTGATCTCTTCACAGGCCGCATAGGCATCGTCCACCTCGATGGCGATATGGCCGAAGCCATCTCCCAGGTCGTAGCTGTCGATGCCCCAGTTGTGGGTCAGTTCGATGACGGCCGATTCGCTTTCTTCTTCGTACCCCACGAAGGCCAGGGTGAATTTTCCCTCGGTATATTCCTCCATGCGCAACAGGCGCATACCCAGGACTTCGGTATAGAACTTGATGGACCGCTCGAGATTTCCGACGCGGATCATGGTGTGGATTATGCGCATTTTCTCTCCCTCATGGCACTGCCCCACAGGTTTCCAGGACAATGCTCTTTCGGGGGGAGCATCACATCTGACCGGTCCTGCTTCCGGGCATTCCTTACAATTTATTGTTTTTCAAACGCGCCGCAATGCGCAGGCGCAGCGCATTGAGCTTGATGAATCCGGCAGCATCCTTCTGATCGTATTTTCCCTCATCATCTTCGAATGTGGCGACATCCGCATCGAACAGACTGCAACAATCCGACCTCCTTCCGACCACCTGGACATTGCCCTTGTACAGCTTGAGGCGCACCTCGCCCGTCACCGTGGCCTGGGACAGGTCGATCATCTCCTGCAGCATCTCCCGCTCGGGGCTCCACCAGTAGCCGTTATAGATGAGACTCGCATAACGGGGCATAAGTTCATCTTTCAGATGGGCCACTTCGCGATCCAGGGTGATGGACTCCAGGGCGCGGTGGGCCTTGAGCATGATGGTGCCGCCCGGCGTCTCGTAGCAACCGCGGGACTTCATGCCCACGTAGCGGTTCTCGACGATGTCGAGGCGCCCGATGCCGTTCTGTCCGCCCAGTTGATTCAGGGTCGCCAGCACCCGGGCGGGGCTCATGGCCTCGCCGTTGACGGCGACGATATCCCCCTTCTCATAGCGCAGCTCGATATACACCGGTTGATCCGGGGCCTGCTCCGGGGCGACGGACCAGCGCCACATGTCCTGCTCGGGCTCGCACCAGGGATCTTCCAGACAGCCGCCCTCGTAGGAGATATGCAGCAGGTTGGCGTCCATGGAATACGGGGATTTCTTGCCGCGCTTTTTCTCGATGGGGATGCCGTGCTGCTCCGCATAGGCCAGCAGCTTCTCCCGCGAATTGAGATCCCACTCCCGCCACGGGGCGATGACCTGGATGTCGGGCTTGAGGGCATAGGCGCCCAGCTCGAAGCGCACCTGGTCGTTGCCCTTGCCGGTGGCGCCGTGGGAGATGGCGTCGGCGCCCGTCTCTTCGGCGATCTCCACCAGGCGCCTGGCGATGAGGGGGCGGGCGATGGAGGTGCCCAGCAGGTACTCGCCCTCGTACACCGTGTTGGCGCGGAACATGGGGAACACGTAGTCGCGGGCGAATTCCTCGCACAGGTCCTCGATATAAATCTCCTTCACCCCCAGGGCCTCGGCCTTGGCGCGCGCCGGTTCCACCTCCTCGCCCTGCCCGATGTCCGCGGTAAAGGTCACCACCTCGCAACCGTAGGTTTCCTGCAGCCAGCGCAGGATGACCGCGGTATCGAGGCCTCCGGAATAGGCGAGCACGACTTTTTTGATGTTTGACATGTTTTGTTTCAGCCTGGCATTTGCATGAGTTCTTTATCTATTCCCCTCACCCCGGCCCTCTACCGTCAAGCGGCACCGAGGTCCCCTTAGGGGAGAGGAGGTGTTACTTTTTCACCGCCTTTTTTGCCGAGCGGGTCAGCCTCGACAACAGGCGGCGCGCCATCTCGCCGAACATCTCGGTCTGGGTGGGATGGGGATGAATGGCCGTGGCCACCTGGCCCAGGGTCATTCCGCCCGCCACCATCATCACCCCTTCGCCGATGAGGGTGTCCGCATGGTCGGCCAGGAAGTGCACGCCGACGATGCGCCGCGTCTTCTTGTCGGCGACGATCTTGATCATCCCCAGGGTCTCGCCCGTGATCATGGCCTTGGCGTCGATACTGAAGGGCATCTTGACCTCCACCGCATCCATGCCCTTCTCTTTTGCCTGCGCCACGGACAGCCCGACAAAAGCGGCCTGGGGCCGGGTGAAGATGACACCACAATCCAGATCCTGATCATAGCTTGCCGGTTCACCAGCTATGGTGGCGGCCGCCACCCTGCCCTGCTGCCCGGCCGTATGGGCCAGCATCAAGCCGCCGATGACGTCGCCCACGGCGAAAATATGGGGCACGCTGGTACGGCAGCTGGCGTCGGCCTTGATGACGCCATGCGCCACCGCCACGCCGGCCTTGTCCAGATGGAGGGGTTCGAGCACCGGGCGCTTGCCCGTGGCCATGATGACGTAGTCGCACTCGGCCTTGTGGGCATTGCCGTCCCCGTCCTCGTATTCCACGCTCATGGCCCCCGGCGCGCCGCTGATGGCGCCGATCTTGACCGAAGTCTCGATGGTGAGGCGCGGCTCGTCATTGAGAATGGCCGTCAACTGATTTGCAATCTCTGTTTCCACCTCCGCCAGGATGCGCGCCTGCGCCTCCAGCAGGGTGACCTCCGTCCCGAAGTCCTGGAAGATCTGCGCCATTTCCAGACCGATGGCGCCACCGCCGATGACCACCAGGCGGCCGGGCACGCCGTCCAGCCCCCACACCGTATCCGAGGTGAGGACGCCGCCCTGGCTCACGCCCTCGGCGGCGCCGGGAATGGGCGGCACGTAGGGCGGCGCGCCGGTGGCGATGACGGCGCAACCGAAGGTGATGCGCTCACCCTGGCTGCCATCGCCAAGGGGCGCGCGCGCGTGGGGATCGTCGCTATTGCCCGAGGTATCCACGAACACCTGGTGATCCGACTCGAAAGCGGCGAACCCCTGGATGACCTTGATCTTCACCCCCTTGTCGGTCTTGAGGGCCATGTCGCCGCGGGTCTCCAGCACCTCGCGGCGCGTCTTCTCCAGCAGGGACCAGTCCAGCTTCGCGCCGGTGGTCCCCACCACGCCCAGATGGGCGTCATGGGCGCGGTCGCGGATCCTGTCGGCCGCGGCGCGCCAGGCCTTGGAGGGAATACAGCCACGCCACAGGCACTCACCGCCGGGATAGGGGGCGTCATTGATCATGGCCACCTTGATGCCGTGGACCGCCAGGTCACGGGCGCAGTCCTCGCCGCCGGGGCCGCCGCCGATGACCACGACGTCATAGTCCCACGCCCCTTCCGGAATGGCCGGTCCCGGCGCGCCCATCCAGGTCTCGGGATGCTCGATGATCTGTTTCAGGGCCTTGAGATACAGGGCCACCTGGGCGCCGTTGACCACCCGGTGGTCGGCGGTGATGGTGAGCGGCATGCCCTCCTTGCCCACGGCGGAGATGGCCAGAATGGCCGCCGTGCCCGGCGTGGGAATGGCGTCGAAGAGATCGACGCCCAGCATGCCCATATTGGAAACCATGAAGGTGGGATGGGAGAATTCCTCGGGCTTGAGGCGGCGGTTGCGCGCCTTGGCCACCAGGTCCTTCCAGTCCTGATTCAATTCCTCCAGGCTGCGCGATTCGCATTGGCGCAGCACCGGCACCACCAGGCCGCCGTCGTCGGCCGCCACCGCCATGCCCACGTCCACCTGGCCGCGCTCCACCAGCTTGTCCACGGGCTGATAGGCCCAGTTCATGCGCGGCTGCTCCGCCATGGCCAGGGCGCAGGCCTTGGCGATGGCCACCGTCACCGACACGCCGTTTTTCTTGGCGGCGCGGATGAGGGCGTCGGGGTGGGCGTTGACCGTCACCCGGAAGGTGGGCATGGTCAGGGAAGCGGTCATGTTCTGGCTGATGGCGCGCTCCAGGGAAGTCATCTTGCGCCCCTCGCCCGGCACCTGGATCTCGGGCATGGCCGGCGCCGCGGCCGCCGTCACCGGCGCGGCGGCGCCCTGCCCGGCGGCGGCCCGCTGCACATCGCCGCCGGTGATGACCCCGTCCGGGCCACTGCCCGTGAGGGTGGCGAGATCGATGCCGAACTCCGCCGCCAACTGGCGGGCGTAGGGGGTGGCCTGCTTGCCGGCGGGCCGCGGCGCCGGCGTCAGGCCCGGCGTGCGCGCCGGGGCCTGAGGCCCGGCCGCCGGAGCGGCGGGGGGTTCAACCGCCTGCCCCGTGTCCGCCGCGGAGGGCGCCGGGGCGGCGGCCGCCGCCTCGCGCACCACCTGGTCGGCCGATGCCACCAGGTAGGCCATGGGCGCGCCCACGGGCACCACGCTGTCCACCGGGGTGACGGGACCCGACAGGAAGCCCTCGCGGAAGACCTCCACATCCATGATGGCCTTGTCCGTCTCCACGGTGGCGACGATATCGCCACGCTCGACCTTCTCCCCGATGTCCTTTTCCCAACTGACGACGATGCCCTCCGTCATGGTATCGGAGAGCTGGGGCATCTTGATGACATGCACTGTGCCTTCGGGTTCCGCCGGCGCCTCCCCGGCGGACGGCGCGGCGCCCGCGCTGTCTGTCCCGGCGGCCGCTGGCGGCGCCGCTGCTTCCTGAGCCTGAGCGGGCGCGGCCGGCGTCTGCGCGGCCTCCGCCGTCACCTCTTCCGGGGTCGCCACCAGATACGCAATGGGCTCGCCCACGGGCACCGTGGCGTCCACGCCCACAAGAGGCCCGGAGAGATAACCCTCGCGAAAGACCTCGACATCCATAATGGCCTTGTCCGTCTCCACGGTGGCCACGATGTCGCCGCGCTCGACCTTGTCGCCGATGTTCTTTTCCCAGCTCACCAGCACCCCTTCCGTCATGGTATCGGAAAGCTGGGGCATCTTGATTGCGTATCTTTCAGACATGTCACTCACTCAGGAATTTTGGTACCGCAGAGGATACCGGGATTTGCAGAAAATACAATCCTTTTCCGCACCTTACGCCTGCCAGGCCGGGCGGCGCCCGCCATTCACGACGGACGCTTCCACCACCTGGCAGAGATTTATCGAATCACGGGTCGCCCCGGCGGGTGCGGCGGACGAGCCAATTTGCGGAGGCCTTCAGGCCGGCGGAAGAGACGGGGCACCTGAGCGCCGCATAATGGCCACACAATACAAACAATGCGGAAGTCTGTCCGGGTTGAAACTCCTCGTTATGTACGACCTTCCCAGTAACCCGGTTTTCTGCTGTTGTGCATGATGGCCAACACAAAAATAGAATTATTGTTTACCTGATAGATGACTGAAAATGGAAATTTGCTCAGCAAGAACCGGCGACAGTTTGTTGTGAACTATGGCCATGTTCCGGGAAGTTCTGTTATTGCCTCATATGCTGATTCCAGCTCTTCAAGAAAGTCCTCCCCCAATCCTTCAGCCTGATTTTGATACCACTCGTATGAACTCTTTATCTCGTGAGCGGTATCAGGGTGAAATATAATTTCAGGCATCTCAGCTCTTCACTTTATTTTTGATATCCCCCCAGGTAACCCCCTTCACCTCGCCCGACTTTAGTTCCATAAGCCGCTTCTCTGATAATTCGGCCCATGCCTCATCTACACCTTCATCTTGCCTTGATTCCAGAGATGAAATGAGACAATGAGCAACGAGCGCTCTTTCATCTGGCGACAAGTCCTTAATGCCTTCAAATACTTGCTTCAATGCAGCTGACATGACACCTCCACTAGGTTGCTAACCCTGAGTGTAGCAAATTACCTTGATTCGATCAGCAGTCAGCACATAGCGATATACATCAGCGGCTGACAGCCGCATCAGCGGAGACCCGTCCGGCGCACCCGCCGGGGCGGCACATTCCAGGTAGAAGCGGTATCAGTGCTTGCCGGGAAACAGGGACAGGGCCGCTGCGATGACATCCCTGGCGGAGGGTATCGCCGCCTTTTCCAGCTTGTGATTGTAGGGGATGGGCACGTTGGCGGCGGAGACGCGAATGGGCGGCGCATCCAGTTCGAAGAAACACTCCTCGTTGAAGATGGCCATCACCTCGGCGCCGACGCCCACGGGGGCCTCGGCCTCTTCCGCGATGATGGCCTTGTGGGTGCGGGCCACGGAGGCCTTGATGCCCTCGCGGTCGAGGGGGCTCAGCGCATAGAGATCCACCACCTCCGCCTCGATGCCATGTTCCTTCGACAGCACCTCGGCGGCCTGCAGGCACCAGTGCACGGAGATGTTGTAGCCGAACAGGGTGAGGTCGCGGCCCTGGCGCACCACCTCGGAGCCCTCCAGGGGATGGAAGAACTCCTCGTCGGGCACCTCGCCCTTCATGTTGTACATGAGTTCGTGCTCGTTGATGAACACGGGGTCGGCGCAGCGCACGGCGGACTTCAACAGGCCATAGGCCTGCCTGGGGTTGGACGGAGTGACCACGCGCAAGCCGGCGATGCCCATGAAGACCTTCTCCATGCGCGCCGAGTGCTGGGCGCCCAGCTGGTGGGCGGTGCCCCCCGGCGAGCGGATGACCACGGGCGCTCCGAGCTGCCCGCCGGACATGTAGCGCACCTTGGCGGCGGTGTTGATGATCTGGTCCGTGGCCAGCCAGGCGAAGTTGACCGACATGATCTCGATAATGGGCTTGACCCCCACGAAGGAGGCGCCGATGCCCAGGCCGGTGTAGCCGTTCTCGCTGATGGGCGTGTCGATGACCCGCTCGGGACCGTACTTGTCATACAGGCCCTGGGTGGCCTTGTAGGTGCCACCGGCGATGCCGATGTCCTCGCCCATGACAATGACCAGGGGGTCATGGCTCAATTCCTCGTCGTGGGCGCGGCGCAGCGCCTCCCAATACATCATCTGTGACATCAGCTGGCTCCACCGTGTACGTAGGGATCGTTCTCCGCCAGGACATATTTCTCCAGGTCCTCCACCGCGGGCTCCGGAGACTGCTCGGCGTAGGCGATCACTTCATTTTCAATCTCTTCGATAATGGCCTTGTCCATGTCCTTGAATTCGCTCAGGGTCAGATCCTGGGAATCGATGAGGCGGTTGCGCAGGATATGGATGGGGTCGCGCTTGAGCCAGGAGCGCTCCTCGTCCTTGGAGCGGTAGGCATTGGAATCGGACATGGAATGGCCGCGGTAGCGGTAGGTCATCAATTCCAAAAAATAAGGCCCGTTGCCGGACCTTACGTGCTCGATGGCCTGCTTGGCCGCCGCATACACCACCTCCACGTCCTGGCCGTCCACCTGGGTGGCGGGGATGTCATAGGCGGCGGCGCGCTTGTACTGATCCTGAACCGCCGTGGAACGGTCGATGCGCGTGCCGATGCCGTAGAGGTTGTTCTCGCACACGTAGAGCACGGGCAGGTCCCAGACCTTGGCCATGTTGAGGGATTCGTGAAAGGTTCCCTGGTTGTTGGCGGCGTCGCCCAGGAAGCAGATGGAGATCTCGTCCCCGCCTTTCATCTTGATGCCCTTGGCGATGCCGGCCGCCAGGGGAAAGGGCCCGCCCACCAGGGCATAGCCGCCCATGAAGCGGTGTTCCACGTCGAAGATATGCATGGAGCCGCCGCGCCCCTTGCAGGTACCCCCCTCCTTGGCGAACAGCTCCGCCATGACCTTGCGTGGATCCGAGCCACACTTGATGGCGTGGATGTGATCGCGGTAGCTGGTCATGACATAGTCGTAACCGGGCCTGGCGGCTTCAAGCACGCCATGGGCGCACGCCTCCTCGCCGGAATAGAGGTGCAGGAATCCACCGATCTTGCGCTCCACATAGGCCTCGTAGCACCTCTCCTCAAAACGCCGGGCATAGAGCATTTCACGCAGCAGCCGCTTCTTGTCAGTCACACTGAGCAGCGCGCTGTCGTTCTCCGCCACACCCTGTTGCGCATAACCTGGCATTACTTTCATAAGCCATCCTTCCCGTTATTTCGTGTATGAAAAATCTGTCGATTTGGTTACGATGATCGGCCTGGCCATCCCCGGTATCGTTGTTTTTTATGGTGAGGCCGGATAAAAACCAATCTGTATTGGCCCGCTATCATCAGCTTTTTTGGCCATCAGGTCAAGAATATGCCACATAAATAATAAGGTTATTAGCCGTGAAAATCCAACTGAAACACCGCCCGGACCTGCCCACACAGGGCGAACTGAACAAGATCAGCAATCTCGTCATCCTCCTGCCGGAAAGGGCGTCAACGGCCCCCTGGCCCGCCTTTCCCTTCAAGGAAACCATTAAAAACAGACTCAAACAGAATGATTACAAACTGAATTCCAAAACCACCATGTGCGCCGACCTGCCCAACGAGACGGGCACCCGCCTGTCCCTGAGCAGTGTCGGCCCCGATCTGTCCACCTTCGAGCTGCTGCGGCTGGCGCGCAGGCACGCCGACATCCACCTGGCCCAGAACCCCCGCCATGTCACCATCATCATGCCGGGCGTGCGCCAGCGCGCCCTGCGTCACCGGGCGGCGGAGGCCCTCCTGTCGGCCTTCCTCGGCGGCGCCGCCCCCATGCCCAGTTGCAAGAGCAAGCCCGGCGCCGGCAAGCGCCTGCGCAGCCTCACCTGCCATGGCCTGGACGAGCGTTTCGACTTCCGCCGCGTTGAGGCCGAGTGCGCCGGCAACGCCCTGGCCCGCGAGCTGACGGCCCTGCCGCCCAACCGGCTGACGCCTCTCATGTACCGGCAGCGCATCAGAAAACTGTGCCGCGAGCAGGGCTGGAAAATGCGCTTCCTGAATCACAAGGCCCTGGAAAAGCTCAACGCCGGCGCCTTCCTGGCCGTGGCCCAGGGCAGCCCGGAGCGGGACGCCGGGATGGTGTGCGTCAGCTACACCCCAACGCGCGGCAAGAACCGGAAGCCCCTCACCCTCGTCGGCAAGGGCATCTGCTACGACACGGGGGGCGTCAATCTCAAACCCGCCCGTCACATGCACGGCATGCACGAGGACATGCAGGGCAGCGCCGTGGCCCTGGGCGCCCTCCTCGCCCTGAGCCGGATGAAAGTCCCTTTCCCCGTCCATTGCTGGCTCGCCCTGGCGCAGAACCACATCGGCCCCCGCGCCTACAAGCAGAACGACGTGGTCACCGCCTGCAACGGCACCACCATCGAGGTGATGCATACGGACGCCGAGGGACGCATGGTGCTGGCCGACACCCTGGCCCTGGCGGCGCGGGACAAGCCCGCCCTCATGATCGACTACGCCACCCTCACCGGCGCCTGCATCTATGCCCTCAGCACCCGCTACAGCGGCGCCTTCACCAACCAGGCGCACTATATCCAGCCCCTCATCGAGGCGGGGCGCGCCAGTGGCGAACGGGTATGGCCCTTTCCCCTCGACGGGGATTTCGAGGAAGCCCTGGAGAGCAAGATCGCCGACATCAAGCAATGCACCCTGGACGGCGAGGCGGACCATATCCTCGCCGCGCGTTTCCTGCAGCGCTTCGCCGGCAAGGCGCCCTGGATCCACATCGACCTCTCGGCGGGCAACCACAAGGGCGGCCTGGCCCATATCCCCACGGACTACACGGGGTTCGGCGTGCGCCTCACCCTCAACCTGCTCCTCGACCAAAAGATCATGGAATGACCCGGGCCCTGTACTATTAACCCGGCAGTTGCATATAATTGCGAGAGCCAACCGAGGATAACACCTTGTTTCATACGCCCTGCCGCGTGTGAGGGCCCCAAGCGTTGGCGTCACACTAGGTTTTATCCCGGGAAGGTACAAGGCACAAGATACACAAAGACTGCTTCCCTTGTACCTTGTATCTTGCACCTTGATTGGGTAAAGAGAGACGACATGCCTGAAGAATCACCCCTGCAGGAGGCGCAACAGAAATTCGCCGACGCCCTGCCCTTCCGCTCCATGGACAGCGAAGCCCTGCCCCTCGCCGAGGCCGCGGGACGTATTCTCTATGAGGATCTGGTGGCCCCGGAAGCGGTGCCGCCCTACCCGCGCGTCATCGTGGAAGGTTTCCTGGTGCACACGGCGGCGACGGAAGGCGCCTCGGAAGACGCCCCCGTCACCTTCGAGATCGTCGGCGAGGTCATGCCGGGCGACAGCACCTGCCCCGAATTCCAACCGGGCCAGGCCCTGCGCGTGGCCACGGGCAGCATCGTCTCCGGCCAGCCCCTCTCCGTGGCGCGCATGTGGGAGGCAAAGGTCGCGGGCAACCAGGTCTCCATCACCCGCCCCTTCCCGCCACGGTTCTTCATCGAGGAACAGGGTTGCGACATCCAGCAGGGCGCCGTCGTGCTGGAGGCGGGCACGCGCCTCGGCCCCATGGATATCGGCAACATCGCCAGCCTGGGCATCTCCCGGGTGGACGTGGCGCGGCGTCCGCGGGTCACGGTCTTCAGCTCCGGTGACGAGGTCATCCCCTACACCGAGGCCATGAAGCCCGGCGCCATCCGCGACAGCAACTCGGTCATGCTGTGCGCCGCCATCGCCGAGGCCGGGGGCGTGCCGAAGTTCGCCGGCATCATGAAAGACGACTTCGACCACTTCGTCTCCACCCTCCGGTCCGCCCTGCGGGACGCCGACATGGCGGTCATCTCCGGCGGCACCGCCGTGGGCGGGCGCGATTTCATCTCCGATCTTCTGCGCGAAACGGGCGAACTCGTCGTCGACGGCGTGCCCATGCGCTCCGGACGGCCGCTGATCATGGGCGTGGCCGGGGGCAAGCCCATCGTGTGTGTCGCCGGGCACCCGCCCGAGGCCCTGCGCGGCTTCAGGCTGTTCGGCGTGGCGGCCCTGGACAGGATCACCGGCCACCCGGCCGGGCTGCCCGCCGACGACTGAAGCGCGCATGCATGAACTCGTCCTGACCCGTCCCGACGACTGGCACACCCATCTCAGGGACGGCGCGGCCCTGGCCACCACCGTGCCCCACACGGCCCGCCAGTTCGCCCGCGCCATTGTCATGCCCAACCTGGCGCCGCCGGTGACCACCCTGGAACAGGCCGACGCCTACCGCGAGCGCATCTGCGCCCACATCCCCCGCGGTTGCGCCTTCACCCCCTTGATGACCCTGTACCTGACGGACGCCACCACGCCGGAGACCCTCATCGGCGCGGCGGCGTCGGGGCGCATCGCCGCCGTCAAGCTCTACCCCGCCGGGGCCACCACCCACTCCAGCGCCGGCGTCACCTCCATGGACCGGATCCAGCCGGCCCTGGCGGCCATGGAGGAAATGGACCTGCCCCTGCTGGTGCATGGCGAAGTGACCGACGGGACGGTGGACATCTTCGACCGGGAGAAGGTGTTCATCGAACGCTGCCTGGAGCCCCTGGCGGTGCGCTTTCCCGCCCTGCGCGTCGTCTTCGAGCACATCACCACCGCCGACGCCGTGGAATTCGTGCGCGCCGCGCCCCATACCATCGCCGCCACCATCACCCCCCAGCACCTGCTGCTCAACCGCAACGACCTGCTGACGGGCGGCATCCATCCCCATCACTACTGCCTGCCGGTGCTGAAGCGGGAACACCACCGCCGCGCCCTGATGGAGGCGGCCGCCAGCGGCCATCCGCGTTTCTTTCTGGGCACGGACAGCGCCCCCCACGAGCAGGGGCGCAAGGAATCCGCCTGCGGCTGCGCGGGCATCTACTCGGCCCACGCGGCCCTGCCCCTGTACGCCGAAGCCTTCGAGGCGGCGGGCGCCCTGGACAAGCTGGAGGGCTTCTGCGCCCTCCACGGCGCGGCCTTCTACCGCCTGCCCGTCAACACGGAGCGGGTGCGCCTGGTGAGGGAGCCGTGGACGGTGCCGGACAGTTATCCCCTGGGCGACGGCAAGGTCGTTCCCCTGCGCGCGGGCGCGGCCCTCAACTGGCGGCTCGGCCATGAACACTGAGGCCGGCACGGAGCAGCCCCGCCTCGCCGCCCGCTTCCGCGGCTACATGCCCGTGGTGGTGGACGTGGAGACGGGGGGCTTCGACGCGCGCAAGGACGCCCTGCTGGAAATTGCCGCGGTGCTGTTGAAAATGGACGATCAGGGACGCCTGTCCCGGGACGAAACGGTGGCTTTCCACGTGGAACCCTTCGCCGGCGCCAACCTCGACCCCAAGTCCCTGGCCTTCACCGGCATCGACCCCTACCACCCCTTCCGCTTCGCCGTCCCGGAGCTGGAAGCCATGCGCTCGATCTTTCAGGCCATTCGCAAGGCGCAGAAGGAGGCCGGCTGCAACCGCGCCATCCTGGTGGGACACAATCCCGGCATGGACCTGGCCTTCGTCAACGCGGCCGCGGAACGCTGCAATCTCAAGCGCAATCCCTTTCACCCCTTCAGCACCTTCGACACCGCCTCCCTGGCCGGGGTCGCCTACGGGCAGACGGTACTGGCGCGCGCCGTCCAGGCCGCCGGCCTGCCGTGGGACAACGACCGGGCCCATTCGGCCATCTACGATGCCGAGGTCACGGCGGATCTTTTTTGCAGAATCGTCAATGCCTGGGACGACTGCCGGGAGAAGATGAGGGAATCGTAATTGCCCCTCACCCCGGCCCTGAGGGGAGAGGGGGTTTTACCTACTCCTTCTCCCCCTTTGGGGGACCTCGGCGCCGCTTGACGGTAGAAGGCTGGGATGAGGGGGAAAACAGAAAGAAATCAGCTCACGGCGCTGTTGGCCGCCTGCACCATCTTCTGCAACTCGCCCTGCTGGTAGAGTTCCATGACGATGTCGCAGCCACCCACCAGTTCGCCGTTGATGTAGAGCTGGGGGAAGGTGGGCCAGTTGGCGTACCTGGGCAGATTGGCGCGGATCTCGGGATCGGCCAGGACGTCCACGTGGACGAAGTCCGCGCCGCAGGCCTGCAGGGCCTGGGCCACATGGCTCGAAAACCCGCACATGGGAAACTGCGGCGAGCCCTTCATGTAGAGGACGATGGGATGCCCCTCGACCTGCTGTTTGATTTTCTCCATCACATCCATATCGTCTGATCCTCATGTCTGTCAATTTTATGACCATTCATCATAAGCCCAATATCTGACCATTTCAATAGGTTATTATCCGGGCGCCCTGCCCCAGCCTCCACCGCCCGGCGTGGCGACGCACAAGCGGTCTCCCGGCCGCGCCTCGAAAACCGTCTTGGGCGGCAGTTCGCTGCCGTTGAGGCGGTTCCTGCCCGCCTTGCCGGGCTGGCCGCCATCCAGCCCCCAGGGCCGGTGGCGGCGCCGTTCCGTAATGAGTGTGACCGTGGCCGGGGCGAGAAATTCATATTCCCGCACCAGGCCGTCTCCACCGGCGTGGCGTCCGGCGCCGCCGGAACCGCGCCGGATGGCGTAGCGCCGGATGCGCAGGGGAAAATGCATCTCGGCGCTCTCCACCGGGGTGTTCAGGGTATTGGTCATGTGGGAATGCACGGCGCCGGGTCCCGGCCCGCGCGCCCCGGCCCCCATGCCGCCCCCTAGGGTTTCGTAATAGTCCCAGGCCCCGCCGTGCTCCCCGCCCATGGCGATGTTGTTCATGGTGCCCTGGCTGGCCGCGGGAATGCGTCCGGGCAGGGCCTGGGCGAGGGCGCCCAGCACCGCGTCCACGATGCGCATGCTGGTTTCCACGTTGCCCGCGGCCACGGCGGCGGGCCGCCGGGCATTGACCAGGCAACCCTCGGGCGCGGTGAGGGTGATGGGCCGGAAGGCGCCCGCGCAGGCCGGCGTATGGGCGGGCATGAGACAGCGGAACACATAGAACACCGCCGCGGCCGCCACCGACAGGGGGCAATTGACATTGCCCGGCGCCTGCGCCGCCGTGCCGCTGAAATCCACCGCCACGCGCCCGCCCCCCTTGGTGATGCGCACCGCGATGGCGAGATCCCGGGTCCCGGCGCCATCGTCGTCCATGACGTCCCTGAAGGCATAGCGGCCATCGGGAATGTCGGTGAGACTGGCCAGCGCCAGGCGTTCGGCATAGTCGTTCAGCGCCCCCAGGGCCTCCGCGAAGGCCTCGCGGCCCATGCCCTCCACCAGGGCCGTCAGGCGCCCCGCCCCGCAGCGGTTGGCGCTGAGCTGGGCGGCGTAGTCGCCATGGGCCTGGGCGGCATTGCGGCTGCCCTTCATCAGGCCCGCCATCACCGTCTCGTCCAGCCGCCCCGCGCGGACGAGAGGGGTGGGGGGGATGATCATGCCCTCCTCTTCCAGGGAACGGGAGATGGGCATGGAGCCCGGCGTCGCGGCGCCGATGTCGGCGTGATGGGCGCGGTTGACCACGAAACCGGCCAGTTCCCCGTCCTGCAGGAAGACCGGCGTGATAAGGGTGACATCGGGCAGGTGGGTCCCGCCCAGATAGGGGTCGTTGACGATGACCGTGTCCCCCGGCCGCCACGCGATGTTGCGCACGATGCCTTCCATGGCGTAGGCCATGCTGCCCAGGTGAACGGGAATATGGGCGGCCTGGGCGCACAGCCTGCCCGCGGTGTCGAACACGGCGCAGGAGAAATCCAGGCGGTCCTTGATATTGGGCGACAGCGCGGCGCGGCGCAGGACGGCGCCCATTTCGTCACAGATGGCGCTGATGCGGCTGGCGAAGACACTGAGTTCGATGGCGTTCATGTCTGCGCCATCTTAGGGGGTGTGGGCAGAGCAGACAAGCGGGATTTCCCACCACGAAGAACACGAAGGTCACGAAGGAAATCTTCAGAGAATTCTTGAACACAGCCCACAGCCCTTCTTCCAGAACGATACTGAACCGGCCGATTTCATCACGTTGCATGATGGAATTCACCCGCCTCGTGACCTTCGTGTTCTTCGTGGCGATCAATCCGGCAAGTTGAACCCGGCACGCCGGTACTATAAACTCTGCCCCAGCAATTCAGTCGGGAATACCCACCCCGCCGTTCAGGAATATGCGCCGGACGGGCGCGGGGTGTGGACCGATGAAACCTACTGACCTAGGGAACGTCTGATCTATTCATGCTGATAGCGACAACGCAATGCATTTATCGTTGAATCGGAAAATTAGGCCAAGAATTCGCGCTATTTGCCGCTGTGAAGTCCGCTATTGCACCAATTTTGCCGATTTTCTGGTCCATTGGCGAGATTC
>WGFB01000002.1 GCA_015492435.1 Gammaproteobacteria bacterium | reverse complement strand
TACAGCAACAGCTTCTCCGTCAGCGTGGTCTTGCCGGCGTCGGGATGGGAAATGATGGCGAAGGTGCGGCGGCGCGCCGTCTCGGTACTGATAGACATGAATTCCGGGTTCTGCCTGAATACAACGGCCCGGCGGATTGCCGGGCCGCAAAAGGTCGTGCGGGGTTTACTTGATGCCGATCAACTCGATATCGAATACCAGGGTTTCATTGGGGCCGATGGAGGAACCGGCGCCCTGGGCGCCATAGGCGAGATCGGCGGGGATGACCACCTCCCACTTGGAACCCACGGGCATGAGGGGCAGTATTTCCTGCCAGCCCTGGATAACGCCATTGACCGGGAACGATACGGTCTGATTGCGCTTGTAGGAGCTGTCGAACTCTTTACCATCGATGAGCGTGCCGCGGTAGTGAACTTCCACGGTATCCTGCAGGGTGGGTTTCTTGCCATCACCCTTGCGGATGATCTTGTATTGCATCCCATTGGGCAATTCCACCACGCCGGGCTTCTTCTTGTTGGCGGCGAGAAATTCCTGTCCGGCATGGAGGTTCTTGTCGGCGCGCGCCGCCTGCTCCTCCCGGAGCTTCTGCTGGTATACCTTGAACGCCTGCTGCATTTCTTCCTCGGTCAATTTGAGTTCCGAGCCGCTGAGCACGTCCGAAATAGCCTGGGTCAGGGCGGGAATGTCCAGGCTGGGACCGGCCTGGCTGAGGCTGGTGGCAACCTGCACGCCCACCGAATAGCTGAATTTTTCCTTGTCGCTTTCCAGGGCGGCATGGGCATTGCTCCAGGACCAGGCGAGTCCCAGCAGCACGACTCCCGATAGTGTGTGTTTATACATGCTGATTCCTTAAGTTTAGAGATTGAAAAGAACGCGATAACGAGATGTAATGGCAAGTGGGCCCGCAATACGCGAAAAACCATCTGGACTCATGAAATCCACCGGTTGTCTGTTCCTGCTGTTATGTTGTCTCGCGGCCGGCTCCGCCCTGGCGGGGGCGCCCAACGCCGTGGTCTTCATGTATCATCACTTCGGCGAGGACAAGCATCCCAGCACAAATATCCGGCTCGAACAATTCGAGGCCCACCTCGGCTACCTGCAGACAGCAGGATACCAGATATTGCCCCTGGAAGAAATCGCGCGGGCCGCTCGCAACGGCGCCCCACTGCCCGAACGCGCGGTGGCCATCACCATCGACGACGCTTATGTTTCCGTCTATACCCAGGCCTATCCCCGCCTCAAGCGGCTGGGCTGGCCCTTCACGGTCTTTGTCGCCACCGACAGCGTGGACCGGAAACTGCCGGCCTTCATGACATGGGAACAGATGCGCGAGATGCAGGCCCATGGCGCCACTTTCGCCAACCACTCCGCCAGCCATGATTATCTGATCCGCGCCCAGCAGGGGGAGACACGGCGGCAGTGGCGCGCGCGCGTGCGCCGCGACATCCTGCGCGCCCAGGAACGGCTGCGGGAGGAACTGAGCATCCGGACCCGCCTGTTCGCCTATCCCTATGGCGAGTACAACCGCGCCCTTGCGGATATCGTCGCGGAACTGGGGCTGACCGCCTTTGGCCAGCACTCCGGCGCCATCGGCCCCTACGCCGATCCCCTCGCCCTGCCCCGCTTTCCCATGGCGGAGAAATTCGCCAGCCTGGATCAGTTCCGCCTCAAGGCCGCCTCACTGGCCATGCCCGTCATAGAGGTGACCCCCTGGGATCCACAACGGAATGACAACACGCCCCCCGCCATGACCGCCACCCTGGCGCCCAGCGACGCGGATCTGAAACGGCTGCGGTGCTTCGCCAGTGACGGCAGCGTCATGATGCCGGTATGGCTCGACGGAGAACGGCGCCGCTTCATGGTCACGGCGGCGCAGCCCCTGCCGGCGGGACGCAGCCGTTACAACTGCACGGCGCCCTCGTCTGCCCGTGGACGCTTCTACTGGTTCAGCCACCTGTGGATCGCACCGGATCCCCGTCGCTGACGGCCACCTGGGCGCCAGGCGGCGCCAGGCCGACGTCCGCCAGCACTTCCAGCCGGTTGCCGCGAATGATGCTGCGGATCTCATCCACATAGGCCTCGCCGCGCTGGGAATAGCGCGTCAAGCCCGCCGCCAGCGCCAGGGCATCCAGGGGCTGCCCCGCCTGGCGCTGGCGGCTGCGCAGGGCGCGCAATTCCTCATAGGCATGCCCGATATTGAGGTTGTGAATATAGTCGCGCACAGAGGCGCGCAGGGACGGAAACTTTCTGACGGCATAGGACTCTCCTTCGGGGCGCTCCAGGGGAACAATGCCCTGCCCGTCGCGCCAGGTCCATTGGCCGAAAAGGTTGTTGGCCAGGCGCGCGAAACGCGAAGTGCCCCAGGCGCTCTCGTTGGCGGCCTGCGCCAGAAGCAGGGCGGGAGGAATCTCGTCCATGCGCTGCAGCAAGGCATCTATGGCGGCCGTCAGATCTTCCGTCATTTCCACGCGGTACTGACCGAACAACAGGCGCAGGCGCTCCCGGGAGCGGGCATCCAGTGGCGCGCCCGCCCTGTCCCGCACCCGTTTCACGAATTCGCGCTGCTTGCGTATCTCGCCGTTCTCCGCCAGGGCCAGCGGCAGCATGGCGCGGAAAAACAGGGCCTTTTTGCGGGAAACCTCCAGATCGGGCTGATAATCCCCGGGCAGGGGATCGATGGCGATGCGGGGCACGAGGCTGCCTTCGGCCAGAGGCCAGTGATAGGACAAGCGCGCGAACAACCGCTCCACCTCCTCAACGCTGTCGAAACGCACGCTCTGCAAGGCCACGTTCCAGGAATCGGGGCCGCTCTCCTGGCGCGGACCCGTTCCCTCCCTGGCGCCGAAAAAGGAGATCAGGCCGATCACGGCCGCCGCCTGCAAGGCCAGGCCGGCAAGCAGTGAATAGCGCGTCTTTCGGTCAAGATTGGCAAGAACAGCCATGAGCGGCAATCCCGTTGGTCATATCATGGACCATTTTAGCGGCTTGAAAGGGAACAGGTCTATTTATCAGCTATACTATGGTATATCGGCCAGGTTTCGCCCAGAAGCAACAGAATTTTCTGACACCAAGGCCAAGGCGCAATGCAGCCCCCCCGCAAGGAATCCCGGATAGAATATGACCCCAGGAAAATCGACCGCACTGGTGCTGACGGTACTTGCCTATCTCGTCGCGGGCGCCTATCCCATCGACCCATTGCCCGCTTTCGACAATGCAGGCGTCCGTTCCACGCAAGACGAACTGCGCTTCACGGCGCCTGGCATCGCCCTCACCCACCAGCCACCGGACTGGCTTCGGGAGGTCATTGCGGGCGCGCCGCTGGAAATCCTGATTGACGTACAGACCGCCTCAAACACTCAGTCGGGGCCGGCGCGGATTCTCACCCTGTCCGGCAATACCGGCCAGCGCAATATCACCATCGGCCAGGCAGGCGCAGACTTGGTCATCCGCCTGCGCCGCTCGGAGACCATGGAGAATGGCACGCCGCCCTTTATCGTCCCCGGCGTGTTCCGGGACCTGAAATTCCACCGCATACGCCTCTCGGTGAAGCGGGATACCCTGGCCGTGACAGTGGACGGCGTGCCGCGGATCGAAACCTCCCTCCCCGCCCAGGCCCTGGCCTCCTGGTCCGCGGAATACCGCCTGGCGCTGGGGAATGAAATCACCTTCGACCGGCCATGGCTGGGCACCTTGCGCCAGGCGGTGATCCGGGTGGACGGCGTCCCCTTCGATTATCTCGCGCCGGGCGCCCTGGAAATCCCCTCGACCTACTATCTGCGCCTCGCGCCCAGAGTCCTCGGCGTTGTACCATTCCGGCATGACGAGATTTCCCCGCGGCTCTGGCGAGACTGGATTTTCAATTATCTTGGCTTCATCCCCCTGGGCCTGATGATAGGCGGGATGTTCTCCCGTCGCGCCCTGCTTGGCGCCACGCTCTTCAGCCTGGGCGTGAGTCTCTCCATGGAGGCCATGCAGCTGTTCCTGCCCTGGCGCTACCCCTCCGTGGACGACCTGGTGCTCAATACCCTGGGAGGCCTCACGGGTGCCTGGCTGATGGCAAGCGCCCGCGCATCACTTGCGAAAACGTAGCCTTCCGGCTCACCCGAGCCATTTGCGCGCATTGCGGAACAGCCGCAGCCAGGGCGCATCCTCGCCCCATTCGTCGGGATGCCAGGAATTCTGCACGGTGCGGAACACCCGTTCGGGATGGGGCATCATGATGGTAAAGCGGCCATCGGGGGTGGTGAGGCCGGTGATGCCCGCGGGGGAACCATTGGGGTTGGCGGGATAGCGTTCCGTGGCCCTACCCTGGTTGTCGACATAGCGCACGGCCACGAGTCCGCTGTCCAGCAGGTTCTGCGCCTGCCGTTCCGTAAGGTCCGCGCGCCCCTCGCCGTGGGCCACGGCCACCGGGAGGCGCGACCCCGCCATGCCGTCCAGGAAAATGGAGGGCGAGGGCGGCACCTCCACCAGGGAGAAACGCGCCTCGAACTGTTCGCTGCGGTTGCGGACGAAACGGGGCCAGGAACCGGCGCCGGGAATGAGTCCGCTCAGCACCGACATCATCTGGCAGCCATTGCAGACACCCCTGTCTCTTATAC
>WGFB01000001.1 GCA_015492435.1 Gammaproteobacteria bacterium | reverse complement strand
GAGGCGTCGTCAGCGAAGCGACCACCTGTGATGTCCCTGCAGGGCCCTGTCGTGGGATCAGCCCTTCAGGATTTTCAGAACCTCTTCCAATTCCTTGCGCATGTCGCGGATGATCTGGCGACTGCGGCTGTGTTCCTGTTTTGCCTCGGCGCCGGACAGCTTCTGCCGCGCCCCGCCGATGGTGAACCCCTGGAAATACAGCAGTTCCCGGATCTGGCGCACCAGCATCACGTCCTGATGTTGATAGTAGCGCCGGTTCCCCGCCCGTTTCACCGGAGACAACTGGGGAAACTCCTGCTCCCAATAGCGCAGCACGTGTGGCTTGACCCTGCACAGCTCACTGACTTCGCCTATGGTGAAATAGCGCTTGCCCGGAATGGGGGGCAGTTCGTTATTGCTGCTGGGTTCCAGCATAAGCCTCTACACGCGCCTTCAGTTTTTGTCCCGGGTGGAATGTTACCACTCTGCGGGCCGTGATGGGAATCTCTTCTCCCGTCTTGGGATTGCGGCCCGGCCTTTCATTCTTCATGCGCAGGTTGAAGTTGCCGAATCCCGACAATTTGACCTGCTCGCCGGACTCTAGTGCGCAACGGATCTCTTCGAAAAACATCTCGACGAGTTCCTTGGCCTCGCGCTTGTTGAGTCCGAATTCCTCAAACAACTTCTCAGCGATATCAGCCTTCGTCAGTGCCATAGTTTCATTCTCTCAGGGTTGCCGCGAACGTGTTCTGCAACTGCTGTAGTACACGCGCGATGAGTGCGTCTATTTCACTGTCTGTAAGGGTGCGCGAAAATGCCTGCAAGGTCAAGCCCAGGGCGACACTTTTTTTACCTGAATCAATGCCTTTTCCATGATAAACGTCAAATAGCTGCAACTGTTGCAGGGTTTCGCCCGCCGTCTCCTCGATGCACGCCCGGATGGAAGCCGCCGGCACGTCTTCATCGACGATGATGGCCAGGTCGCGGCGGATGGCCGGAAACTTCGACAACTCATGAAAAACCGGAACCCTCTCTCCGCCCATGATATTAGAACTCACTTCAAAAACCAAAATGTTTTGATCCAGCTTCAGCGCCTTGCTCACGCGGGGGTGCAGCACCCCCAGCCAGCCAACGGTAGCGCCATCCTCCAAGAGCAGGCGCGCCGCCTGCCCTGGATGGAGGGCCGGGTGCAGCCCGGTGGCGCTGAAGCGCACGCCCTGCGCCGCGCTGCCACCCAAGGCCAGCAAGGCTTCCACGTCGCCCTTGAGATCGAAATAGTCCACCTCGCGGTTCTCCATGCCCCACTGTTCGGGACTCACCAGTCCGGTCACCGCCCCGGCCACCACAGGCTGTTCCACGATCCTGCCTTCCTTGCGCAGATACTTGCGGCCGGTTTCGAACAGGCGCGCCCGGCGCTGCTGGCGGTTCAGGTTGTGCATCACCGCCTGCACCAGGCCGGGCCACAGGCTGGTGCGCATCACCGCCGTTTCCGAGGAAATGGGATTGGCCAGTTCGATGGGCGTCTGTTCCGGATCCAGCAGGGACTGCAAGGCGGTATCCACGAAGCTGTAGGTGATGGCCTCCTGGTAACCCCGGTCCGCCAGCAGCAGGCGCATGCGCCGGTCCCTCGTCGTGGTGGCAGCGGCGCTCTCGATGGCCAGGCGGGCGGCGGGCCGGCTGTCGGGCAGGTGGTTGTAGCCATGGATCCTGGCGACTTCCTCGATGAGATCGGCCTCGATGGCGATATCGAATCGTGCGGAGGATGACACCACCTCCCAGCTTTCCCCTTCACTCTCCCGCACCTGGAAACCCAGGCGCCGCAGGATCTCCGTCACTTCCGGGCGCGGGATCGCGGCGCCGAGCAGGCGCCGCAGCCGCGCGGCGCGCAGGGTGATGGGGTCATGGCGCGGCAACGAGGCGGCATCCGTCACTTCCACCACCGGGCCCGCCTCTCCCCCGGTGATCTCCAGCAACAGGCGCGTGGCGCGCTCCATGGCGCGGACGGCCAGTTCGGGATCGACACCGCGCTCGAAACGGTGGGAAGAATCCGTGTGCAGGCCATACTGCCGGGCGCGGCCGGCAATGGCCTGGGGCGAGAAAAAGGCGCTCTCCAGAAACAGGGTGCGGGTGTCATCGCCCACGGCCGTCTCCTGACCGCCCATGATGCCCGCCATGGCGATGGCCTTGCCGGCGTCGGCGATGACCAGGGTGTTCCCGGCCAGGGTGACTTGCTGACCGTCGAGGAGTTCGATGGTTTCGCCCTCGCGGGCCATCCTGACGCGAACGCCTCTTTCCAGCTTGTCCAGGTCGAAGGCGTGCATGGGCTGGCCCAGTTCCAGCATCACGTAGTTGGTTACGTCCACCACGGGACTGATACTGCGCAGGCCGCTGCGGCGCAGCCTTTCCTGCATCCACAAGGGGGTCTGCGCGCGCGCGTTCACCCCCGCGATGACACGGCCCACATAACGGGGACAGGCCCGCGGGTCCTCGACCTCGATGGGAAACACGGCATCGGCCGTGGCGGAAACGGGCGCTGTATCCACCTCCGTCACCGGGCTGCGGTTGATCACCCCCACCTCGCGGGCGATCCCGGCCACGCCCAGGCAGTCGCTGCGGTTGGGCGTCAGCCCCAGCTCGATGGACACATCGTCCAGTTGCAGAAAGTCGCGGAAATCGTCCCCGGGACGCGCGCCCTCGGGCAGGCTCATCAGGCCCTCCGACTGCTCGGCCAGCCCCAGTTCCGCCGCGGAACACAACATGCCCTGCGACTCCACGCCGCGCAGACGCGCCTTCTTGATGGTGAAATCGTCACCCAGCCGCGCCCCCACCCGCGCCACGGGCGCCAGCATGCCGGGCGCCACATTGCGCGCCCCACACACGATGCCCAGGGGCTCGCCCTCCCCCACATCCACCTGGCAGACCTGCAGACGGTCCGCCTGGGGATGGGGCGCCACGGAAAGCACCTTGCCCACCACGACACCGCTGAAGCCGGACGCCACCGGCTCCACGGCCTCCACCTCCAGCCCCGCCATGGTCAACTGCTCGCACAATTCCTCGCTGCCCACCGGCGGGTCCACCCACTCACGCAGCCATTGTTCGTTGAATTTCATAATGTTGTTAGATCAGATACAAGATACAAGGTACAAGAGGATGATGTCCTTGTACCTTCTTCCTTTGTACCTTGTATCTTGCACCTTGTACCTTACCCCTAGTTAAACTGCCGCAAAAACCGTAAATCATTCTCGAAGAACAGGCGCAGGTCGTTGACGCCGTAGCGCAGCATGGCCATGCGTTCCACGCCCAGGCCGAAGGCGAAGCCGGTGAATTGTTCGTTGTCGATGCCCACGTGCTTGAAGACCTGGGGATGAATCATGCCGCAGCCCATGATTTCCAGCCACCCCGTCTGGCTGCATACGCGGCAGCCCGCGCCGCCGCAGATGACGCACTCGATGTCCACCTCGGCGGAGGGTTCGGTGAACGGAAAATAGGATGGCCGGAAGCGGACGTTCAGTTCCTTGTCGAAGAAGGCGCGCAGGAAGTCGCTGAGCATGCCCTTGAGGTCCGTGAAGCTGACGTTCTCGTCCACCATGAAGCCCTCCACCTGGTGGAACATGGGGGTGTGGGTGACATCGGAATCACAGCGGTAGACGCGGCCCGGCGCGATGACGCGCAGGGGCGGCTTGCGTGACTGCATGACGTGCACCTGCACCGGAGAGGTATGAGTGCGCAACAGGGTTTCGGCATCGATATAGAAGGTATCGTGCATGGCCCGCGCGGGGTGATTCTCCGGGATATTGAGGGCCTCGAAGTTGTGATAGTTGTCCTCGATCTCCGGCCCTTCGGCCACCTCGTAGCCGATGCGCGCGAACAGTTCCTCGATGCGCTCCAGGGTGAGGGTCACGGGATGCAGGCCACCCGTGGTCTGCCCCCTGCCCGGCAGGGTGACATCGATGCGCTCCCGCGCCAGGCGCGCCTCCAGTGCGGCGGCCTCCAGGGCCTGGCGCCGCGCCTCGATGGCCTGGTGCACCTGCTGCTTGGCCTGATTCACGGCCTGCCCGGCCTTGGGACGCGCCTCCGGGGACAGATCCTTGAGCTGCCTCAGGGCATCGGTGAGCACGCCCTTCTTGCCCAGATACTGGACGCGCAACCGGTCCAGCGCCGCCAGGTCCGCGGCGGCGGCGATTTGCTCCATGGCCTGTTTGACGAGTGGGTCCAGTTGCATGGTCTGTCGTTCTGTTTTTGGACTTTTTATCTATTGACCACGAAGTACACGAAGGGCACGAAGAAAGAAGACAAAAAACCTTCAATACAACCCGTAATACATTGTTATATATATTTTATCTTCGTGAACTTCGTGTGCTTCGTGGCATAAACAATAAAAAAGGGAAAGGCTGCGGCCTTTCCCTTTTCCGTTCTGTCAGGCGCGGCGCCCGGTGGGCGGCAGGCCGTCCGTCATTCAGGCAGAGAGACTGGCCTTGGCCCTTTCCGCCAGGGCGGCAAAGGCGTCCTTGTCGAATACCGCCAGGTCCGCCAGCACCTTGCGGTCGATGTCGATGGCGGCACGCTTGAGGCCATTCATCAGGCGGCTGTAGGACAGGCCGCATTCGCGGGCCGCCGCGTTGATGCGCACGATCCACAGGGCGCGGAACTGGCGCTTTCTCTGCCGGCGGTCGCGGTAGGCGTACTGCCCGGCCTTGGTGACCGCCTGGGTGGCGACGCGGTAGACGTTCTTGCGGCGGCCGCGGTATCCCTTGGCCTGGGCAATGACCTTCTTGTGACGCGCGCGGGCGGTAACCCCTCGTTTTACTCTTGGCATGTCTTAACTCCTTGAGAACCTCAACTGTAAGGTAACATCTGTTTGATGGCTTCGCTGTCGGAAGCGCAGATCAGGCCGGTGCTGCGCAGGTGGCGCTTGCGCTTGGTGCTCTTCTTGGTGAGGATGTGGTTGCGATGGGACTGCCTGAACTTGAAGCGTCCGGAGGCCGTCTTGGCAAACCGCTTGGCCGCACCGCGATGTGTCTTTAGCTTGGGCATCTCGTTTCTTCCAAAATTAAGGTCCTGACAATGTGGCAAGCGTCACACGACGTTTGCCGCTACTTCTTCTTCAAGGGGGCCATCACCATCACCATCTGGCGCCCCTCCATCTTGGGGTACTGCTCGACGCTGCCGTACGCCTCCAGGTCCTTCTCGATGCGCTGCAACAGGTTGCGGCCCAGTTGCTGGTGGGCCATCTCGCGCCCCCTGAAGCGCAGGGTGATCTTGGCCTTGTCGCCCCCTTCCAGGAAACGGATGATGTTGCGCAGTTTGACCTGGTAGTCTCCCTCTTCCGTGCCCGGCCTGAACTTGACTTCCTTGACCTGAATCTGCTTTTGCTTCTTTCTGGCCGCGTGGCGCTTCTTGTTCTCCTCGAAGAGATATTTGCCGTAGTCCATGATGCGGCATACCGGCGGATCCGAGTTGGGCACGATCTCGACCAGATCGAGTTCGGCCTCGTCGGCGTGTTGCTGAGCCTCGTCGAGAGACACCACGCCGATCTGTTCGCCATCGGCTCCGATCAGCCTGACCGTTGGCGCCGTAATCGCTTCGTTCAAGCGCAGCTCTTTATCTGCAGCGATACTTCAGTCCTCCAAAACACCATGGCCGCGGCTCGCGATTTCGGCCAGAAATCGTTGGGCGCATGCCTCCAGGGTCATGCCGCCCAGATCCTTGCCGCTTTGCGTGCGCACGGCCACGGTTTGATTTTCCACTTCCCGATCTCCCGTCACCAGCAGATAGGGAATCCGTTGTAATGTGTGCTCGCGGATTTTAAAGCCTATTTTTTCATTTCTCAAGTCCAAATTGACCCTGAGCCCTTGTTTTTTCAGGTATTCCACCACTTTTCGGGCGTAATCGGCCTGATTGTCCGTAATATTCATCACCACGGCCTGCACCGGGGCCAGCCACAGGGGGAAATGCCCGGCGTGTTCCTCGATGAGAATGCCGATGAAGCGCTCCAGGGAGCCCAGGATGGCGCGGTGCAGCATCACCGGCGCCTGCTTGCCGCCGTCCTCGGCGATATAGTGCGCCCCCAGGCGTCCCGGCATGGAGAAATCCACCTGGATGGTGCCGCACTGCCAGACACGGCCGATGCAGTCCTTGAGGGAGAACTCGATCTTGGGCCCGTAGAAGGCGCCCTCGCCCGGTTGCAGGTCCCATTCCAGGCCCTTGTCGTTCAGCGCCCGCTCCAGGGCGTGCTCCGCCTTGTCCCAGGAGGCATCGTCCCCCACGCGGTTTTCCGGGCGGGTGGACAGCTTGATGATGATGTCGCGGAAACCGAAATCGGCGTAGACCTGGAACAGCAGGTCGATGAAGGCGGACACCTCTTCCTGGATCTGGGCCTCGGTACAGAAGATGTGGGCGTCGTCCTGGACGAAATTGCGCAGGCGCATGAGGCCGTGCAGGGTGCCCGAGGGCTCGTTGCGGTGGCAGGAGCCGAACTCCGCCATGCGCAGGGGCAGGTCGCGGTAGCTCTTCACCCCCTGGTTGTAGATCTGCACATGGCAGGGGCAGTTCATGGGCTTGACGGCATAGTCGCGGTTCTCCACATGGGTGGTGAACATGTCGTCGCTGAATTTTTCCCAGTGCCCCGACTTCTCCCACAGGCTGCGATCCACCACCTGGGGGGTGCGCACCTCGTGATAGCCATGGTCCACCAGCAACCGGCGGATATAGTTCTCGATGGTCTGGTAGATGATCCAGCCCTTGCCATGCCAGAACACCATGCCCGGCGCTTCTTCCTGGGTATGGTAGAGATCCAGTTGCCTGCCGATCTTGCGGTGGTCGCGTTTCTCCGCCTCCTCCAGGCGATGCAGGTACTGCTTCAGGGCCTTCTTGTTGGGCCAGGCCGTGCCATAGATGCGCTGCAGCATCTCGTTTCGGGAATCGCCGCGCCAGTAGGCGCCCGCCAGCTTGGTGAGATGAAAGGCCTTGAGGCGGCCGGTGCTGGGCACATGGGGCCCTCGGCACAGATCGACAAAATCGCCCTGCTCGTAGAGGGACAGAATCTCATGGGCGGGAATGGCCTCGATGATCTCCGCCTTGTAACGCTCGCCCATGCCGAGAAAGAACGGGATGGCGTCCTCGCGGGACATCTCCTTGCGCGTGACCGGCAGATCCTCGCCGGCCAGCTCCACCATTTTCTTTTCGATGGCCTCCAGATCCTCCGGGGTGAAGGAACGCTCGAAGGCGAAGTCGTAGTAGAAACCATCCTCGATGACCGGCCCGATGGTGACCTGCGCGGTGGGAAACAATTGCTTTACAGCTTGCGCCAGGAGATGGGCGCAGGAATGGCGGATGATCTCCAGGCCCTCCGGGTCGCGGTCGGTGACGATGGCCACCCGGGCATCACGCTCGATGACATGGGACAGGTCCACCAGGCGGCCATCCACCTTGCCCGCCAGGGCCGCCTTGGCGAGGCCGGGGCCGATATCGGCCGCCACCTCGGCGAGGGTCACCGGATGGCCGTAGTGTCGGGTGCTGTTGTCGGGCAGTGTAATGGTCGGCATGGAAGGTCGCGCTGTATTTTCATGTCCCCGTATGAAAAAAGCACTGCCAGAACAGTGCTTGCGATCAACAGGATATGTTGGTAGGCGCGATTGGATTCGAACCAACGACCCCCACCATGTCAAGGTGGTGCTCTAACCAACTGAGCTACGCGCCTGCAAAAAACCTGCTACAGGATACGAGATAGACAGCCCCCAATGCAAGCAAAACGGACTGCGCTACAACCTTTTATCGCTGAGCCCCAGGTGCCCCTCGCGCAGCCGGTGGATCTCGTCGCGGATCCTGGCCGCCTCCTCGAATTCCAGGTCGCGGGCATGCTGGTACATCTGCTTCTCCAGGGCCGCGATCTTCCTGGCCAGCTCCGCCGGTGAGAGGGCGCCGTATTCGATCACCGGCTCGGCCACCCGGGCATATTCCCCTGCCCTGGGTATGGAACTGGCGAAGACCCCGTCGATGAGTTCCTTCACCGCCTTTTGCACCCCGACGGGGGTGATGCCGTGGGCCTCGTTATGGGCCAGTTGCTTGCGCCGGCGGCGCTCCGTTTCTTCCATGGCGCGCTGCATGGAGCCGGTAATGTGGTCGGCATAGAGAATGGCGCGGCCGTTGAGATTGCGCGCGGCGCGGCCGATGGTCTGGATCAGGGAACGGTCCGAGCGCAGGAAGCCCTCCTTGTCCGCATCCAGTATGGCCACCAGGGACACCTCCGGGATGTCCAGGCCCTCGCGCAGGAGATTGATACCCACCAGCACGTCGAACTCTCCCAGGCGCAGGTCGCGAATGATCTCCACCCGCTCCACGGTATCGATGTCCGAGTGCAGGTAGCGCACCCTGACGCCGTGTTCGTCGAGGTATTCCGTGAGGTTCTCGGCCATGCGCTTGGTGAGGGTGGTCACCAGCACGCGCTCGTTGCGGGAGGCGCGCAGGCGGATCTCCGACAACAGGTCGTCCACCTGGCTCTCCACCGGCCGCACCTCCAGCTCGGGATCCACGAGCCCCGTGGGCCGCACCAGCAGTTCCACCACGGCGCCGGCATGCTCGGTCTCGTAGGGGCCGGGGGTGGCGGAGGTGAAAATGGTCTGCGGCGCCAGGCGCTCGAATTCCTCGAAACACAGGGGGCGGTTGTCCAGGGCCGAGGGCAGGCGGAAACCGTATTCCACCAGGTTGAGCTTGCGCGCCCGGTCGCCGCGGTACATGCCGCCTAGTTGGGGAATGGTGACATGGCTCTCGTCGATCACCAGCAGGGCATCCCCGGGCAGGTAGTCGAACAGGGTCGGGGGCGGCTCCCCCGGCTGACGCCCGGACAGATAGCGGGAGTAGTTCTCGATGCCCGAGCAGTAGCCGATCTCCTGCATCATCTCCATGTCGAAGCGGGTGCGCTCCTCCAGGCGCTGCGCCTCCACCAGCTTGTTGGCCTCGCGCAACTGCCGCAGGCGCTCGCGCAGTTCCTCGCGGATCTGGTCGATGGCGCCCATGATGGTTTCGCGGGGCGTGACATAGTGGGTCTTGGGATAGACCGTCAGGCGCGGCACGCGGCGCAGGATCTCTCCCGTGAGGGGATCGAACCAGGCCAGGGAATCGATCTCGTCGTCGAACAGCTCCACCCGCACCGCCTCGCTCTCCGACTCGGCGGGGAAGATATCGATGACCTCGCCGCGCACCCGGTAGGTGCCGCGGTGCAGCTCCACGTCGTTGCGCGTGTACTGGATGTCGGTGAGGCGCAGCAGGATGTCGCGCCGGTCCACCACGTCGCCCTTGACCAGGTGCAGCACCATGCTCAGGTAGGCGCGCGGATCTCCCAGGCCGTAGATGGACGACACGGAGGCCACGATGATGGCGTCGCGGCGCTCCAGGATGGCCTTGGTGGCGGAGAGGCGCATCTGTTCGATGTGCTCGTTGATGGAGGCGTCCTTCTCGATGAAGGTGTCCGAGGACGGCACATAGGCCTCCGGCTGGTAGTAATCATAATAGGAGACGAAATATTCCACGGCATTGTCCGGGAAGAACTCGCGCATCTCGCTGTACAACTGCGCCGCCAGGGTCTTGTTGGGCGCGAGTATGAGCGTGGGACGCTGCACCCGGGCGATGACATTGGCGATGGTGAAGGTCTTGCCGGAGCCGGTGACCCCCAGCAGGATCTGGTGCGTCAGGCCGGCCTCCAGGCCCTCCACCAACTGGCGGATCGCCTCCGGCTGGTCCCCGGCGGGCTGGAAATCGGAGTGCAATTGAAATGTTTTTTCCATGGAAAATTTTGCCGTATACTGCTATTGAACCTTTTCTTACCACGAAGGGCGCGAAGACAATATGCGCCCCTGGAGACACGACACCACAGGACGATACGACCGTGCAACTATCCCGACGCGTACAACGCATCAAACCCTCGCCCACCCTCGCCATCACCGCCCGCGCCGCCCAGTTGCGCGCGGAGGGCAGGGACATCATCGGTTTCGGCGCCGGAGAGCCGGATTTCGATACTCCGGAACCCATCAAGGCGGCGGCCATCGAGGCCATCCAGGCCGGCTTCACCAAGTACACCGCCGTGGCGGGCACCCAGGAATTGAGACAGGCCGTATGCGAGAAGTTCAGGCGCGACAACGGACTGGAGTATACACCGGATCAGATCCTGGTGTCCGTCGGCGGCAAGCAGAGCTTCTACAACCTGGCCCAGGCGCTCCTCGATGCAGGCGACGAGGTCATCATCCCCGCCCCCTACTGGGTATCCTACCCGGACATGGTGCTGCTGGCGGACGCCGACCCGGTCATCATCTCCACGGGGCTGAAACAGGGCTTCAAGATCACGCCTGAACAACTGGAACAGGCCATCACCGAGCGCACCCGCCTGGTGGTCATCAACAGCCCCTCCAACCCCACGGGCGCCACCTATACCCGCGCGGAGCTCGTCGCCCTGGGTGAGGTTATCAAGCGGTATCCCCAGATCATCGTCGCCAGCGACGATATCTACGAGCACATCCGGCTCAACGACGAACCTTTCACCAATATATTGATGGCCTGCCCGGATCTCCATGATCAGGCCATCATCCTCAACGGCGTGTCCAAGGCCTATTCCATGACCGGCTGGCGCATCGGCTATGCCGCCGGCCCCCTGGAACTCATCAACGCCATGAAAAAGATCCAGTCCCAGAGCACCTCCAATCCCGCCTCCATCTCGCAGGCGGCCGCCCGGGCGGCACTGGAGGGCGACCAGTCCTGCATCGGCGTCATGACCGAGGCCTTCAGGGAACGCCACCGCTTCGTGGTGGATGCCTTGAACGTCCTGCCCGGCGTCCAGTGCCTGCCCTCCACGGGCGCATTCTATGCCTTCCCTTACATGCAGGAGGCCATCGACGCCATCGATGGCGTGGGCGACGACGTGGCCTTCGGGGAGCATCTCATCAACGAGGCCGGCGTGGCCCTGGTGCCCGGCTCCGCCTTCGGCGCCCCCGGCTACATGCGCCTGTCCTTCGCCACCAGCATGGACAAGCTGCGCGAGGGCCTGGACAGGATTGCGCGCGTACTGAAGGCCTGACAGCGGCGCCGCGCGCAGGGCGCCAGGCGGCCTCCAACTCATGGAGCTCTCCCCGGCAACGAAATTCAACGTCACCATCCTGCCATGGCAAGGTCCGGTCCCCTTCTTCGAGGCCTACCGGGAGATTGCCGAAACGGTCTGCCATGCCCTGCGCAGGCTGGGATACGAAGCCGTCCTGACGGATGGCAAGTACCTGGAAGAGCGCATCAACATCATCTTCGGCTTTCATATCATGGACCCGGACAGACTGCCGGGCCTGTCGAGAAATACCATTTTCTATCACTTGGAACAGACGCGGCCCGACGGCCAGGTCAGACGAATATTCCACGAAATCCAGTCCCAGGTCATCATGTGGGAATACAGCCGGCGCAACATCCCCCTGTTACGAAAAATGGGTATCTCCCGCATCATTCACGTGCCAGTGGGCTATGTTCCGGAAATGCGCCGTATCGGCAATCAGGAGAAACAGGATATCGACGTACTCTTCTATGGCCTGGTGGACGAACGGGGCCAGAAGATCCTCGACGGCCTCGCCGCCAGGGGACTCAATGTAAAGGTCCTGCAATTCATCTACGGCGAGGAAAGGGACCGATACATTGCCCGTTCAAAAGTAGTGCTCAACATGCGCCGCGAGGGCATGCGCATCTTCGAGGTCGCCCGCGTCTCCTACCTGCTGGCCAACGGCAAGGCCGTGGTTTCCGAGTACTCGGACGACGTCGAGATCGATGATGACCTGAAAGAAAGCCTGGTGCTCGCCGGATACGACGAGCTGATCCCCACCTGCGCCCGGCTCGTCCACGACGCGGAAGAACGCAGACACCAGGAAGAACGGGGCTTCTTGGTCATGGCGGCGCGGGATGAGTGCGCCATCATACAGGACGCCTTACGGCGGACATCTCGGGTTTGGGATCAATGATGCGGGCAAACCCGGCAGTTGCACAAAATTGCGCAGACAACAGGCTGGCCACCTTCAATTTTGTATATTGCCGGGCGCGGGGACCTCGTCGCACTTGAGTTCGATGAAAGAAATATCGTCATGTTGCGCCTCATCCCTCCTGAATTCCGCGAGGGACTCCAGAACAAGGGTGAATTTATCGGCATCGCCTCCAGATAACAACCCTTCGAGGCGCTCGGCACCAAAACTCTTCCCTTCAGGGCTGCATGCCTCGATCAGGCCATCCGTGCACAAATAAATCCTGTCTCCTTTCTCGACGGAAAGGACCTGAGTCGAGCTGTTGAAGGCATCGTCTCCCAGGATCCCCAGGGGTAAATGCCGGGAGGGTATCTGTGACTTGAGCCCCCCTTCCGGGTCACAAACGTATCCTGTGGGCATTCCGCCCGCCCAGGCGGTGACGCTACGGCCGTCGGCGCTGAGTTCAAGGAGAG